>CAJFUR010000042.1 GCA_904420215.1 uncultured Eggerthellaceae bacterium
CCCGGTGGGCACGTGGGGCATCCGTGTGCAGACCGACGGCCCGTGGGACATGGGAGACGGCACGTTCAACTACAACTGCCTGCCGTTCCCCACCGACCTGTGCGACCTGTGCGCCGAGCGCACGGCGGCGGGGCGCGAGCCCACGTGCGTGCACCACTGCCTGGCGAACGTCATGTGCTACGGCCCCTTGGATGAACTGGCGCGCAAGCTGGGAGAGAAGACCAAGCAGGTGCTGTTCGTGCCGCAGTACAAGCCGCTGGAGGCGCGCGGGGCGTTCGAGCCGCGCAACAAGTTCAAGGAAGGGCGCCACGTGTTCGGTGCAGTGAACGTGCAGGCCAACGAACATTTCACCACCAGCAGCCAGCGAGCGGACAGCCGCATCAGCTTGGGCATGGAAGAAGAGGAGTAGGAAGGGAGGCGGGGGCCGGTCCGCGCGAAGGCGGCGGTCGCACAGGCAATCGACGTGCGGCAGGCGACGCGCGCAATCGGCGCGCGCCGGCGACGGGTGCGCCGCACGCGTGGCCGTGCAGCTGGCAAGCGCGTGGCCGTGCAGCTGGCAAGCGCGTGGCGCGCCGGCCCCGCAGCACTTGGACAAGGCGGCGAATATGAAGCATCGGGAGTATTCCGGCAAGACGGCGCACGTCCGCTATCGGGGCGGCCCAGTGGGCGAGCCCGTGCTGGAGGACTGCACTGCGGGGGAGCCCGAGCGCATAGTCATGGGCGCGGGCGAGGTGCCGCGCGGCATAGAGGAAGCGCTCTACGACATGGAGATAGGTGAGCAGCGCGACGTGGTGGTGCCTTGTGCCAAGGCCTACGGCGATCACGACCCCGAAGGAGTGGTGCGCTACCCGAGGTCGTTTCTGGCCGAGGGCGCGACGCTGCACGTGGGCGACTTCGTGACGTGGGAGCACCCCGTGTCGCACCAGGTGGTTCCCGTGAAGGTGGTCGCCGAGACGGAAGATGCGCTCGCGGTGGATTTCAACCATTTGCTGGCCGGGAAGGACTTGGCGTACTGGCTCGAATTGGTGGACGTGGTGGATGCCGAAGGAAGGTCGCTTTCTGGGAAGTGATTGCGCGGGCGCTCCGCCGCGCCTCGCCGGTCAAATGCGCCCGCTGCTCGCCCCTGCGCCCCGCAGGCCACATGCAGCCGTCCCCCGTGCCCCGCAGGCGCCGTTGCCCGGCGCCCCGGCGGCTTCTAGACGGTCATCTTGGGAAACGTCATGTCGAAGCGCGCGCCGCCTTCGGGGGCGCATCCGGCGCGCAGTGTGCCCCCTTGGGCCGACACGAGCGACTGCGCCAGCGCCAGCCCGATGCCGAACCCCTGCGTTGGCCGGGAAGCGGCGCTCCCCTTGGCATCCCGTGCAGCATCCTGCTCGACGCTTTCCGCCTGCCGCCCCCGGTAGAAGCGCTCGAAAATGTGTGGCAGGTCTTCCGGCGCAATGCCCGGGCCGGTGTCGGTGACGCGGATGCGGCAGGCCAGCGCGTCCTCGCGCACTTCCACGCGTATGGTGCCGCCGGCCGGGGTGTGTTCCATGCAGTTCTTCAGCACGTTTTCCAGCGCCTCGGCCGACCACGCGGCGTCTCCGGTAAACGAGGCGCCCTCCGACGCGTCGATGACGCAGGCGATGTCGTGCAAGTCCAGCGCGGCGGCAAGCGGCGAGAGCGCGTCGTGCGCCATGCGGGCGGCGTCCACGCGCGCCTTTTGCACGCGGAACGCCCCGGCATCCACTTTCGCCACCTTGAGCAGGGTGGACACCAACCAGCCCACGCGGTCGATCATGCGCTCCAAGTCGCGCAGGGTGCGCGCGCGTTCCGTGGCGTTGGCGCTGTTCTCGATGACGGGCACCATGAGGCCCATGGCGGTCAGCGGCGTGCGTATCTGGTGCGACACGTCGGCCAGCGCGTCGGCCAGCGCTCCCTTCTCCTGCTCCAACCTCATGCCGGTGTCGCGCAGGGTTGCCACCATTTTGGAGAGTTGGTTCTTCAGGATGGCCAAGTCGCCCTCGCGGTAATCCGAAAAGTCGATGCGGCGTCCTTCGTGCAGCACCTCGTCCACCTCGGATGCAAGGCGCATGACCTGCCGGAAGCGCATTTCGGAAAACACGGCGAACAGCGTGCCCATGGCCAGTCCAGCCCCCGCCGCCCACAGGGCGCAGCGCCCGCCATCCACTATGCAGGCCGCAGCGACTACCGCTGCCAGAACGGCGGCCATGGTTCCCGCCTGTCGCAGAAACGATGGGTTGCGCGTCAGTCTCATGGGATCCTCTTTCGCTCGTCGATGCCTGCGCGGCGGGGCGTGCTATGCTCCCGCCTTGTACCCCAGCCCGCGCACGGTTTGGATGAGCCGCGGGTGCGACGGGTCGGTTTCCACCTTGTCGCGCAGGCGCTTTATGTACACGTTCAGCGTGTTGTCGCTCACGTACTCGCCGGCACTGTCCCAAATGGCGTTGCGCACCGCCTCGCGCGTGACCAGCTTTTCGGGGTTTTGGGCGAACAGCAGCAACAGGCGGTATTCCAGTGCGGAAAGCGCCACTTCCGTGCCGCCTTTGCGCACCACGGCGGCCGACGCGTCAATTTCCACGTCTCCCAGAGCCAGCACGGGGCTTGCGCCCGACGTGCGGCGCAGCGCGCCGCGTATGCGGGAGAGCAACTCGCGGGCGCGGAAGGGCTTGGCAATGTAGTCTTCGGCGCCCATTTCCAAACCGGCGACGGTGCTGTATTCGTCGTCCGAGGCAGTCAGGAAGATGACGGCGGGGCTGGGCGTGGCGGCTTTGGCGGCCGCGCACACGGCGAACCCGTTGCCCTGTGCCAGCGACACGTCCACGAGTGCCAAATCGAAGCGCGTCGATTCCAACAACGCCACGGCGGCGTCTTGCCGGTCAGTCTGCTCGGTTTCGTACCCTTCGCTGCGAAGCAGGCTCGTGAGCGTGTCTACAATGGCAGCGTCGTCCTCCACCACCAGTATGCGCGTCATGGGCACCCTTACCCCTCCTTCGGCGTTTCGGGCGCTTTCCGCCCCCTTGCTCCGCCGCCCATTATATACGCCTTGTTTTCGAGGCCGGGCCGCATGCGCGTGACGAATCTGTAATGCGCGGGCATGGCGACCCGCTGAAAGGGGGGTGCAAGCATGGCGGCCTGTTGAAGGGCGGTGGCATGTGGAAGGGCAGGGATGGCATTGCGGAGCGGCGGCGCAAGCGATCGGCTTCATGTGCGGCGTTGGGGCGGCGTTGTGGCAGCCGCCCGTGCGCGCAGGCTCGCTGCCAATGGAGAAGCGCCCGTGCGCGGGTATGCGGCCTGCGCGGGCAGCTGTGTTCAGCAGTCGTAGGTGATGGCGCCCATGTCGGAGGCGTCGCAGCCGTGCAGGCTCGCGAACTCCCGGCGGAAGCGCGTATCGGTGGCCAGCGATTTGATCAGGCTTATCGCGCGCTCGTTCTGGGGCGACTTCGCCACCACGAGATCGAGCCATTCGGTTTGCAGCGGCACGAACCCCAGGCCGGGAACATGCTCGGCGGCGCGTTGCGTCCCCACGCCCACGTCCGCGCCGCCCTGCGCCACGAATGTGGCCATGGTCAGGGCGGACGCGAATTCCCGCTCGTAGCCTTCCACAAGATCCGGGCGGGCCTCCATGGAAAGCAGCTTCTCGTCAAGCAGCACGCGGGTGCCGCAGCCCCGCTCGCGGTTCGCCAGCCGCACGCCCTTGTGCAGAAGCGATCCCCACGTCGTCAGCTTCTTCGGGTTGCCCTGCGCCACAACGAGGCCCTGGGTGCGTCGCAGCAGCCTGATCACCACCACGGGCACGCCGGGGGCCAAGCGCTGCACGTAGGGGATGTTGTACGTGTTGGTCTTCCGGTCGTACAGGTGCACCAGGGCTGCATCGGCCTGCTTCCAGTACAGGTTGACCAGCCCGGTGTAGCTGCCCGCATAGGTGCGCGTGGTGGGAACGCCGGCGGCGTTCAGGTAGTTCGCAAGCAGGTCGCCCGAAAGGTCGTTGCCGGAAATGACGAAAGGCGCGCGCAGGCTGAAGGGCTGGCTGGCGGCGAGGGCGGCAACGGGGGACGGGAAGGCGTGCGGGGAGTCGCCCGCCGCCGCGCGCAGGGGGCCGTCCGCCGCCGCGGAGGACGGGGAGTCGCCCGCCCCTGCGCCTGCGGGCAGAGCCGCAAAGTCACCTGCCGTCCTCTCTGCAGGCGCATGCGCGGAGCCGTCCGCCGCTGCGGCGTTTCGGGCGGCCGCCTGCGCGAGGACGGATGCGCCCTGTGTCGCCGTGGACTTCCGTATGTAGCCTTCCACGTCGCGCAGGGTGAACCGCAGCTTGCGCCCGATGCGGTACGAGGGCAGTTCCCCTGTTTGGGCAAGGCGGTACACCGAGTTCCTGCCAATTTGAAGCAACGCGGCCACGTCGTCGGCGGTCAGCGCGTCGTCGCGGTTCATGCTGCGTTCGCCCCCCTGCCCTTTTCTCTGATGCTCTTATCAGAAATAATTCTATATCAGTATAGTATATGTATGAGAATAAACAACCCTCAATAGGAAGGCAATTCGCAAAGAGGGCGCCTTGCGAAGCGCTGTAGCGGGGCATTCGGCAGGAGCGCCAAAGCGCGCCTTTCGCGATCCGGGTTTCCGCTTGGCCCGTCCAATTTCCGCTTGGCCCACCCATGCCTTGCGCGGTCCGTCCAAGGTTCGGATCGCAGTTCAGTGCCGGGGCGCCTGCGGTTCGGCACTGGGCGCCTGCCTTTGTGGGAGGGGAACGCGCGGTTTGGCCCCGCGTTCGCGTAACGCCCTTGCAACGAAACGGGACGAGACGGGACGAACGGGGCTGGGGGATGTGAAGAAGCGCCTATCGTGGCGGTACGGCGTGCGCAGGATGCCATACTGCGAAGCGTCACAGCGAAGGGCGCCGCGAAACGCACGGCGCGCAATGGGAGGCGTCCCGGGACGCAGGGCGCACAGCGAACAGAAAAGGAGTTCATCATGCAGATTTCCGCACGCAACCTTCTGAAGGGCACCATCTCGAACGTCACCGAGGGCGCGGTGAACGGCATCGTCACCATCTCCCTGGATGGCGTGGACGTGAAGGCCAACATCACCATGGAGGCCATCGAGCAGCTGGGTCTGGCCGAGGGCAAGGAGGCGTTTGCCATCGTCAAGGCCTCCAACGTCATGTTCGCCCTGGGCGAGGAACCCATCGCCAACATTTCGGCGCGCAATCAGCTTGCCGGCACCGTTTCCGAAGTGAAGCGCGGCGCGGTGAACGGCCACGTGGCCATCGAACTGCCGGGTGGCCAGAAGGTCACCGGTTCCATCACGAACGAGGCCATCGAGAGCCTGGGCCTGGAAGTGGGCACGAAGGCGCTCGCCGTGGTGAAGTCCACCGACGTCATCGTCGGCGTGGAGTAGCCTCCTTTCGGCTTGCGGCTTCACGGCTGCAACGCAGGACGGGAATCCGGCCGCGGCTTCGCGGCTGGGATGCAGCGCGGGAACTCGACCGCGGCTTCGCGGCTGGGCGGAACATGCAACCGGGGGCGGGTGCTGGGCGGAAGGGTTCCGCGCCCGCTGGCGCGCGAGTGGCGCGTGGCATAGTCCGGGGACGGGCGCGGGGCGGAAAGCCCTGCGCCCGTTCTTTCTCGTTTTCCGCCCGTCTTGCGTTCCCTGCGACGCGGCGCATGCGCTACACTCGGCCATGCAAAGGAAAGGCCGCGGCGCAAAGGCGCACGTGGAGATCGACGGGGAAGCGGGCCGGGCATGGACATGGGAATGGAAGCGGATATGGCTGCAGGTTCGGAAACAGGCGAGGGGATGTTTGCGGGTGCGCGCGCGGGAGCGGGCGCACACTCGCCTGAGGGGGCGTCAGCACGCGCGGATGCGTTCGCGGGGGTGGAGACGGCGCCGACGGCCGGCGCCGGCGCATGCGGTCCGGCGCTTTCCGGCACGCGCGCGGGCAGGGGAGCATCCTTGTTGTTCGACGAGGTTTTACTGGGGCCGATGCGGGCGAAGAACCGCTTCGTGCGGGCGGCCACGTGGGAAGGCTGGGCAACCGATGACGGGCGCATGACGCCGCAGCTGCTGGAGGTGTACCGGGAGCTGGCGGAGGGCGGCGTGGGCACCATCCTGACCGGCTATGCCCACGTCGTTGCGGGCGAGCAGCCCAACCCGCGCATGATGGGCATCTACGACGACAGCCTCGTGGGCGAATACCGCGAGTTGGTGGACGTCGTGCACGCGGCAGGCGCGCGCATCGTCCTGCAGGTGGCCTACGGCGGCTCGGCCACCCGGCTGGACCCTCCCAGCAAGCGCATTCTGGGGCCTTCGGCCGTGGCGAATCCCAAAACGGGCATCGTGCCGGTGGAAGCGAGCGAGGAAGACCTGGCGTTTCTGCGCGATGCTTTCGCCGCCGCCGCCCGCCGCGCGCAGGAAGCCGGGTTCGACGGCGTGGAGCTGCACGCCGCCCATGGCTATCTGCTCAGCCAGTTCCTCAGCCCCCGTTCGAACCGCCGCGCCGATGCCTACGGTGGCTCCATCGAGAACCGCGCGCGCTTCGTGGCGGAGGTGGTGGACGCCTGCCGCCGCGCGGTGGGCGGGGGCTATCCGCTGTGGGTGAAGCTGAACTGTGCCGACGACCGCCGCGACCTCGCCGGTGCGGGCGCGGGCGCGCCCGTCGCGGGGGCTGGCGAGGCGCCGAAGGTCGCCGAGCCGAGTGCGGGGGCCGGATCGGCGGCTGCCGGCGTGGCGGGCACCGGCGGATCGGGCGCGGGTGGCGCGGGCGTGGCGGGGGCGGCTGTAGACGCGGGCGAGGCGCTGCCCGTCGCCGAGTCCCTGCGCGGACTTTTGCCCGAGGAGAGCCTGCAGGTGGCAGCCCTGCTGGCGGAGCATGGGATCGATGCCATCGAGGTGAGCGGCGACTGGCACGCGTTCTCCCCGAAGGAATGCACGGGCGAGCCGTTCTTCGCCTCGTTTGCTGCGCGCCTTGCGCGGCAGGTTCCCGTGCCTGTCATTCTGACCGGCGGAAACCGCCGCCTCGATGCCATGGAACACCTCGCGCGCGAGGGCGGCATCGCCGCCTTCGGCCTGTGCCGCCCCCTCATCTGCGAGTCCGATCTGGTCAATCGCTGGCGCGACGATCCGGGCGTCCCGTCGCGCTGCGTGTCGTGCAACGGCTGCAGCAAAACGCCGGGGCACCGCTGCATCCTTCCGCCCCGCGCGTGACGCCCCTGCTTCACTTTCCGCACCCGGCGCACGCAACGAGCGGGTCCGCTGGATGAAAAACGCCTCCCGATTCCAAACGAACCGGGAGGCGCTGCTTTCGAAAACGCCCGTTCGCCGTGCTACTTCACTTTCCGCACGCGGCGCACGCCCTCTATGCCGGCGAGTTTTTCCAGCACCGCATCCGTTGCCGGCTGGTCGAGGTCGAGCAGCGTGTAGGCATGCTCGCCGCGCGCCTTGTTGGTCAAGTCGGAAATGTTGATGCCCTCTTCGCCGAACGCGTTTGTTATCTGGCTGATCATGTTCGGCACGTTCGCGTGGAGCACTGCGATGCGGCTCGTTCCCTCGCGCACCGGGCCCATGTCGCATGCCGGGTAGTTCACCGAGTTCTTGATGGTGCCGTTTTCCAAGTAGTCCACCATCTGGCGTACGGCCATCATGGCGCAGTTGTCCTCGGCCTCGGCGGTGGAGGCTCCCAAGTGCGGCAGCACGATGGCGTGCGGCATGCGCATGACCTCGGGCGTGGCGAAGTCGGTGATGTAAGCGTGCACCTTGCCCGATTCCAGCGCCGAGGCCATGGCGGCGCTGTCCACCAGCGTGTCGCGCGAGAAGTTCAGGAACACCGCGCCGTCCTTCATGACGTCGCAGGCGTGCGCGTCGATCATGCCGATGGTGCTCTCCATGGCCGGCACGTGGATGGTCAGGTAGTCGCAGGTGGCAAGCAGGTCGTCGAGGTTCTTCACGTAGTGCACGGCGCTCGAGATGCTCCACGCCGCGCCCACGGAAACGTAGGGATCGTAGCCGTACACGTCCATGCCCAGGTCGATGGCCGTGTTGGCCACCTGCGCGCCGATGGCCCCCAAGCCGATGACGCCCAGCTTCTTGCCCAAGACCTCGCGTCCGGCAAACGCCTTCTTGGCCTTTTCGGCCGTCTTGGCAATGTTTGCGTCGTCAGCGTTCTCGCGGCACCACGCAATGCCGCCCACGATGTCGCGGCTGCCCAGCAGAAGCGCGCACACCACCAGCTCCTTCACGGCGTTCGCGTTCGCGCCGGGCGTGTTGAACACCACGATGCCCTCTTCGGCGCAGCGGTCGAGCGGTATGTTGTTCACGCCGGCGCCGGCGCGGGCGATAGCCCACAGGTTTTCGGGAAACTGCATGTCGTGCATGGCGGCGCTGCGCACCAGAATGCCCGTGGCCTGGCTTGCATCGTCGGTGAGCTGGTACGATTCTGGCAGCAAGTCGGTGCCGTACTTCGAGATGTTGTTCAGGCAGTGGATGTATCGCATGGCGGCTCTCCTTCTTGCATGGGTCGATGGGGCCGGCGTCTGGGCCGATGGGCGGTCGCGGCAGCCGCGTGGCGCCCCCGAGTGGACTCGAACCACCGACGCACGGTTTAGGAAACCGACGCTCTATCCGCTGAGCTACGGGGGCGCAGGGCCAATCGGCCTTTAGATTCTACCATTTCCTTTGGTGAAGGCGCGCGGGAAAGTGCCCGAGTGCATGCGATTACCCGGTGGCCACGCGCCAGCGCAGCGTCGGGAAGTTCCGGCGACCTGCCGGCCGCCGGAACAAAAAGGATTGGCCCGGGGAGAGGGGAGCTCCGCCGGGCCACAAGGAGGGGATGATGCGACGCTCGAAGCGTCGCTACTGCTTTTATGGGAAAAAGCAGTGCAGTGAAAAGGAGGGGAGCCTTTTCAGCTGCTGACAGCATTATAAAAGTTGGCCTTGAAAAACATATGTTCGGAACGTGTTCGTCTTATGGAACGGTCGCAGACCGTCGGTGAAGCGTCCCGTCGGCGGCGGCCCTTGCCGCTCGCCCACATTTGCCTGCCGCCCGCGCTGTGGCGCATCGGGGTGCAAGTAGTGCCGCCTGCTTGCAAGGGGTTTCCGCATGCAGACGCCGTTCGCGCGGGAGCGCCGGAGCCTGTGCGCTGGCCGCCCATTGGCGGATGCCGTTGCGGCCGCCTGCCTGCTCCCGCGTGTCCGCGCCGCAGCGCGCTGCGGCGTAGTCCCGCACATGGGGGAGGGGTTTTCGGGTATCATAGGCCCGTCGAAAGGAACCGCCATGCCCGACATTGCCTTGCGCCTCAACAAAGACATGCTCGTGCTCTCCGCTCCCCTGCATGCGCAGCTGGAGCGGCAGGGCTTCGCCGCGCGCGACGTGGAGTTCGTCACGCTGCTCGAATCCGACTCGGTGCGCGACGCGCTGCGTCTGGAGCTGCTGGCGGGTGCGTCTTGCCTGGTTGCGAACACGGCGGACATCACGCCTGCCCGACTGGCGCATTTTTCCATGGAAGACCGCGCACAGGAGTTCGCCGCCGCCTCGCTGGACATCGTGCAGGCGCTTTCCCCGCAGCACGTGCTGGTGGAAATAGATCCGTGCGGCCTGCCGCTCGACGCGGAAAGCAAGGCGTCGCTCAACGAGAACCGCAGCCAGTATGCGCGTGCCGTGCGGACGTTCGCCGGCCTCGCGTTCGATGCGTTCTTCCTGAACGGCTTTCGTACGTGCGACGACCTCAAGTGCGCCCTCATGGGCGTGCGCCAAGCCACGGATCTTCCCCTGTTCGCTTCCGTGGACGTGGCCGAAGACGGCACCCTTGCCAGCGGGCGCGGCACGCTGGAGCAGGCGCTGGCGGTCATGCAGGAGTACGGGGCCACGGTGGCCGGCATTGCGGTGGGCGCCGACGCCGACGTGGCGGCGTGCCTTGCACGGCGCATGGCGCAGGCGACCTCGCTGCCTTTGCTCGTGCAGCTGGCGGTGGGCGAGCGCAATCCCAAGCAGGGCCGCTCCACGAAGGAAAACCCCTACTACTGCCCCGACG
This sequence comes from uncultured Eggerthellaceae bacterium, assembly GCA_904420215.1. Taxonomy (GTDB): domain Bacteria; phylum Actinomycetota; class Coriobacteriia; order Coriobacteriales; family Eggerthellaceae; genus CAJFUR01. The sequence goes on from CAJFUR010000042.1 coordinate 10,020, forward strand.
TCATGGTGGAGGCTGCAGTGCGCCTGCGCGCGGCCGGCGTGCAGTTCCTGCGCGCTTCCGGACAGGCGACGCCGGCATACACTGGTGCCCTCGCGGCAGCCGTTTCCGGCTTCGACGTGGTTTCCGACGCCGGTGCGCCGCCCGCGCCGGATGCCGGCGATACCGCCCCCGTTCCCGCATCCGCCCGCGAAACCCCTTCTGCCTCCGTGCCTGCCTGCGCTGCCGTGCCGGCGGATGCCGCCCCTGCCGACGGGCTTTCCGCCGACGCTTCGCCTGGGTCGCCTGCGCCCTCCGACGGGGACGCCGCCTTGGACGGCCTTGCGGCTGCGGCACGCGCGCAGGTTGCCGCCGCCATTGGGAAGGGGGAGTAGCGTGAGCGCCGCGTCGAACAAGGAGAAAAGCCCCTACTACGGTGCCCTGCAGGACGTGGTGGACGCGCTGTTCGCCGATGCCAAGACGGTACGCCGCCTCGACGCCGTGCTCATGGCCGAATCGGTGGACCTGCCCGACGACCTGCGCGAGATAGTGGAATTGCTCCCGCCGGGAACCTACACGCGGCAGCGGCTGTGCGACCAAGTAAACTCCTCCATCACCGGTCATGCGTGGGGCCAGGTGTACGGCACGGTGGAGTAGCTCCGCGCCGCACGGTCCCGTACCCCGCACTCTGCACCTGCCTGCGCCTCCGTCCCGCCTCCGCCGCGCCCCGGCTCCGCGTTTCATAGCGCATGGCCGCGCACTCCGCATCTTCCGCCCCTGCCTGTTTCGTGACGGATGTTCCACCGGAAGTTGACGCTCGGGAAACGCGCCGAAGCGGAATGAGAGCCCGGTTGTGAAGAATCGGTGGCGCCCCTGCTGTTTTGCGAATGATGCTAAATTGCTAACATATTTCTCCCTTGTTTTTCGCGGGCGGCACCGCTACTATATGTCCACGTCAGAAGCAATAAAGCCACAATATGTTGTGGAAAATAAGCTTATAAGCAGTGGAAAACCTGGGCAAAACGAACCAAGAACCCTGATGGTATGGGAAAACCCGGCGCGGGATTCCGAGGGCGGCGGCCGAGAAGGACGGCAAAGGCGGCGACCCTCGCCCGTGGCGGGCTAGCGGTTTGCGATGCTCCGGGTGGAGCGCGGCAACGGGCAACAAGGACAGACGGCAGGCGGACACGGCACGAAAGGAAAGAGACGCATGGTCACCACCATCATCAAGCGCGATGGGCGCACGGCGGAATTCAAGCAGGAGAAGATTGCCGAGGCCGTGGAAAAGGCCTTCCAGGCGTGCGCCGCCATGCAAGACCGTGCGGTTGCCGACGAGATTGCCGACAAGGTGGTCGCAAAGCTGGATGCCGGCGCCATCGAGGGAACGCCGACGGTGGAGGGCGTGCAGGACCTGGTGGAGGAAACCCTCATCGAGTCCGGGTTCGTGCAGACGGCCAAGTCCTACATCCTCTACCGCGCCGAGCGCAGCCGCGTGCGCGACGTGAACAGCCGCCTCATCCAAACGCTCAAGGACATCACGTTTTCCAAGGCGTCGGATTCCGACATGAAGCGCGAGAACGCCAACATCGACGCCGACACCGCCATGGGCACCATGCTCAAGTACGGCAGCGAGTCGGCCAAGCAGTTCTACGAGATGTGCGTCATCGAACCGAAGTTCGCCCGCGCCCACCGCGAGGGCGACATCCACATCCACGACATGGACTTCTACACGCTCACCACCACGTGCTGCCAGATAGAGCTGCGCAAGCTGTTCAAGGGCGGCTTCTCCACCGGCCACGGCGTGCTGCGCGAGCCGAACGACATCGCCAGCTACGCGGCGCTGGCCTGCATCGCTATCCAGAGCAACCAGAACGACCAGCACGGTGGGCAGTCGGTGTGCGACTTCGACTACGGCTTGGGCGACGGGGTGCGCAAGACGTACCGCCGCCTGTACAAGAAGCATCTGGCCGAGGCGCTGGACTTGCTGTCCGACGTGGACGATGCGCGCGGGGTGGCGCAGGGCCTGCTGGAGCGCGCGGAGAAGGAAACCGGCGCCATCGCCAGCCTCGCCATGGACGGGCGGTTTGCGGAAGCCGTCGCGCGCGAGCTGAAGGAGGCGCTTGCGGGCGCCGAGGGCGCGCCTGACGTTGCCGGCGAGGTCGCCGACGCCACGGTGCAGCGCATGATGGACTATGCCGCGAAGAACGCCGCTGCCGACACCGACCGCGCGACGTTCCAGGCCATGGAGGCGCTGGTGCACAACTTGAACACCATGCACTCGCGCGCCGGCGCGCAGACGCCGTTCAGCTCGGTGAACTACGGCATGGACACCAGCCCCGAGGGGCGCATGGTGGTGAAGAACATGCTGCTGGCCACCGAGGAGGGCCTGGGTTCCGGCGAGACGCCCATCTTCCCCGTGCAGATCTTCCGCGTGAAGGAGGGCGTGAATTACAATCCGGGTGACCCGAACTACGACCTGTTCAAGCTGGCCATGCACTGCTCGGCGAAGCGCCTGTTCCCCAACTTCAGCTTCCTGGACGCGCCATTCAACGCGCAGTACTACAAGGGCACGCCCGAAACGGAGATAGCCTACATGGGCTGCCGCACGCGCGTGATGGGCAACGTGTACGACCCCGAGCGCGAAGTGACGCCGGGGCGCGGCAACCTGTCGTTCACGTCCATCAACCTGCCGCGGCTGGCCATTCGCGCGAAGGGCGATCTGGAGCTGTTCTTCGACCTGTTGGATGCGAAGCTGGCCTTGGTGACGGGGCAGTTGGACGAGCGCTTCGAGATCCAGGCGCGCAAGAAGGTGTACAACGCGCCGTTTCTTATGGGACAGGGCGTGTGGATCGACTCCGAGAAGCTTTCCCCCAACGACGAGCAGCGCGAGGTGCTGAAGCACGGCACGTTGACCACCGGGTTTATCGGTTTGGCCGAAACGCTGGTGGCGCTGACGGGCAAGCACCATGGCGAATCGCCCGAGGCGCAGCGGCTGGGACTGGAAATCGTGGGACACATGCGCAGCTACGTTGACAAGATATCGCGCGAGCGCGGCATGAACTACACGCTCATCGCCACGCCGGCGGAGGGGCTTTCGGGGCGCTTCGTGCGCATGGACCGCGCCCGCTATGGCTCCATTCCCGGCGTCACCGACCGCGACTACTACACGAACGGCTTCCACGTGCCGGTGTACTACGACATCAGCGCTTTCGACAAGATTTCCATCGAGGCGCCCTACCACGCGCTCACGAACGGCGGGCACATCAGCTACGTGGAACTCGATGGCGACCCGACCGACAACCTCGAGGCGTTCGAGGCGGTCATCCGCCACATGAAGGACTGCGGCATGGGCTACGGCTCGGTGAACCATCCGGTGGACCGCGACCCCGTGTGCGGCTACAACGGCATCATCGAGGACGTGTGCCCCCAGTGCGGCCGTCGCGAGGAAGAGCACGGCGTGCCCTTCGAGCGCATCCGCCGCATCACCGGTTACTTGGTGGGTACTCTCGACCGCTTCAACGACGCCAAGCGCGCCGAAGAGCGCGACCGCGTGAAGCACGAGGTTCCGTCGGCCTGACGGCCGACGGAACCCGCCGACGCTGCGGGCGCCCCTGGCGGCGCGCTTGGCGCTCCAAGCCCTCGTCGCGTGCCAAAGCACGCTTCCTCGGGCTTTCACGCCAATCGCACTCGCCAGAGGCGCCCTCGCTGACTTACTGCGTCAACCCGTGGCTTTGGGTTCCGCCGTTCTGCGAACGGCGGAACTTCCCGACGCTGCGAAGCGTCCCGGCACCCCGCCTTGCCCCTTGTGCGCTTTTCCTCGCGCATCGAAGTGCGCTCGGCCGCGCGGCGGGGCAATGCGGGGCACCGGGACGCTTCTCGCTGACTTACTGGCGCCAACCGGGGAGGTATAATAAGTCAACCTGCAGGGGGCGACTGCTGGGAGTGAAGCGCCTCCCTTTGCATGCTTTGCGGCTTCAGGGGCGTTTTCGTCGATATGCGAGGTTGCCATGGGCGTTCCTTCCGACATACGGCTGTACGGCACGGCGCCGGATTCCATTGTGGATGGGCCGGGGCTGCGCTATGCCGTGTTCGTGCAGGGGTGCACGCATGCCTGCCCCGGCTGCCACAACCCTGAAAGCCAGCCGCGCGAGGGCGGCACCGTGTGCGCCATTGCCGACGTGGTGGCCGACATTCGGGCGAACGGGCTGGTGCGCGACGTGACGCTTTCGGGCGGCGAGCCGTTCGAGCAGGCAGCCGCCGCAGCCGAGCTGGCGCGGCAGCTCAAGGAGCTCGGCTACGGCATTTGGACGTACACGGGCTACCTGTACGAGGACTTGGAGGCCCGTGCGCAAGGCGACGCCGCCGTGCGGGCGCTCTTGGACGCCACCGACGTGCTGGTTGACGGGCCCTACGTTGCGGCGCTGCGGTCGCTGGGGCTTTCGTGGCGCGGGTCTTCGAACCAACGGCTCATTGACGTTTCCGCAAGCCGGGCGGCAGGCGGCATCGTTTTGTGGGAAACTCGCGAGGTGTTTCCGCAAAAGCCCCCGTCTTGGTAGTGCTGCGGCCATGCGGCAGCGCGGCGTGGCGCGCGATGGCCGCCGGCAGCCGTGCGGCGGGCGCCCCGCATGTCGTTTGCTCTCGTCGGCCGCGTGGTCCGGTCGCATCCGGCGCACGGAGTGGCGCCATGCCATGCGGCGGGAACCCGATGGCGTTGGGGTCGGTTGCGTGATAGGATAGTGCGCATGGATCAACTGCTGCAGCAACTGGACAATCTGGCGAGGTCCGACTGGCTCAACACCGCGGTGTCGGTGGTGGTCATTCTGGGCATCACGGCCGTCGCCGCGCGCCTGATCACGCACTTTCTGCGCCGCATGCTGCACTTCAACGAGGAAAAGAACCTGCCCTCGAGCTCCATCTTCGTGAACATCGGGCGGGGCGCCGTGTGGGCGCTGGGCATTTGCATCATGCTGTCCACCAGCTTCAACGTGGACGTGAGCGCCGCCGTCACGGCGCTGGGCATTGGCGGCATCGCCATTTCGCTGGGCTTCCAGGACACCATATCCAACCTGATCGGGGGCTTGCAACTCAGCTTGCTGCGCATCGTCAAGCCGGGTGACAACATAGAGGTGGGCAGCGAGAGCGGCGTGGTGCGCGACGTGCTGTGGCGCCACACGGTCATCAGGAACGCCGCCGGCGAGGAAATCCTCATTCCCAACTCCATCATCAACAAGACGACCCTCGTGCACCTGCCGCCGCCCAACCAGACGAGCCTGTCTTTGGAAGTGACCACGGACGGCGCCGGTCTCACGCAGAAGGTGCGCCTGATAGAAGCGGCGGCGGCGGAGGCCGCGTGCGGCATCGGCAAGGTGAAGAAGGAGCCGGCGCTGCTGTTCTCCGAGATCACAGGCACGGGGTTCAAAGGGTCGCTGGCGTTTTCCATGGCCGACGCGCGCGACGTGGCCAAGGCGAAGGACGCCGTGCTGCGCGCCGTGGCGCCGCTCACGCGCGGGGGTGCCGGTGTTGGCGGTGCGGCTGGGGAGGACGCCGCGCCTGCTCCCGCAGCAACGGCGGATGTGGCTGTGGGCGCGTTGCCGGGGGCGGCAGGCGAAGACGGCTCGGCTTCCGCCGTCGCAGCCACCGCCGGCTCCGCGGCCGCTGGTGGTGAGGCAGGAGAGGCGGTCGCGCGCAGCGGCGCAGCATCTGCGGTGTCGGGGAAGCCCGAGCGGCAATAGGGCGGCAATAGGGCAGCGGCAGGACAGGAGGGACGGCATGTCCACACGGAACGCGCGGGGCGAAACGCTCATCGATCAGGCGGGGCCGCTCCACAAAAGCGACGGCACGCTGGCCTGCCCCGGCTATGCGACGTCGCTTCTGCTGGACTACCGCCGCAAGAAGGTCAAGGCGCCTGCATGGCGCATCAAGGAATGGGACTACTATCTGGTCAACGATGACGAGTTCGCCGTGGCGCTCACGCTCAGCGACTTGGGCTACGCCGGCCTCGTCTCGGTTTCGGTCATCGACTTCGCGAAGGCGGCCTACAAGACCACCAGCGTGGTGACGCCGTTTCCGCTCGGGAGGTTCCGCCTGCCCGAAACGTCGGGTTCGGGGGTGTCGGCGTTCGAGAACGCCCGCGCATCCCTGCGCTTCGAAGCGGCCGACGGCACGCGGCGCCTGCGCGCCCTGTTCCGCCGGTTCGACGGCGACGAGGACCTGTCGTTCGATGCCGTGCTGGACAGCGAACCGCAAGATTCCATGGTCATTGCCACGCCGTGGGCGGAAGACCCGCTGGCGTTCTACTACAACCAGAAGATCGTGGGCATGCGCGCCCAAGGCAGCCTGAAGAAGGGCCAGTTGGTGCATGGTTTCGCGCCGGACAACTCGTTTGGCCTCCTGGATTGGGGGCGTGGCGTGTGGACGCGCGACAACACGTGGTTCTGGGCCGTTGCCCAAGGCTGGCAGGGCGACGGGGACGCGCCGCGGCGCGTGGGGCTGAACTTGGGGTACGGCTTCGGCGACACCTCGGCGGCGTCCGAGAACATGGCGTTCGTGGGCGGCGTGGCCTCCAAGCTGGGGCGCGTCGACTTCGGCATTCCCGAAAAGCGCCCCGGCGCACGCAAGGTGGCCGACCGGTACGACCTCATGGCGCCGTGGAACGTGACCGACGACGAAGGTCGCCTGAACCTGACGTTCACGCCGCTGCTCGACCGCATCGACTACATGGACTTCAAGCTGATCCGCTCCGACCAGCACCAAGTGTTCGGCACTTTCGACGGCACGGTGGTTCTGGACGACGGCTCCACGCTGGCAATAGAGAACCTGAAAGGCTCCGCCGAAGTCATTCACAACGTCTACTAGACGGCGCATGCCAGGTGTGCTCCAAAGCAAAAGGACCCGCGGGATGCGGGTCCTCGATTGCTCCGAGCAAAGAAGACGATCCTGTCCCCTCCAAAAACAGGATCTTCGTCTCAACCGAAGCCTGAGAATGCCTTTCAATGCAACCGATAGTATACCAGCTTTCTTCACAAAATAAAGAAATAATTTTTCGGGGGACGGTGCAGGCGTGGTGCGTTTCTGCGGAGAGCCGTGCGAGCAAGGCTCTTCTGTGGCATCATACGCGCAGGCGCCGAAACGACGGAAACCGCCGGAAAGCCTTGACGGGTTGCCTGAGGTCCCTTCGTGCCTGCGGCAAGGGCGGCGCGGAGCGCTTGCGCGAAGGGGCGTTTCCGGGAAAACTCCTCCGCGAAGGGGTGTTCGTTTCGCGGGGTTTTCGCGCCATGTGGCCGCAAAGGGCGCGGCGCCCGACGAGCCGACGAAAGGTGGCGTATGTTCGACCCCATAGCGTACATCAACGAGCCGCGCTGGCAGCAGTCGCGCCTGGGGCTCGACCGCATTCGGGAGCTGCTCGACCGGTTGGGCCGACCGCAGGACCGCCTGAGGTTCGTGCATGTGGCCGGCACGAACGGCAAGGGCTCCACCTGCGTGTTCCTAGCGTCGGTGCTGCACGCCGCCGGCTACCGCACGGGGTTGTTCACCAGCCCCTACATAGAAACGTTCGAGGAACGAATTCGCGTGGATGGTCGGAACATAGGCGCAGACGACCTGATGGCGGCGACGCTGGAAGTCAGGAAGCAGGCCGAGGCGATGGCGGACCACCCCACCGAGTTCGAGTTGATGTGCGCCGTGGCGCTGGTGCATTTCGCGCGCTGCGCCTGCGACGTGGTGGTGCTGGAAGTGGGCTTGGGTGGGCGCTTCGACGCGACGAACGTCATCGACGCGCCCGAGGTCAGCGTGATTGCGCGCATCGGGCTTGACCACACCGCGCTGCTGGGCACCACGCTCGCGGCCATTGCCGGCGAGAAGGCCGGCATCGTGAAGCCGGGGGCGCCGGTGGTGTCCTATCCGCAGGAGCCCGAGGCCATGGACGTCGTCCGGAAAGCCGCTGCGGAAGCGGGCGTTTCGCTGACGGTGCCCGACTTCTCGCGGCTCTCCATGGAGCCGCTGCGTTTGGCGGAGCTGCAGGCGCAGCAAGCGCCTTGCCGCACGTTCTCGTATGCCGGGTTCCGCAACCTGCAAACGGCGCTTCTGGGCGCATACCAGCCAGCGAATGCGGCACTGGCCATCGAGGCGATTGGGGTGCTGCGTTCGCACGGATGGGACGTTTCGGGCGAGGCGGTGCGCTCGGGCATTGCCTCAGCGCGGTGGCCGGGGCGTTTCGAGGTGGTGGCGCGCCGCCCCCTGTTCATCGTGGATGGCGGGCACAACCCGCAGGGTGCCCGCGCGCTCGTGGACACCCTGCGCGAGGTTCTGGGAGCCGATGCGGAAAAGGGCGGGGGTTGCGGCGCGGCTGCGGCGGCAAGCACGCAGGCGACCGCGGTGGCAAGCGCGCCTGCGGTCGCTTGCGCATTGCCCGACGTGCAGATGCGCGACGGCTCGGGAACCGCTTGCGCGCCGGCTGACGCGCAAGCGCGTGGCGGCTTGGCGCCTGCGCGCGCGTCGCGTCCGCGCGTCGTGTTCGTCGTCGGCGTGCTGGAGGACAAGGACTACCCGGAAATGTTGGAAGCCGTGCTGCCGCATGGCGACGCCTTCGTTGCCATTGCGCCCGACAACCCCCGTGCGCTTTCGGCCGACAAGCTGGCGCGCGCCATCCGCTGGACGGCGCAGGACCTGCTCGGTTGTTCGGCCTGTGCGAAACCCCACGTCGCGCGCAACGTGCTGGAAGCCGTCGAGCGTGCCCGCGCGCTTGCCGGGGACGACGGCGTGGTGGTGTCTTTCGGCAGCCTGTATGCCGTTGCGGCACTGAAAAGGGCGGCCGGGGTGAACTGAACCCCAAATGTGGGCCGGTTAATAAAACTCTCAAGCGGCCCTTATCGAATGGCCCCGGTACTGCACCGGGGCCATTCCTTTTAGGCCGCCCTCTCGGCGCCGCCTGCTATTCCTTCTGCTTGAGCAGGCCGTATCCGCCGTCGTCGCGGCGGTAGAGCACGTTCGTCAAGCCGCTGTCGCGGTCGGTGTAGGCGAAGAAGTCGTGTCCCAGCAGGTCTATCTTGACCAGCGCCTCGTCTTGGGTCAGGGGTTCGAACTCGATCTCCTTCACCCGCACGACCTCGTCGTCTGCCAGTTCGTCCATCAGCTGGTCGAAACCCGTTTCCTCAACTGCGGCTTCTCGGGCGGCTTCGGTGGTCTTCTCGGTGGCGCGCATCCGGCGGTCGATGACCTTGGTCTTGTACTTGCGCAGCTGGCGGACGACCTTGGCCGCGGCCACGTCAATGGCCGCATACATGTCCTCCTCGCTTTCCTCCACGCGGATGATGTGGCCTTTCGTGCGCAGCGTGACTTCGCATACGGCGGGGCGGGGGTTGGCGGGGTTTTTCTCGACGTACAGAACCACTTCGGCCACGAGCGGATCGATGTCCATGACCTTCATGGAGTTCCCGATCTTTTCCTCGGCGTACTGACGCAACGCATCGGTGATGGGCATTCTGCGTCCCGTTACGGTAATGCTCATAGCACTCACCTCTTATCTCGTGGCGAATAAAAAAATCAGCTTGTCCGAGGGCGTGGGCATGTCCATGCGCGGCAGGCGGTGATTCCAATTCGCACGTTCAAGCCGACTCCCTTCGTCAAGCCGATGGCTATAGGATAGCGCAAAACGCAAAGCCCCGGCCTCCTCAATTCGAAATTTCATCGAAGGGTTTACGAGGGTCCGCTCGCGCGGCGTTCGCGTATTGGCGCAGGCCACACTCGCGTATTGGCGCAGGCCACACGGGTCAAGAGGTGTGTGCGAAGGGGGTCGCGCGCACCTCCCCCGCGCCTTTCGCGTGCAGGCGCCGGTCAGCGCCCCCCACTTTCTGCAGTCTCTTTATTTCTCATCGCCTTATGATTATAATGATCAAAAAGACGTGAATGATAAAAAATTGAGCACCTGCAGGAAGGGGGGCGGCCCGTGGTCTTTTCGGAAACCGACATGGTGGAGTTCAAAAGGGAGTATTCCCGCTCCGTGCTCAAAGCGGTCGTCGCGTTCGCCAACACGCACGGCGGGATGGTGTTCATCGGCATCGAAGACGACGGCACGGTGTGCGGCGTGGAGGACCCCGAAGGCGTCATGCTTGCGGTGACCAACGCCATCCGCGACGCCGTCAAGCCCAACGCCGCCATGATAGCCGAATGCGAACAGCTGGAAGTGCGTGGGAAAACGGTGGTGGGCATTCGCGTGGAGCGCGGTGTGGACCGCCCCTATTACCTTGCCGACAAGGGCATGCGCCCCGAAGGCGTGTACGTGCGCCAAGGCGCCGCGTCCTACATGGCAAGCGAGGCGGAAATCCGCACCCTGTTGAGGGAGTCGCGCGACGGGGCCTACGAAAGCGGGCGCTGCCTGCAGCAGGATCTGACCTTCGGCGGCACGCGGGCATTCTTCGAGAAGGAAGGGCTTGAGCTGGGCGACGCCCAAATGCGCTCCCTTGGCATGGTGGATGGCGACGGGCAGTTCACCAATTTGGCATGGATGCTGTCCGACCAGTGCACGGCGGTGGTCAAGCTGGCGTGCTTCTTCGGCACGAACCGCACGACGTTCAAAGACCGTCTGGAGGTATCGGGGTCGGTTCTGGTGCAATTCGAGCGGTCTTTGGATTTCCTGGCGAAGCACATGGGTTACAAGACGCAGTTCGTCAACATGAGGCGCGTGGACTACGAGGACTTCCCTCCCGACGCCGTCCGCGAGGCGCTCATCAACGCCATCGTCCACCGCGACTACGAAAGCCAAGTGGCCACGCTGATCAGCGTGCTGGAGAACCGGCTCGAGTTCACGTCTTACGGCGGGTTGCCCACGGCCTGCTCGTTGGGCGACTTCCAACTGGACGTGTCGGTTCCGCGCAACCCGAAGCTGGCCGCCGTGTTCTACCGCCTGCGCCTCATCGAGGCATACGGGACGGGGATCCGACGCATGTTCGAGGCATACGAAGGCTCCGGCAAGACGCCGGTGTTCGACATCACGCGGTCGTTCTTCAGGGTGCGGCTGCCGAACAGGAACTACGAGGGATCGGACGAGTTGGGGGGAGAAAGCCGCCTGGACGTGGTTGCGGCATCCGCCGGCATGGGTGCTGCGGGCGGCGCGGGGAGCGCGGGAAAGGAGCTGCTCAACCAGGAGCGTGTGGTTCTGGCCATGCTGGAGGAGCAGGGGCCGCTCAAACGCAGCGAGATCCAAGAGCGTTTTACCTTTTCGCAGGCCACTCTGCTGCGGGTGATCAAGCGCCTGGAAAGCAAGGGGCTGGTGCAGGCCGAGGGCAACACGCGCCGGCGCGTGTACCGTGCAACGGGGAAAGCGCTTTCGGCGGGCACGTGACGTGCGGCACCGCTGTGGCGCCGGACAGCCGGAGCGCGGCGCGCGGCCGGCCGGGGCGCCGGAGCACCGACGGCATGCGCGTGGGCGAGGCGCGCGCATCGTCAAGGGGCTTGCGACGCGCGGGACGTCAAGGGGCTTGTGGTATGCGTGGCCGGCCGGTTTTCCGTGCGCCGCTGCGGCGCCGAACCGCGCCCTTGTCGCGACCTTGCGGCGCCGAGCCGCGTGCGTTGTGAAATCGGTTTATAAACGTGTCCGATTTGGCAGGCGGGCGGCCAACTTTGGACGATAATGGCAGGAACGCAATGCAGCGCCTACGGTTGGGCCGTCGGCTCAAGGCGCGCGGGACAGGACGGGGATGCGACGCATGCCACATACCACGGAAACACCGAACAGCAAGGCATCAGGGCCCGGCGCGCGCGAAAAGGGAGGGCCGGCGTCCATTCCCGACGGGGCGCCGCAGGGTTCGACATCGCAGGAGCCCGTGCGGGGTTCGGCGCCGCAGGAACCTGCATTCCGGGAACCTGAGCCGCAGGAGCCCGCACAGGAGCCCGCACGCATCTTCATCAAGGAGGTGGAGGGCCACCAGGCCCGCTACCGCAAGCTGATCCAGCTCACCCATTCGTCCACCAAGGCGGCCGGCGCCATGCTGCTGGCGGCCGTGGTGGCCTTGGTGGTGGCGAACACCGGGGCCTACGAGGGTTTTCTGGCATTTTGGCACACCGAAGTGGGCGTGTTCTTCGGCGATGCGGAGGCCGAAATGTCGCTGGCCCACATCATCAACGACATCTTCATGGCGGTGTTCTTCCTGCTCGTGGGCTTGGAAATCAAGTACGAAATGACCGTGGGCGAGCTGACGAACATACGTCAGGCCCTGTTGCCCATTGTGGCGGCATGCGGCGGCGTGGTGGCGCCCATCGTCATCTACCTGCTGTTCAACAGCGGCAATCCGGACACGTCGCACGGATGGGGCGTGCCCACGGCCACGGACATCGCGTTCGCGCTGGGCATCATGGCGCTTCTGGGCAACCGCGTGCCCAACGGCGTGCGCGTGTTCTTGAGCACGCTTGCCGTAGCCGACGACATCATCGCCATTCTGGTGATCGCCATCTTCTACGGGCAGAGTCCCTCGCTGTTCTGGTTGGCGTGTGCGGCGGGCGTGTTCGTGGTGCTGCTGGTCATGAATCGCACCCACATCTATTCGCTCGTGCCGTATGTGCTGGTGGGCGTGGTGCTGTGGTGCTGCGTGTTCATGTCGGGCGTGCATTCCACCATTGCCGGCGTGCTGCTGGCGTTTGCCATTCCCACGGGTTCGCGCGTGAACCTCAAGGGCTTCGTCTCGTGGTCGGGCGGCAAGGTGCGCGAGGCGAAGGACGCCTTCGATGCCAGCACGCCCGTCATGGCGCAGGAAGACTACCTGAAAACGGTGTCGAGCTTGAGCACCGTGGCGCGCCAGGTGGTGCCTCCGGCCACCCGTCTCGAACACAAGCTGTACCCCTGGGTGTACTTCGGCGTCTTGCCGCTGTTCGCGCTCACGAACGCCGACGTGAGTTTCATGGGAGGCGATTTGGGAGCCATGCTTTCCAGCCCGGTGCTTTACGGCGTGTTTTTCGGCCTGCTTCTGGGCAAGCCCATAGGCATCATGCTGGCAAGCCTCATCGTGGTGAAACTCAAGGTGGCGTCGCTTCCGCAAAACGTCAACTGGGTGCACATGCTGGGCGCGTCCATTCTGGGGGGCGTGGGCTTCACGATGGCCATCTTCGTGGCGAACCTCGCCTTCGCCGACGAGCAGCTGGTGACGGCAGCGAAGCTGGGCATTCTTTCCGCATCGCTTCTGGCGGGCGTTTTGGGATTCGTCTTCCTGTTCGTGCAGGCGCGCGCCGCGAAGAAGCATGGCGTGGCGTACTTGACGACCGACTCGGAAGACGAGTGCCTGCAGACCGCCGACGTGGAGGCGGCACGGCAGGCGGAGAAGCTGCTGGAGGAAATAGAAAGCCCGCTTCTGAAGGAAGAGATTTCGGCGGCGAAGCGCGAGAAAGGCATAGCCGAGGTCGTGGTGGATTTGGGAGAAGACGGAATGCGCAGCGACGCGGTGGCCGCGGCCGCGCAGGAGGCGGCCGGACAGGAACGTGCGGGCGGGACCGAGGACGCCGCGGGCATGTCGGAAGGCGTTGCAGGTGCGCCTGGAGGCGGCGGTGCGCCGGGAGCGCTGGAAGACGACGAGAGAGGGAAACGGTAGGAACGCCATGGAAGCAGCTGCCATTGTGCTAGCCGCGGGTGCGGGGACCCGCATGAAGTCCAAGAAGCCCAAGGTCGCCCATGAAATGCTGGGCAAGCCGCTGGTGCGCTGGGTGGTCGATGCCGCCCGCGAGGCGGGGGTGGGGCGCATTGCCTGCGTGGTCGGCCACGGGCGCGAGCAGGTGGTTCCGCTGGTGGAGCGGGACACGCAGGTGGTGGTGCAGTCCGAGCAGCGGGGCACGGCCGACGCCGTGGCGTCCTGCAAGGAGGCGCTGGCGGGCTTCGAAGGGTCGCTCGTGGTGCTGTCGGGCGACTGCCCGCTCATCACGCCCGAAACCATCCGGCAGCTGGTAAAGGCACGCGAAGACGCGCAGGCGGCGGTCGTGGTGCTCACCATGGAGCTGGAAAACCCCTTCGGCTACGGGCGCATCCTGCGCGACGGGGCGGGGCACGTGGAGCGCATCGTGGAGCAGAAGGACGCCACCGAGGCGGAGGCGCAGGTGCGCGAGTGCAACTCCGGCTTCTACTGCTTCGATGCCCGCGCGTTGTTCGACGCGCTCGAGAAAGTGGGCAACGACAACGCGCAAGGCGAATTCTACCTGACCGACGTGCTGGCCATCTGCCGCGAGGCGGGGCGCGCCGTGCTGGCGCTTCCCACCAAAGACGCGGCGGAGTGCCTCGGCGTGAACTCGCGCGTGCAGCTGGCGCAGGCCACCAAGCATGCGCAGCGTCGCATCAACGCGGCCCACATGGCCGCCGGCGTGACCATGCTCGACCCTGACCTGGTGTGGATCGGCCCTGACGTGCGCCTGTCTTCCGACGTGGAAATCCTTCCCGGAGTCATGCTCATGGGTACTACGTCGGTGGGCGAGGACAGCGTGGTAGGCCCGAACACGCGCCTGGCCGACACGCAGGTGGGCTGCGGGTGCGTGGTGGACGAGACGGTGGCCGTGGAGGCGCGCATCGACGACGGTGCCACGTGCGGCCCGCGCGCCTACCTGCGCCCGGGCGCGCATTTGTGCGAGGGCGCGAAGGCGGGCACGCACGTGGAGATAAAGAAGTCCACGGTGGGCAAGGGCTCGAAGGTGCCGCACCTCAGCTACATTGGCGACTGCACCATCGGCGAGGGCGTGAACATTGGGGCCGGCTCCATCACCTGCAACTACGACGGCAAGCGCAAGCACGCCACCACCATTGGCGATGGGGCGTTCATTGGCAGCGACACCATGATGGTGGCGCCGGTGAACATTGGCGCGCACACGGTGGTGGGCGCGGGTTCCACCATCACGCGCGACGTCTCCGAAGGCGCGCTGGGCATTGCCCGCGCCCGCCAGACCGAAATTCCCGGTTGGGCTGCCAAGCGCTTCGAAGCGGAGGACTAGGGCGCGCAGGCAGGCGCCGCGCCGTGGCGCAGGCGTTGGCGAGTGGATGCGGGGCGCGCGGAGCGCTGTGGTGCGCCGGTCGGGGCGACGTGGAGCGTGCATGACCTGTGGCGCGGGGGTGCTTCATGCGCGCCGAGCGCGGCTGGGCGGGACGGGCATGCGGATAGGCAGGAAGGCTGCAGGGCTTTTCTGTCGACTCCCGATGTGCCATGCCGCATCGGCGCGATACAATGGATGCGGAAAGACGATGGAAAAGGTTGCGGTTTGACCGAGGAAGGGAAGGGTTCATGGATTCGCAGGACACCATGCTTTTGTTTTCGGGCTCGGTGAACCACGAGCTCGCCGAGGAAATCGCCAGCGAACTGGGGCGGACGCTGGGCAACGTCAAGCTCGAGAAGTTCGCCAACGGCGAGATTTACGCCCGCTACTTGGAGAGCGTGCGCGGCGCCGACGTGTTTCTGGTGCAGTCGGTGTGCGCGGGCAACGGCTACGACGTGAACGACGCGCTCATGGAGCTGCTCATCATGGTGGACGCCGCCAAGCGCGCGTCCGCCCACGGCGTGTGCGCCGTCATCACGCACTACGGCTACGCGCGGCAGGACCGCAAGGCCGCCTCGCGCGAACCCATCAGCGCCAAGCTGGTGGCCGACCTGCTCTCGGTTGCCGGCGTGGACAACGTGGTTGCCATCGACTTGCATCAAGACGCCATCCAGGGCTTCTTCGACCTGCCGGTGAACCACATGACGGCCATGCCCATCTTCGTGGACTACTACAAGAACAAGGGCTTCGACCCCGATCAGCTGTGCGTGGTTTCCCCCGACGTGGGCCGCGCCAAGGCGGCGAAGAAGTTCTCGAACATGCTGGACTGCGACCTTGCCATCATGCACAAGGACCGCCCCAAGCACAACCAGGCGGAAATCACGGCGCTCATCGGCGACGTGACCGACAAGATATGCATCCTGAACGACGACATGATAGACACCGGCGGCTCGCTGGTGGCTGCCGCGGCCACGCTCAAGGCCAAAGGCGCGGCCAAAGTGTATGCCTGTGCGACGCATGGCCTGTTCAGCGGCCCCGCTTACGAGCGCATGGAGAACTCGCCCATCGAAGAAGTGGTGGTGACCAACGCCGTGCCGGTGCCGCTGGAACGCCAAACCGGCAAGATCAAGGTGCTCTCGCTCGCCCCGCTGCTGGCGAAAACCATCGACAACGTCTACACCAACGGTAGCGTTTCGGCGCTGTTCGACTGACAGGTTCCGGCGGCCTACGGCCGCCGGAACCCGCCGACGCTGCGGCCGCCTCTGGCGGCGCGCTTGGCGCCCCAAGCCCTCGTCGCGTGCCAAAGCACGCGATCCTGCCCGGCAAAGCCGTGCAGGATGCGCCCGCCCGGGCGCATAGACGGGAATCG
>CAJFUR010000043.1 GCA_904420215.1 uncultured Eggerthellaceae bacterium
GCAGTTCATCGAGCAGCAGGGCGGCGAGCAGCAGTTCAACATGATGATGATGATGCAGACGCGCGAGATGCTGGTGCAGGGCTATGCGCTCGACGCGCTGTTCCGCCACGAGAAGCTGGTGCTCACCGACGAGGACATCGAGGCGGCGTGCCGCGCGATGAACCCGCAGCAGAACCCCAAGCAGGTGCGCAACCAGATGGAGCAGTCCGGCCGCGGGTTCGCCCTGCGCGAGGCGGCCGAGCGCCTGAAGGCCAACCAGTGGCTGGTGGACCACGCCGTGGTGAACGTGGTGGATCCGAACGCCCCGAAGGACGCGGCCGAGGCGAAGGACGCGCCGGCGGCAGAGGCCGGGGACGCGAAGGACGCGCCGGCGGACGGCGCCGCCGCGGAGGCTGCGGTCGAAAAGGACGCAGCCGAGTAAGCGCATCTTGGCGGATGCAAGCGCAACCACGAAGGGCGGCTCGCTGAATGAGCTAGACCCCAAAAGTGGAACGGTTAAATAAAGTTCTCAAGCGGTCCTTATCGAATGACCCCGGTACTGCACCGGGGTCATTCCTTTTAGGCCGGCCTGATACCGCCGAGTGCTCCAATAGACGATATAACCGTCGAGGCTGGCCTTGGACGACTCGAAGCCGTCGAGTCGTCCAAGGGGCACTGGGGGAAACGTCCGGATGCCCTTTTTCGGTTCTCATACTTTTTTACTTAGGAATGGAAGACGACTGATTGAAAAGTCGGATGGAATGCCGCCCGTTTCGGTTTACTGTCGAAAACGGAATGGGCACCCTGCGCGGACGACGTACCGATGGGGGTTGGAGCAGCAGGGCGCCTTTCGCAAAGTGAATCTGTGGAAATTGCTCGAAGGGGGTCGATGCAATGGACAAGGAACTTGCGTTTCTCACTGCCGCGTTGCCGGACGAGGCGGGCGATTCCTGGCAAACGTATCCTTTCTTTCTTTGCGGGGTGGCGGGATACGCCTGTTACCTCGCCTGGCTCTTCACCCACTTGGTGACTCCCGCGTTCGTGCCCGACGTCGCGGGGGGGGGGGCACGTATTTCCAAGTTTTCTGCCATTGCGCGTTCCTGTTGTCTTTCGCTGCCTTGCTGGTAGCGGGAGTGTTCCTGTCTGACGTGCTTTCGACGGGCAAGGGGGTTGCAGCATTGGCGGTTGGAGCGCTGCTGTTCGGTGCGGCGGCTCCTCTTGCTTCCCTTGTTTGCGCCACGGAAGGGGCGATCATCGCATCGTGGGTCTTGGCGGGCGTGGGCGGTGGGTGCCTGCTTCTGCTTGCCGCCCCGTTCCTTTGCTCCCTCAGTCACAAGCGGCTGGTTTTCTTCGCCTCGATTGGAGTGGTTGCGGGCGCGTTTTTGTTCATGGGAACGATGTATTTGTCCGCATATGCCAAGGTATGTGCCGTTGCCTTTCTGGCCGCCCTTTCCGCAGGGCTGCTTTCTTATGCGAAGAAACTCGTTTCGGCGCATGTGCCTGCGGTCAGCGCCGCGGAATCGAAGGAGCGCACCCGCACCTCGTGGAAATCGACCGCAGCGGTGCTGGGCAACTCCATTTGCATGGGTTTCATGCTGTATTGCGCCTCGTTTGCAATCTCGATGGAGTGGCGTTTCGGCGTTCTGGGGCTGGCGGCCGTCGTGGCGGCTGCCTCCATGGCCTGCGATGTGTGCCACGAGGAGAAGTTCAACGAGGAAACCCAGCTCAAGCTGTTTCTGCCCTGTGCAGTGACGGGATTTCTCCCCATTCCCTTCTTCGGGCCGTGGGGCATTCTGGTTGGATGCGTCGTTTTGGTGCTGGTTTTCTGCTTGCAATTCATCACCAATTTGTGCGCCGTTTCGGAAAACGTCTACCTGTTCAAGCTTTCTCCCATTCGCATGTTTTCCACGTCGCGCCTCTGGAACCTCGTGGGCATCCTTTTGGGCTACGGGGCGGGATTTGCTGCCTTCGACGTGTTCGACAGGGAGGACGGCGTCGCGTCTGCTGCAGTGGTTTTCGTCCTGCTCGCCCTTCTGATCATGTTTGCCACGTTCTTCTATCAGGACCGTTACCCGTCGTTGCCGGCGGAGGACCAACCCGAAAGGCAGGAAGAGAGCCACAGGGGCAGGTGGATGCGCAAATGCAACGCGTTCGCCGACCAGAACGACCTCTCTCCGCGCGAGCGCGAGATATTGGTGCTGTTGGCAAAAGGGCACGACACCGATTTCATACAGGACAAGCTGTTCATTTCCAAGAGCACCATCAAGAGCCATACGTACAACATCTACAAGAAGGCAGGCGTGCATTCCCGCAAGGAACTCATCAACCTCATCAAAGACGTGGAGGACAGAGGATAGGACGCCGGGCATGCGCGCATGCCGTCCGGCGCATTCCGCCTGGCGCGCGCCGCCGGGCGTGCGCGCCCTGTCCGGCATGCACCGCCGAGCGCTCCCATGCCGTCCGACGCGCATGCAGCCGACCATGCACATGCCGTCTGATGCATGCATGCCTTCTGGCGCGCGCCGCTGGACGCGCGCATTCCGTCTGACATGCGCGCTCTGTCTGGCGTGCGCATGCCGTCCGGCGCACTCCGCCTGGTGCGCGCCATCTGACGCGTGCATGCCTCTCCTGGTATGCAAAAACACGCTTTTGAACAGGTAAAACTTAACTTTAGGGAAAAAAGTACGAACGCCTTGGACAGATTTGTCTCCATAGTTTGATGCCAAACGGCACCCCCGTTCCTACACTCGCCTCGTCCCGGATCCGGGTTCCCATCGGCCGGCTGCATGCATTCCGGAAGCCTGCCGTTTGGAACCCTGCGGGGCAAAGCCAAGGTTGCGCGGCCACCGGCAAAAGCGGCCCGCACCGGCGGACGAGGCGTCACCCGGCACGTTCACAGGGAGCGCGTCGGCAATCCAGACGAAAGGGGGAGCGATGGCGGATTACAAGGAATGGCTTGCCAGCCTTGACCGCAAGGCGTACCACGAAGGCGAATTCCGTTGGGAGGAAGACGGCTACACCGTAACGCGCACCAACCACTGGTCGCCGCCGGGGTGCCACAACTCGTGCGGGCTTCTGCTGTACGTCAAGGACGGCAAGTTGGAGAAGGTGGAAGGCGACCCGCTTTCCCCGTTCGTGAACGGGAAGCTGTGCGTGCGCTGCCTCGACCTTCCCGAAGCGGTCAACAACCCCGACCGCCTGAAGTACCCCATGAAGCGCGCCGGCGAGCGCGGCGAAAACAAGTGGGAGCGCATCAGCTGGGACGAGGCCTTCGACATCTGCGAGCGCGAAGTGCGCAAGGTGTGGGACGAATACGGCGGAAATGCTATCCTGCTCATTCACGGCACCGGGCGCAACACCGGCCCCATGACGTATTTCGGCAACTGCGCCTTGAAGACGCCGAACATCTCCACGTTCGGCTTCACGGGCTTCGCCTGCTATCTTCCCCGCCTGTTCGGCGCTTTCGCGCCCATTGGCGACTACCTGATAGCCGACGCGTCCGAAGGGCATGAGGATCGCTACGCGAATCCCGAGTTCGAGGCTCCGGGCGTCATCGTGGTGTGGGGCAACGAGCCGCTCAAGTCCAACGCCGACGGCTACATCGGCCATTGGCTGGCGCAATGCGTGCAGATGGGGTCGAAGATCATTTCCGTCGATCCGCGCCTGACGTGGTGGGGCGCGCGTGCGGAGTACTTCCTGCAGATTCGCCCCGGCACCGACGCCGCCTTGGCCTGCGCATGGCTGAACGTCATCGTCAACGAGGACTTGTACGATCATGACTTCGTCGATTGCTGGTGCGCGGGATTCGACGAGCTGGCGGCTTCCGTGCAGGAATTCACGCCTGCATGGGCGGCGGAAGTCACGGGCATTCCGGAAGAGGACATCGTGGGCTCGGCGCGCCTGTACGCCACCACGAAGCCGGCCGCCATCCAGTGGGGCCTTGCCATGGACCAGCAGCTTTCCGCCATGTCGCTCAACCTGGCGTGCTGCGACCTCATGGCCATCACGGGCAACATCGACGTGCCGGGCGGTAACATCCTCATCCGCAACGCCTACAACGCCACGAACCTGCCCCTGACCGAGCCGGTCATTCCCGAGGAATGGCGCAAGAAGAAGCTCACCATGAAGTACGCCTTCGGCGACGACTGCGAGGAATTCACCACCCATGCCTCGTCCGATGCCTTGCTCCGCGCCATGGAGGTGGGCGAGCCGTTCCCCATCCGCATGCTGTGGATAGAGACTTCCAACGCCATTGCGAACCCAGGCATGGACGCGGCGCGCGTGTACGAAGCCATGAGGAAGGTCCCGTTCGTGGTGAACGCCGACCCCTTCATCACGCCCATATCGGTGGCCTGCGCCGATTTGCTCCTGCCGGTTTCCATGAGCGCCGAGCGCAACAGCTGCCGCACGTGGTGGACGCCGGTGCGCTCCATCAACAAGGCGTGCCAGTACTACGAGTGCAAGTCCGACGAAGAGATCATGATCGAGATGGGCCACCGCCTGAACCCGGACTACTGGCCGTGGAAAGACGACGTGGAGATGATGGACTGGTACCTCACCGACTGCCGTCTGCCCGACCCGGACGTCATGAAGGGCTTCGAAACCACGAACCTGAGCCTGAAGGCGGCAGGCGAGAACACCACCACGTTCACCATGGGGCTGCAGGAGTTGGCCGAACACGGCGGATATGCCTATGACGAATGGAACGGCGTCTACCGCAAGTACGAGAAGGGCATGTGCCGGCCCGACGGCAGCGTGGGCTTCGCCACCGAGTCGGGGCGCATCGAGCTGGTCCCGTTCGTCTATCCCATCTGGGGCCTGAATCCCACGCCGTACCACATCGAGCCGCCGCAAAGCCCGCTTTCGACGCCCGAATTGATGGAGGAGTACCCGCTCGTGCTGACTTCCGGCGCGCGCTCGTGGGAGTTCTTCCATTCCGAGAACCGCCAGATGCCCACGATGCGCGAGCTGCATCCCGAGCCTCAGGTGACCATCAACCCCAAGACGGCCGAGAAGTACGGCATCGAGGACGGGCAGTACGTGTGGATCGAGAACGACCATGGCCGTTTCCGCCAGCGGGCGTTCGTTTCCCCCATCGTCAACGAGAACACGGTGCATGCCGAACACGGCTGGTGGTTCCCCGAGGCCGAAGGCGCCGAGCCGCACCTGTTCGACACGTTCGTGGCGAATCCCAACAACTGCACGAAGGCGTTCGAGACGGGCCCGTCGGGCGTGGGGTCGTCCATCAAATGCATGATCTGCAAGATCTACCCCTACAAGGAGGGCGACGTGCTGCCCGAGGAACAGATCATCGTCCGGAAGGACTTCGTGGAGTACACGCCGGGTGAAGGGTATGCAGACTTCGAGGCATACAAGAAAAACGGCTATCGATACCTCTAAGGAGACGGAGCGATGAAAGGCATTCTGATCAACACCGAATACTGCACCGGCTGCCACTCCTGCGAGGTCGCGTGCAAGAAGGAACTGGGCCTTCCCGAGGGCGAGTTCGGCATCAAGCTCACCGAAACCGGTCCGTGGAAGTACGAGGCCGGCCGCGCCGTCGGCGAGTGGGAATGGACGTGGACGCCCGTCATCACCAAGGCGTGCGACATGTGCGAGGGCCGCGTGGCCAAGGGCAAGATGCCCATGTGCGTGCAGCACTGCCAGGCGTGGTGCATGTACCACGGCGAGGTGGAGGACCTGGCCCGGAAGATGGACGGCAAGACGCGCTGGGTGCTTTTGACCCGATAGCCCTTGCCGGGCAAGGGGCCCTGCCGGCCGGGGAGGGGCGTGCTGCCGGCGGGGCCCCGGAGTTCTTGTTCTGGGGTTTCAGGCTGGGTCTGCCTTGGCGGGCCCGGCCCGGTGCAAGACAGAGAAAAGGAGGGTGTCATGTCGGAAGAGAAGGGCCAGGCTTTGAAGCCTGGCAACAAGCGGGCGTGGCTCACGGTGGTGGGCCTGGGTTTTCTGGGCGGAGCCGGCTTGTCGCAGATCTTGGCGAATAGCGGGAACTTCATTCCCTTGATCTGCGCCGACTTGCAATGCGATCCGGGCCAGCTGACGCTGTGGATCACCATGTACGCCATCTTCATGGCCATATCCCAGCCCATAGTGGGCCGCTTGTGGCCCAAGGTGAGCCCCAAGATTCTGGTGACGACCGCATTTCTGGTGTCCATGGTGGCCATGGCGCTCATGGGCACCTACACCGAAGTGTGGCAGTTCTGGATCTCGGGTGCCGTCATCGGCGTGTCGGGCGGCTTCTACTTCATGGTGGCGGCGCCGTACCTCATCACCAACTGGTTCGCCAAGAAGACCGGTTTTGCCCTGACGGCCGCCGGCTTCATCAGCGGCATCCTTGCCGTCGTCTTGAGTCCCATCGACGCGGCCATCATCGCCGCCGTGGGCTGGCGCACCGCGTACTTCATCGTCGCCATCGTCTCGTGCGTGCTGGCGCTGCCGTTCACGCTGTTCGTGTTCGAGTTCGACCCGGCCAAGCTGGGCATGCGTCCCGTGGGCTGGGAAGAGGGCATGGAAACCAACACCGCCGGCGACCTGAATGCGCCCGGCGTCCCCGAGAAGAAGGCCGTCTCGTCGGTTCCGTTCGTCATGCTGTTCTTGGTCGGCGGCATCTTCGCCCTGTACGGCGGCTTCCAGAACCTGTGGGGCTTCGCCGCCACCGAGTGGGGCTTCGATTCCATGTTCACGGCCACGATGATTTCGGCCACCAATCTGTTCATGCTGTTTGGCCCGGTCATTGGCCTCATCATCGACAAGATCGGTCCTTGGAAGACCACCTTTGGCGTGATGGCCATCCAGCTGGTGGCCGGGTTGGGCCTGCTGTTCGTGCATGGCAGCGAAGTCAGCGTGCTCGTCTTCGTGTTCCTGTTCGCGTTCCAGGGTGCCATTGTGGGCACGCTCATGCCGCTGCTCACGCGTGACGCGTTCGGCCCGAAGGACTACACCAAGATATTCAGCTACATGCAGATCGGCATCGGCCTGATCGGCGGGTTCTCCAACCCCGTGATCTCGTTCTTCTACACCACGTTCGGCTCGTTCAGCGCCGCCTTGTGGTTCGGCGTGGCCATTGCTGTGGTGTGCATCGTGTTTGCTGCCATCGCGCTTGTTACCAAGAAGCCCATGCAGAAGACCAAATGGGTTGACGCCGAGTGACGGCGCTCGCATAACCGGCAACGGACCCGGGGCGCCGCGCTCCGGGTCCCTGGAAAAAGGGGGGTCGGCATCAATGGACACGCAAGCGCAAGCCCCGGTGCGGCAAGGCAACAAGTGGGCGTACTTGCAGGTAGTGGGTCTTGCCTTTCTCATGATAGGGGGCATACAGACCATTCTGGCCAACTCGGGCAACTTCATTGCCGTCGTGTGTCCCGACATGGGCTTCGAGGTTTCTAAATTCACGCTTTGGATCACCTGCTATGCCATCGGCATGGCCATATCGCAGCTGTACGTGGGCAAGCTGTGGCTCGTGGTGAAGACGCCCATCCTGCTCACCGCCTCGTTTCTGGTGTGCATCGCCTCCTTGGCGGCCATGAGCTTCTACACCGAGATCTGGCAGTGGTACGTGTCGGGAGTCGTCATAGGGCTTTCGGGCGGGTTCTTCTTCATGGTTTCCGCGCCCATCATCATAACGAACTGGTTCGCCAAGAACTCGGGCTTCGCCTTGGGTCTGGTCACCATCATTTCCGCCGTGGGCACTGCAATCTTGAGTCCCGTGCACGCCGCCATCATCGCGGCGGTGGGCTGGCGCACCGGTTACCTGCTCGTCGCCTTGATCTCGTGCATTCTGGTGTTGCCTTTCACCCTGTTCGTCATTCGCTACCAGCCTTCCGATTTCGGCTGCCGCCCGGTTGGGTGGGAACCCGGTATGGAGAACATCACGGCAGGGGCCGAGGATTCGTCGGGCACGTCGCTCAAGGGCGGGGTGTGCTCGCTGGCGTTCGTGTGCCTGTTTCTGGCGGCCGGGTTGTGCGCCCTGTTCGGCGGCTATCAGAACCAGTGGTCGGTGGCGGCGGTGAACTGGGGCTACGATTTGTCGTTCGGCGCCACGATGATTTCGGCCACGGCGCTTTTCGGCGTGTGTGCGCCGCTGATCGGCATCATGATCGACAAGCTGGGCGCCTTCAAGTCAACCTTCATCGTGCTGGCGGGGCAGTTCTTGTCGGGGCTGGGGCTTATCTTCCTGCATGGCAACCCCGTTTGCGTGCTGGTGTTCGTGTTCTTCTTCGCCGACCAGATGACCATCGTGGGCACGCTGGTGCCTCTGCTGGTGCGCAAGGTCTTCGGGGCGCGCAACTACACGAAGATCCTAGCGTACATTCAAATCGGCATCGGGCTTATCGGCGGGTTCTCGAACCCCATCATCGCGTCGTTCTACGAGTCCACGGGAGACTTCAATGCCTCGCTGTGGTTCGGCATCGCGCTGTGCATCGCCTGCGCCGTCCTTTTTGCAGGCGTGGCGGTGTTCCGCAAGAAACTGAAGTTCGAAGGCCCGGGCGAGCGGTTCTCCGGCGAGGCGCCTGCGGCGGCCCAGCCCGAGTAGGCCGAGCGGCCGGAAGGCCGGGCGGTTGGACGGCCGCCGCGCCGCCGCGCGGAGGGGCCGGAGGCTGGCGCGTCTGGCCGGGGCGTGCCGGCCGGGCCGCCCGACCGGTGCGTCCGACTGGGACGTGCCGGCCGGAGCGGGGCGGCTGCATCGCCCCAGCCGGTGCGGCTGGATGGCCGGGAGCTTGGGTGTCCCGGCCATGCAGCGGGGCGCTCCGGTCGTCCAGAGAGGCGTTCTGGTCGTCCAGCGGGGCGTTCCGGCCTGCAAAAGAACCGATTCCGCCCGCCCTGCCGCTGTCGTGCGGACGGCTTGCGGCAGGGCGGGCGTCGGAGACGAAGGAAACGGTTGGACGAGAGAGGAGAAAACGGTATGGAATTCAAGAACGACCTCGGCAAGCCGTGGAAGTACCAAGAAGGCGACTTCACGGTGGTGCGCACCTCCATGTGGTCGCCTCCGGGGTGCCATCCGGTGGGATGCGGCCTGAAGCTCTACGTGGACAAGGACGGGCGCCTCGACCACGTGGAAGGCGACGAGAACAGCCCCATCACCAAGGGCCGCCTGTGCGTGCGCTGCCTGGCGCTCAAGGACTACATCTACAACCCCAGCCGCGTCGTGCATCCCATGAAGCGCGACCCGAAGTACCGCGGGCAGCACGACAAGTGGGAGCAGTGCACGTGGGACGAGGCGTATGCCCTCATCAAGGAGAAGGTGGAGTTCTTCAAGGAGAACTACGGGCCCGAGTCCATGGCGGTGTTTTCCGGCACGGGGCGTTCCGGCGGCATCATGTGCCAGGAGATGGCGCAGCGGGTGCTGGGCACGCCGAACGCCTGCTACACGCAGTCGGGATTCGCCTGCTACCAGCCGCGTTCTGCGGCCTGCAGCCACGTGCTGGGCGCGTACTATCCCGAGATCGACTATGCCGGCGGCCTTGAGGGCACGTATGACAACCCCGCATGGGTGTGTCCGGAAGTGCTGGTCATGTGGGGCAAGCAGCCCCTGGCGTCGAACGGCGACGGTTTGTGGGGGCATGCGGTCATCGACATCATGAAGCGCGGCGCGAAGCTCATTTCGGTGGACCCGCGCGTGAACTGGCTTTCCACCCGTGCCGAAATCCACCTGCGCGTGCGCGTGGGCACCGACGCCGCCATGGCCATGGCGTGGCTGTGGGTCATCATCAACGAGGATTTGTACGACCACGAATTCGTGGAGAAGTGGTGCTACGGCTTCGACGAGTTCGCCGCGCGCATCAACGACCCCGAGAAGGGCATGACGCCGGAGAAGGCCGCCGAGATCTGCGAAGTGGACGTTGACAAGATCTATGCGGCGGCGCGCATGTACGCCAACGCCAAGCCGGCGTCCATCGCCTGGGGCCTTGCGTTCGACCAGAATCAGAACGGCAACCAGGCGGGGCACTGCTGCTTGGCCCTTATGGCCATCACGGGCAACGTGGATGTGCCGGGCGGCCAGATCATCGCCGAGATACCCGCCATGGCCGGCGCCGAGGAGAATGCGGGCACCGAGAAGGCCGAAGGGGCCTGGGAAGGCGATGCGGGCGACGTCATCAACATGGGCGGCAACGCCGACGACCAGACCGAGCTTCTGGAAGAGGGCTGGGAAGGCATTGGCCTGGAGTTGACGCGCAAGGCCGTCGGATACGACAAGTACCCGCTGTACTGCGAGAACATCCGCATGGCGCACGCCGACATGATGCTTGACTGCCTGCTGACCGACGAGCCCTACAAGATCCACATGGGTTGGATCCAATCGACCAACCTGCTGTCGCCCACCTGCTGCGCCGAGCCGAGCAAGTGGTACGAGGGCCTGCTGCGCCTCGATTTCGTCATTGCCACCGACGTGTTCATCACGCCTTCCGTCGAAGGCTGCGCCGACCTGTTCCTCCCGCTGGCAACCAGCGCCGAGAAGGACGACGTGGTGTTCACCCACTACTGCGCCTCGCCGGTTTCCATCAGCGCCTCGAACAAGGCCATCACGGTGGGCGAGGCGAAAAGCGACGCCGACATCCTGGTCGATCTGGGCAACGTGCTGGGCTCTCCCAAGATCGCCGGCAAGTTCAAGACCGGCCGCGAGTACACCGACGCCAACCGTGCGCCGGCGTCCGGCATGGACTTCGACGGGCTTTCGGCCGAAGTCATGCACCAGCGCGGCGTGAACTATCGCAAGTACGAGAAGGGCCTGCTGCGCCCCGACCGCAAGATGGGCTTCTTGACCAACACCGGGCGCGTGGAGCTGTACTCCACCACCTTCCAGCAAAACGGCGACGACCCGCTTCCGTATTACATGGAGCCGGCCTTCAGCAACCGCCAGCCTGGACGCGCCGAGAAGTACCCCTTCAACATCACCTCTGGCGCCCGCGAGTACGCGTTCTTCCACTCCGAGCACCGTCAGATCCCGCGCTTGCGCGAGCTGTGCCCGAACCCCCTTCTGGAAATCAACCCCGAAGACGCGAAGAAGGTCGGCGTGGCAGACGGCCAGTGGGTGGAGATCGAGAACGAGTTCGGCAAGGCGAAGTTCAAGGCGAAGGTGACCCCCATCGTCCGCTCCGGCACGGTGCATGCGCAGCATGGCTGGTGGTTCCCCGAGCAGGAGGCCGACGCCCCCAACCTGTACGGCGTGTGGCAGTCGAACTACAACGACCTCGTTCCGAACCACTACAACTCCATCATGGGCTATGGGGCGCCGCACAAGTGCATGTCGTGCTCCATCAGGCCGCTTGACGAGAACCTCGACGTGGACATGCAGGAAGTTTGGGACAAGTTCGGAAAGCTGGTGAAGTAAATGGCCGTTCAATATGGACTTCTGATCGACTACGAATACTGCTCCGGGTGCGAGACCTGCGTGGTGGCCTGCAAGGAGGAGCACGACCTGCCGGTGGGCAAGTGGGGCATCCGCGTGCTGGACGACGGCCCGTGGCAGAAGGTGGACGAGGACGATTCGGGCAACTGCTTCAACTGGAACAAGATCCCCGTCCCCACCGACCTGTGCGATTTGTGCGCCGACCGCGTGGCCGTGGGCAAGGAGCCCACGTGCGTGCACCACTGCCAGGCGTTCTGCATGAAGTTCGGCCCCGTGGAGGAGCTTGCGAAGGAGCTTGCCCAGAAGCCGAAGCAGGTGCTGTGGGCGCCTTGCGCGTAGGACTTTGAGAGGCGCGGGCGCGACGCGTTGCCGCCGAGCGGCGTTCCGGATGCCGGCCGATGGCGTGCCGGCATCCGGGCGTGCTTGACGCGCCGTTCCGGGTGGCGGCGCGCGGGGTGTGTTTGGCGTTTCATTCGCGCCCGCCGTGTTCGGGCCGTGCCGCGCCGCCCCGTCTGTTACGTTCAGGTTGTGCCGCGTCGTCCCGTCTGCTGCTCTGCCAGCGCCTCGACGCGTTGTCTTCCTGCAGGTTGGGAGGGGCGGAATGTCGGTTTTCGGCGATTTTGCACCAAGGCACCTACCAGCGAAAACGCATCATTACCCCTGTTCAATCATAGGTTTTTCGAGTGGCGCAAATTCGACGAAAACCGACATTCCGCTTGGCGCGTCCCGACGGTTCCGGAGGCGGGCGGCTTGGGCGTGCATTTCGGCTGCGGCCCGCACTGGCCGCAGCCGGCTGTTTTTTGGAAGCACATGCAAGACGCAAGGAGGCTCACGATGTGCTATGCCTGCTCTTTGTGCAACAGATGCGGCAGGGCCGACGAGATGAAGGCCCGGTTCGGAAAGCGGCGCTGCCCTTCCTGCAATGCCATCGCAACGGACAACGCCGCAAGAACGTGTGCCCGTTGCGGCGCCACGCTGCCCCCGCCCTTTCCCGACCCTCCCGCTTCCGTTCCGCACCGTCCGGCCTGACTTTCCTTTTTGCTCCGGCTCACCTCGTCATTCAACCTGCTGAAAGCCTTTGCGGAAACAATGAACTTGCGAGTCATCGGATGGGCGCAGGATCACCTTATCCTTCTCTGGTGTCGGATGCCGTACACGTAGACAGTGTCTGTTTCCGCATCGTATTCGAAGACCAATTCGAAAGGGGAGAGGTCTGCAGTCATGCAGTTCGGCCCGAACTCGTCCTTCAGGGAATCCCTTACCTTGCGCGACCCGAATGTGGGGATCTCCTCCATGAGTTCGAGCAGGTGTTCGAGCCGGTTTTGCAGCTTGGCGGACGTGATTTCGACGATGGAGTCGAAATAGCTTTCCGCGAAGACGAGCCTAGCCATTCTTCTGCCATATCCTGCGCATGCGCTCTTTCGCTGCGTCAAGCCCTTCGACGCAGCGTCCTTCCGCGATGTCCTTTCTCCCTTGGCGAATGATCTGCGCGATTTCCATGTTGCGCACGGCTTCTTCGGCGGCTTCCGCCTTGGCCTGCTCGAACAGCTCTTCCGAGCAGAACACGAATGCGGCATTGCCGTTTTCCGTCACGTGCACCACTTCTTCGAGCGCGCGATTCTTGATTTCGCGCTGGTTGCTTTTCAGGGCGGCGAAGGAGTAGATGGCTGGTTTATGTTGCTTAATGACTGCTTCCGGCATCACTGTTACCGCCTTTCTGTTCGTGTTCCCTCATTGAGTACCGAATTCGGTACTCAATGAGGGATTGTAACAGATACAGGGTCGAAATATCCGTGCCGTTTTGCGACTTCGGCCTACAACTCCACTTCGGCCCATTCCTCCAGTGACAGGCCGGGGACCCGTTTGAATTCGCGGACGTTGCCGGTGACGAGCGTGGCGCCATGGGCGAGGGCGGTGGCGGCAATCAGGAGGTCGTTGGGGCCGATGGCCATCCCTTCCCGCTCCAGATGCGCCCGGATTCTGCCGTAGTGCCGCGCGCATTTCGAGCAGAAAGGAACGACCTCGAACGGCAACAGGATGCTTCCGACGGCAAAGCGCGCCTGTTCGGGGTCGCGGCTTTTTTCGGCGCCGGCCAGCAATTCCGCCTCCACGATGGACGGTATCTTGAAGAGGCGCGGGTCGCTCGCGCGCATGAGGTCGTACCCATGGGGCATGCGGCCCCGTAGGAAATCCACGAGGACGTTCGTGTCTAGCAGATACACGATGGCTCCTCGTCCCGCATGGCGAAGTCGTCGAAGGAATACCGGTCGCTTTCCCAAGGAAGTTCCGGTGGCTCCACGAACGTCTCGTCGTCCAAGGCTCCGTACAGGTCGAAGAAGCCTTTCGGCCATGCCGACAGGCTGTTTTGGCGGATGATGTTGCTCGCATGCTTGGAAAGCGAGGTTCCCTCCCGCGCGGCATCTTGACGCAGAAGCTCCATGGTGTCGTTGTCGAGGTAGAGCGAGAGTTGTGGCATGACGGCCTCCTTCCGGTGTGCGTTTTTTGCTCCGAGTGCTGTGCGCAAGTATGTTTGCAAGTATACTTGCAAACATACTTGTTTTCAAGGGGGAGAAACGGGAGGAAACGCGCCGTGCATCCGCCTTTTCGCCACTTGCCGCGTGCACGGCGGCGAACGGAGGGCGCGAAACTCCGCCCCGCACCGCATCTCGAGCTCGCCGCCACCCCACGCACGTTTGCGCACCCCGCACGCCGACCCCGCACGCCGACCCCACTCGCATTCCGCTCCGCGCTTGCCTCGCCACACGCTTGCCGCTCGTCCTGCCCCATGTCCCCGCGCGTTGATGGAAAATGTCATCGATGGGGTCGCGGTTTTCGCGTGGGGGCGGTTTTCCGCTATACTACGAGCCATGCATGGCAATGCCTTCGAAGGGGGTAGCGGTATGGGTGCAGACCTTCCCGGTCGGGACGCGGCGGCGCAGGGGCCGGCGCAGGACGGGCGCAAGCGGTCTTCGCAGAAGAAGAACGAATGGTTCTTCGTCAACCCCTACCTCATCGTGGGCATCGTGGGCGCGTCGTTCTGCTTCGCCTGGTTCTTCTCCATCCTGCTGACGCCCGATTTCGTCCATGTGGGTCTGGACGGGAATTCCCCTTCGCTTCCGCACGTGGCGTTCGCGCTCGCCTTGCTGGTTGCTTATCTGGCCATACGGTGCTTCTCGAACGCGTTGCAGCGTCACCGGGGCGTCTTGCTGGGCGTGGCCATGGTCTGCGGCCTGGCTGGAACGGTCCCGGGGGGGGGGCGCTTCGTTTGAGCTAGCGCTTTCGCTGGCCAGGGCGGCATGCGCGGGCGTGGGCATCGCGTCGCTCATGACGCTGTGGGCGGAGTTTCTGTGCGTGATGCTCAAAGGGCAGGTGCGGGTGGCCGTGGCCTCGCTTCTGGTCCTCGCCTTCCTGTGGTACGCCGGCGTGCTGATGGTGGACGCGCGGTTCGTGCCCTACGTGATGCTGGCGTTCGCGGTTTTCTCCATCGGCGTCTACGTGTTCCTGCGGCTCAACTTCTCGCTGATGGACACCATGCCGCTCATCGACGCCAAGGAATCGGACGGACGGCTGCAGATAACGTGGAAGCCTTCGCTTCTGACGGTGATGGGGTCGGTGGCGCAGGGGTTCGCCCTGTACGGCCTTCTGCTGCCCGACGTGCGCACGCCCGTGCTGTCGTTCGTCCTCGAGGGCCTGTGCCTCGTCGTGGTCGTGCTGCTGCTCGTGGACTCGCTGAAGTCCCTCGTGCTGAAGGAGTCGTTCATCCGCAGGCTGTTCCTGCCGGTGCTGGCGGCCTGCATCCTGACGCTCCTGTTCCTGCCGGCCCAGCTGCGCGGCTGGCCTTGCCTGCTCGCCTTCGCCTTCGCCCTCCTGCCGTATGCGAGCGCCATCTTCGCCACGTGCGAGCACGTCGTGCGCTGCCGCCTTTCGGCCGTGCGCACCTTCGCCGGTGCGCGCCTCTATGCGGTCATCGGCCTGCTCCTGGGGCTGGGCGCGGGGTGGCTGGCGTTCATGAGCGGGGCGTTCGGCGACATGACCCTGCAGGCGTCCGTGGTCGTCATCGTCATGTTCTTCATTCTGGTGTCCACCACGCTCAGCACGAAGAGCTTCTACCCCGGCGAAGACGAGCCGGTCTCCAGCGTGGTGCGCATTGGCCCGGCGGGCGAGATCCTGCGGGGGGAGGCTCTCCACGAGGAAGAGGCCAAGAACTACTTCCAGCAGAAGTGCGCCGCGGTGTCCGAACACTACGGCCTGACGGCCCGGCAGACCGAAGTCCTGCACCTGCTGGCGAAGGGGCGCAACGCCGCCTACATCCAAAAGCAGCTGGTCATTTCCCAGCACACGGCGAAGGCCCACATCTACTCCATCTACAAGAAGACCGAGACGCACTCCCAGCAGGACCTGATGGACCTGGTGGAAGCGTGGCGCCTTGACGAGGGAGGCCGCCCGTGACGCCGTCTCCCGAAAAGAACGCGTCGGCCTTGGGCGCCATGAAGCTGGGCGTCGATTCGCTCATAGGCTTCCTGGGCTTCGCGTCGCTCGTGTCGTACCTGCTGGGGTTCTACATCGTGGCGCCGGATCTGATGGCGCGCGGCAGTGGGCAGGCCACGCTCCTGCGCCTGGCGTCCGCGCTGTCCATGGCGGCTGCCTTTCTGGCCATCTATCTGGGGGCGCACGCCTTGGCGAAGGGGAAGTGCCGCGTGCTGGCGGGCGTGGCGGCGCTGGGCGTGGTTGCGTTGACGGTGGCCCTGTGGGTGCCGGCGCTGCCTGCGCAAGCGGCGCTGGCGCTCGACTGCATCGCCGCCGTGGGCGTGGCGGCGCTGTCCACGCTGTGGTTCGCCTTCGTGCACGGGCAGCCGCACCGCACGGTGCTCGTCTTCGTCTCGCTGGGCTCGGCGGTGGGGCTGTTCGGCTGCCTTGTGGAGGGCTTCATGGTGGACGCCGCCGTGCGGGCCATGGCCGTGCTGACGGGCGGCGTGTCGTGGCTGGGCATGGCGGTGCTCATGAAAACGCGCCCCGACGCCGTGCTGCCCGCCGTGGTGGGCAACCGCGAATCGGACAAGCGCTCGAAGATCCTGTGGACGTCGGCCGTGATGCTGGCAATGAACAGCTTCGAGTGGGGTTTCGTGCTCGCCTGCGCGCCGGACGCGTCCACGCGCGCCCTGTGCGTGGGCGTGGGCATGGCAACGGCCGTCCTGCTCGCCATCGACTTCTCCTGCAAGCGCCGGGTCACCGAGCGCAGCGTGTCGCCCTTCACGCCGCCTTTGACCACGCTCTGCTTCGCCTCCCTGTTTTTGTTTGGGAACGTGGTGCAGGTGGTGGCGCTGTGCCTTCTGGCGGCCATCGCCACCACGTATTCCATATTCGGTCTTGCCGCCTTGGCCGAGCACGCGCGCATGTCGCGGCTTTCCCTGCCGCGCACGTTCGCCAAGGCGCGCCTGCTGGACTATTTGGGCCTTCTGGCGGGATTGTCCTGCGGTTTCGGCGTTTCCGCCCTGGCGGGGGAGGGCTTCGCGCCGGCCGTCCAGGCGAGCGTGGCCATAGCCATGGCGTACTGCTTCCTGGCGTCGTTTTGCCACAAGGCGCGCTTTCCCGAGGAGGGCATGGTGGACGACGACGGCCGTGCGTCGCTGCCCGAGGCGAAGGGGCTTTGGAAACGCCGCTGCCGTGCCGTGAGCGAACAGTGCGGCCTGTCCGAGCGGCAGTACGAGGTGCTCATGCTGGTGTCGCAGGGGCGCAATGCCAAATACATCGAACAGGCGCTCACCATCTCGCTCAGCACGGCGCAGACCCACATCCGCAACATCTACCGCAAGACCGGCGTGCATTCGCGCCAGGAGCTTCTGGACCTTATCGAAAGCACCAAACTCTATGGGGAGGAGTGAGGCGGGTTCCGCCCGTGTCGGGCTTCGGGTATTAGGCGAGTTCCCGCTTGGCCGCGCATACCTACCGGGTGGTGCGCGCGGGGCTGCCGATAGATGCGCGCGAGGCTGATCTTTCGGCGTCTCCCCGCGTTTCCCAAGGTGGGGCATCGTCAATAGTTGGGTATGCACCCGAATACCGAAGCAGCCGCAATGGCAAGGGACGCGCCGTGGCCTATCCTGCACCCCAATAGCGCCCACGCGCGCTGCAGACGAGTAAGAGGAAAGGACGTGACGATGAGCGAAGACGAGTTCTACAAGACAGCCGAAGTCGTCAAACTCGATACGCTTTCCGACGTGAACGACATCGGAAAGCCCTGGCGCTACGAGGAGGACGGCCTGACCGTCACGCGCACGAGCCCCTGGTCGCCTCCGGGGTGCCATCCGGTCGGGTGCGGCCTGAAGCTGTACGTGAACGACGAGGGCAAGCTCGTGCGGGTGGAAGGCGACGAGAACAACCCGGTGACGCAGGGCCGCCTGTGCCCGCGGTGCATCGCGCTCAAGGACTACATCTACAACCCCGCGCGCCTGCTGCATCCCATGAAGCGCGACCCGAAAGACCGCGGCAACGCCGACGCGTGGGAAGAGTGCTCGTGGGACGAGGCGTTCGACATCATCAAGCGCGAGTACGACCGCATCACCGCGCAGTACGGGCGCGAGAGCATCGTGGTGTTCGCCGGCACCGGCCGCGAGGGCGGCACGTTCGCCCCTTACGGCACCATGTGCTTCGGCACGCCGAACTTCTGCTACTCGCAGTCCGGCTACGCCTGCTACACGCCGCGTCTGGCCGCCATCGCCTACATCGGCGGCACCACCTACCCCGAGTGGGACTACGCCGGCGCGCTTCCGGGCCGCTGGGACGACCCGCGCTACCAGCAGACCGAGGTCCTGGTGGTGTGGGGCAAGGCGCCGCTGGAGTCCAACCCCGACGGCTTCTTCGGGCATGCCGTTGTTGACGCCATGCGCCGCGGCACGCGCCTCATCGTCATCGACCCGCGCGTGACGTGGCTCGCCGCGCGCGCCGACATCTTCCTGCAGCTGCGCGCCGGCACCGACACGGCGCTCGGCATGGCCATGCTCGACGTCATCATCAAGGAAGACCTGTACGACCACGACTTCGTGGAGTACTGGTGCTACGGCTTCGACCAATTGGCCGAGCGCGTGGCCACCATGCCGGCCGAGAAGGCCGCCGAGATCTGCGGCGTGCCGGCCGACAAGATCCGCGCGGCGGCCCGCATGTACGCCTCCGCCAAGCCCGGCGCCATCCAGTGGGGCCTCGCGGCCGACCAGAAGACCGACGGCATGCAGCAGGGCCAGGTGACGGTAGCCCTCATGGCCATCACCGGCAACCTGGACGTCCCCGGCGGGCAGATCCTTCCCGGCACGGGCGCCGGCCACAACGAGGCCGGCTTCGGCTTCGAGAAGGGCGTCGGCGAGGAACTGCAGAAGAAGATGATCGGCCTCGACCAGTACCCGGCGTACTGCATGATCATCCTGAACGCGCACGCCGACCTCATGCTCAAGGCGCTGGAAACGGGCGAGCCCTATCCCATCAAGATGGGCTTCTACGCTGGCAACAACCTGATGAGCTGCACGTCCATGGAGCCGAAGCGCTGGCACGACGCCATTGTGAAGTCGCTGGAATTCTGCATCGGCTTCGACACGTTCATGAACCCCTCCATCGAGGCGTCCTGCGACATCTTCCTGCCGCTGAAGACCGTCGCCGAGCGCGAGGGCACGGTGTTCACGCACTACGCCCCCTGCACGGTGACCGCCGGCTTCATGCACAAGGCCATCGAGGTGGGCGACTGCCTGACCGACTACGAGCTGTGCTACGAGATGGGCCGCCGCCTGCGTCCGGAACTGTGGGAGAACGAGTTCAAGTTCCGCTCCGCCAAGGAGTTCATGGAGGCGCTGCGTTTGGGCGAGCGCCAGAACGGCGAATACTTCGACAAGGTGTCCGAGTGCGTGGTGTCCCAGATCCCGGTGGACTACTACAAGTACGAGCGCGGCGAGATGCGCCAAGACGGCCAGCCCGGTTTCGCCACGCCCACGGGGCGCATCGAGCTGTGGTCCACGGCGTTCAACCAGTTCGGCGACGACCCGCTGCCCTACTACTTGGAGCCCGAGTTCGGCCCGGGCAACCCCGAGCTCATGAAGGAATACCCCTTCATCCTCACCACCGGCGCCCGCACGCCCGCGTTCTTCCACTCGGAGCACCGCCAAGTGGCCTACCTGCGCGAGCTGAACCCCGACCCCATCTGCGAGATCAACCCGGTCGCCGCCAAGCGGCTGGGCGTGGTGGACGGGCAGTGGGTGCGCCTGACGAGCCCCTTCGGCGAGTGCGTCCAGAAGGCGCGCGTGAGCGAGATCGTGGACGAGAAGACCATCCACGCGCAGCACGCCTGGTGGTTCCCCGAGGAAGACGGCAACGAGCCGAACCTCTACGGCAACTTCCGCTCCAACATCAACAACCTGCTCCCGAACTTCCACTTCGGGAAGCTCGGGTTCGGCGCGCCGAACAAGTGTCTGGTCTGCAAGGTGGAGCCCATCGCGGAGAGCTACGACACCGACATGGATCTCATCTGGGAGAAGTTTGGAAAGCTGGTGTAAACGATGAGCTACGGACTCCTTTTTGATTACGAGTA
>CAJFUR010000044.1 GCA_904420215.1 uncultured Eggerthellaceae bacterium
CCCACCACGTTCGTGATGCCGAACACGCGCGCGCCCTTCACGCGCGCGTCGCGGATGGCGGCCAGCGTGTCGGCCGTCTCGCCCGACTGGCTCACGGCCACCACCAGCGTCGTGGGAGTGATGATGGGGTTGCGGTAGCGGAACTCGCTGGCCACCTCCACTTCGGTGGGAATGCGCGCCCAGCCTTCCACCAAATCCTTCGCAATCAGCCCGGCATGGTAGCTGGTGCCGCACGCGATGACGTACACCCGGTCGATCAGGTTCAATTCCTCCACGGAAAGGTCCAACTCGTCGATGGAGAGCGCCCCGTTCACCAAGCGTCCCGCCAGCGTGTCACGTATGACGCGCGGCTGTTCGTGGATTTCCTTGAGCATGAAGTCGGGGTAGCCGCCCTTTTCGGCCACATCGACCTCCCAGTCGATGTGCGTCACGGGCGGCTCCATGCGCTCGCCCCGCGCGTCGAAGTACTCCGCGGCCCCGGGCGTGAGCTTGGCGCACTGGAAGTCGTCCAGAACCACCACGTCGCGCGTGGCGTCTATCATGGCGATGATGTCGGAGGCCACGTAGGCGCCGTCGGCGGCCACGCCCACCACCAAAGGCGAGTCCTTGCGCGTGGCCACAATGGTGCCGGGCTCGTCGGCGCACACCACCGCAAGCCCGTAGGCGCCGATCACGCGCTGCACTGCCGCGCGCACGGCGGACAGGAGGTCGCCCTCGTAGCATTCTTCCACCAAGTGCGCCAGCACCTCGGTGTCGGTCTCGCTCGTGAACGAGTGCCCGCGCTCCGCCAGCTCGTCGCGCAGCTCGGTGAAGTTCTCGATGATGCCGTTGTGCACCACCGCGATGCGCCCGTCGCAGGAGGTGTGGGGATGCGCGTTCTCCTCGCTCGGGCGGCCGTGGGTGGCCCAGCGGGTGTGGCCGATGCCGCACGTGCCCCGAAGCCCCATTTCGGACACGGCGGCCGCGAGCTCGCCCACCTTGCCCACACGGTGCACGACGGCAAGCGCCCCCGCTTCCTCAACCGCGATGCCCGACGAGTCGTACCCGCGGTACTCGAGGCGCATCAGCCCCTCGACCAACAAGTCCCTGCAGGGACGCGTTCCCGTGTATCCAACAATGCCGCACATGCGCGATCCTCCTTACGGCGAACGGGGCGGCATGCCGTTGCCGCCGAATACGCTGGCAGACATTCTAGGGCAAGCGCCCCTCCCGCGCACGCCCCCATCAGGGTCCGGCGCCACAATTACGCCTAATAAACGCATATTGCCGCCTGTTTTCGCAAAGCGGCCGGCGGCGCCACGGGAAGCCCTCGCCGCCAGCCACGGGAGACCCTCGCCGCCATGGAAACCGGGAAGGGAGGCTTTCACGGCCGCAGCGGCAAGCGGCAGCGCCCCCACGGCCCGCTTCTCCGTCTTCACAGCCCGCTTCTCCGCCTCTCGCCCCAAACCGCCGAAGCAGCGCACATGGGCGGCGGCATCTCCACGGTCCGATTCGCCGGCTGCCGCCGCCGGATGGTTGAATTGCAAAGTCATCCGAACACCGGGGCGGTG
The DNA here is from genome assembly GCA_904420215.1 of uncultured Eggerthellaceae bacterium. Taxonomy (GTDB): domain Bacteria; phylum Actinomycetota; class Coriobacteriia; order Coriobacteriales; family Eggerthellaceae; genus CAJFUR01. The sequence goes on from CAJFUR010000044.1 coordinate 1,551, forward strand.
AAGGCCGTTTTTCCAGTCAGCCGAACGGACCGGGACCGCCGGGCGACCGCGCTGCCGTTGGCTGCCGTCGGATGGCGGCGCATGGCAGGTTTTTCTTCGTTGCAATAGTTTCAGGAAAGCAATAGTGGTAGAATGCAAATAGTTATGAGATGATACTGTTTGCGAATTACGGAATGGCGGTGCGCTGCAACGCGGGCCGCCATTCCGTCTGTAACGTCTGTCGCGACAGAACATGCACGCACGCGACGAAGAAAGAGGCCGCCTTATGTGGAGCAGTTGCCACCCGAAGTCCGACGACGATTTGAAGGAATGCGCCGAACTGGGCAAATCGCTCAACCGCCTGTCCCAGCCGACCATCCTCGCCCTGCTCGCCCAGTCCGACACGCCCCTGCACGGCTACATCATCGTGCAGCAGGCGGCCGCCTCGCCCATGTTCGGCGGCAAGAAGCCCGACGCCACGGGCATCTACCGCGCCCTCAAGCGCATGGAGGAAGCGGGGCTGGTGACCTCGGTGTGGGACACGCCCGAGGAAGGTTCGGCCAAGCGCCTGTTCACGCTCACCGACAAGGGGCGCCGCTGCCTGCGCCGCTGGATAGACGCGCTGGCCTGCTACGAGCTGACCATCGAGGAACTGCGCGCCGACGCCGCGCGCGCCTTGGGCATCGACCTGCCCGACACGCCGCAGTGCGCGCACTAGACGGGGCCTGAAACACTGCGGCTAAGGCGGGCGATTTCCGCCGCGGCGCGGCTCCGGTGCGCGGGCGGGCGGAGCGCCGATGCGCCCCTAGTAGAACGTCTGCATGAGCCACGGGCCGTATTCGCCCGTCCACATGGCGCCCAGCTGGTCGAACACCTGCGCCCAGTCTATCGGCTCGTCGAACAGCAACTCGAGGTAGTGGTGGTTCTCCATGGCGCGCCCGGGAACCTCCAAGCATGCCTGGGCCACCGTATAGGTGCAGGTGGGGCACATGGTGACCAGCGTCTGCGCGCCGGTTGCGCGCGCTTCCTCCACCACGCGCCACACGCGGCGGTTCGTGATGTCGCCGTCGAACGACGACACCGCCCCGCCCGCGCCGCAGCACAGCGTCCCGCGCTTGCGGTGGTCCATCTCGCGCAGTTCCGCATCCGGCAGGCAGCGGCGCAAAAGGGCGCGGATGGCCGCACCGTGCCGCCCGTCGGCGCGGTCGTGACACGAGTCGAACACGGTCACGCTCGCAGGAGAGAGCGACGGATGCGCAGACCCGCCGGCCGCCGCTCCACCAGCGCCGCCCCCTGTCGCTGTGGCCTCCGCTTGCCCAGCCGCCGCGCCGCCCGCAACCTCGTCGGCGTGCCCGCCGACGCCACCTACGCCATCTCCGCCAGACGCGTCCGCGCCACCCTCGACCGCCACGACCTTAGAACCTGCCTCCCCGCCGGCCACGCCGGCGAAGACGCGCGCCACGGAAACGCCCGCCGGCGCCTGCATGCCCCGCGCCGCCTCCAACAAAAACTCCGGCAGGGGCACAATGTCCACCTCGCCGGCGAACTCCTGCGCGAATTCCTCGCCGCAGCCGGGGCACACTGTGAGCATGCGCGTGACGCCCGCGGCGCGCATCTGCTCGAGGATGCGCCCGCGCAGGGCCGCGGCGCGGTCGAACAGCCCCGCGCTCATGAGGGGGCTTCCGCAGCAGTCGTCGGAAAGCGCCCACGAAACGCCCGCCGCCGTGAGCCACCGGCCCACCTTGCGCGTCAGCTCGGGCGCGTAGCTCACCAGCGAGCAGCCGGGGAAGAACACGGTGTCCGCAAGGCCCGGGCCGTGTTCGGCCGCCTGCGCCAGCGAGACGAATTCCGGATACCCCACGCCGTAGATGGCGCGGTAGGCGCTGAAGATGTGCCACTCGTTGTCAACCATGACCAGCTTGGAGTCGTCGGGCGGCATGAGGCCGGCCTGCATGAACAGCTCGCGCCAGTCGCGCATGCGGTCGGCGCCCAGCACGTGGTGTCGGCACGCCGCCGTGCAGTAGCCGCAGAAGCAGCAGCGCCGCAGCGCCTGATAGACGTCGGGGCGGTCGTTCACCAGCTGCAGGACGGCGGCCGTGCGCTCGCCGGGGGCAAGCGCCATGACGCGCCGGTAGCCCTCCTCCACCAGCCCCATGTCGAGCGCTGCGCTTTCCAGCACCTCGCAGCGGATCGTGCAGCGCTTGCAGTGCGAGCACGTGAGCTGCTTGTTCGCCCAAGCAGCCAGCATGTCCACGCGCGGCGAGCCCAGGCGGGCAAGTTCTTCCAACTCTTGGGAGGTCAGCTTCCGGTTGTCCATGTCCGCGCCTTTCACGCTTCCGCTTCTGTTCCCGCTTCCGGCCCGCTCGCCGTGCGCGCCACGGGGCAGGGGCCGCATTCCTCGCGCATGCCGCACCCGGCGCAGTCGTCCACCACCGCGAGGTCGATCTTGTCCCACGGCACTTCGCGAAAGCCGAGCGAGCGGTAGAATCCCAGGCTGGATCCGCGGGACACCAGCCGCAACTCACCATAGCGCACAAGCGCGTCTTCCACAAGGGCGCGCCCCACACCGTAACCGCGCCATGAAGAATACACCACCACGGGGTTCACGTGCGCCGCCGCGGTGCCGTCGGGCGCCGTGCCCTGCACGATGCGCACGAAGCCCACCACGTCGCCCGCCTGGCTCTCCGCCACCGTGACGCCCTCCTCGGAGGGAATGGCGTCCATGCCCTCGAGCGCCGCGAACATGCCCAGCGTGGGCAGGTCGTCCTTGCGCGCCGGGCGCAACGTGAACAAAGGCTCCAATGTTCCTCCTAGCCGGTTGGTGCACACTCGCACCAACCCCTTTATTGCCTCCCCGGTTGGCGCAGTCAGTCAGCGAGGGCGCCTGCGGTGCCCGGGATTCGTGGGATGCCGAAGGCGCCGCGTACTTCGGTACGCAAGCCTCCGGCATCGCGCGAAGGTCGGGTGCCGCAGACGGCCGCAGCGTCGGGCGGTTCCGGCGGCCGTAGGCCGCCGGAACCTCACATGATGGGCGGCACGTAGATCTTCATGCGAGAGTGCGGGATAGCCTTCTTCGCCAGCTCCGTGCACCCTTCCACCACCACGGGCAGCTTGTCGGTGGGCACGCCCATGAACATCATGTCCTCGCCCACGTCGGTGGCGGCGCGGCAGCCGTAGCAGCCGAACGTGATGTTGGGTTCCTGCTCCATCAGGGGATACAGCACCGCCTCCACACACATGGAGTTGTAGCCGCTGGCGTGGAAGTCGAAGCGGTGGCCGGTGTAGTAGCTCATGGACATGCACAGCCACATCATCTGCTCGGGCGTGCCGGTGAACACCACCACCTCGGGCACGCGCACGGTCTTTTCCAGCGGGGCCACGTAGGTGGCGCGGCGGCTCTTGGGCGGCAAGGTGGGGCGCTCGGCCACCATCTGCGCGGCGGCTTCGGCGTTCACCAGCTTGTGGAACAGCACGTATATCTCGCCGGTGGCCAGCTTCTCGGGCACGCCGGTCATGCCGAAGATGGACGTGCCGTCGGGGCAGGAATGCCGGTGCGGCGGCATGAGGATGGAGGCGCCGCGCCGCGCCGCCATCATGGCCTGGCAGAAGCGCAGGTTCTCGGGCGGCAGGGGCACGTCGGGCAGAAGCTCGTCCTTGCCGATGAGGCTCACTGCCACGGGCTGCCAGCGCAGGCCCAGCTTCTCCATGATCACGCGCTGCCACTGCGCGTACTGGTCTTGCAGCTCGCGGGAGATGGGTTCGGCGCGCGGCTCGTCGGCGAAGGGGTCGTAGGTGGCATCGCCCGTGGCCTCCACCAGAAGCGCCCGCTGCGGGCAGTTGCCCGAGCATGTGGTGCATCCCACGCAGTCCTCGATGCGCGCGGCGAAGGGATGCCCGTCCCCGTCCGCCTCCAGCACCTCGCACGGGCAAAACGCGATGCACAGCCCGCATTTCACGCACCGCTCCGGGTCGTTCACGATTCTGTAGTCTGCCATTGGGCCTTCTTCCTTTGGTCTTTCCAAGTTTGCGCTGCAGGAGGCCTTCACGCTATGCCTCGATTCCGCGCGCTCCCGTCGAAGCAACCCTTCCGACAGCGTGGGCGGCGGGCGGTGCTCACCAAGCGAGTTCCGCAGAAGCCGAACAGCCCAGTGGGCTGTTCGTGCGACCTCAGGACTGTCTGAGCGACTGAGCATTGCCCGCCGCCCACGCGTCCCGCAGGTAGGGTCAGCGCAGTTCTTCTTTTCCCCATGGCGGGTACACGCGCTTGCCGGCGGCGTCGGTCAGGTGGTACGAGCAGAACGGAATGGCGCGCCCGTCCGGCACCGTGACCATCATGGAGCATTCGCGCAGGCGCTGCGTGTCCATGGACACCGCGTCCATGTAGTTCATGACGATCACGGAAAGCCCGCTTTTCACTTCCACGCCCCGCTTGGCCAGTATGTCGGCGAACACCGACCCCTGCGGGCTGTCGGGGCTGTAGCCCGCGTGGTAGTCCGCGGTCGAAAGCGCGCGCGTGGCCGGATAGAACCCCGACGGATGCGCCGCCACGCCCTCGGGCGGCGTTCCGTGCACCAGAAACACGCCGGTGTCGCACAGCGGATTCGAACAGCCCAGAGGCCATATGTCGTAGGGCTCCAGAAGCCCCTCGGACTGTTCCGCCAGTTGGAATATCACGTCGCCCGCGCTCATGGGCAGGGCGCGCGTGGCCTCGAAGCGCCCCGACGTGAACGCCGGCTGCAGGGCCAGGCCCGCCACCACGTCGGCGTTTTCCAGCGAGAAGCGCAGAAGGTCGCCCAGCTGCCCGTCGTTGACCCCTGCCACCACGGCCACCGACAGCACCACTTGGATGCCCGCCTGGCGGCAGCGCTCCACCACGCGCAGCTTCACGTCCAGGATGTCGCGCCCGCACGTGGCTTCGTACACGTCGCCCGTCAGGCCGTCGAACGACAGGTACACGCCCGTGAGGCCCGCTGCCACCAGTTCCTCCAGATACCCGTCGCGCGCGGCTATGACCAGCCCGTTCGTATTGACCTCGATGCCCCAGAAGCCTTTCTGGCGCCCCATGCGCACGATCTCGGGCAAGTCTTTGCGGCACGTGGGCTCACCGCCGGTTATCTGCACGGCGCCGTCCGTGCCCACGGCGTTCGCTATCACGTCGTACATGGCGGATATCTCGTCCATCGTGGGGTCGTCCTCGCCGCCCACGGCGCTGGCGAAGCATACCGGGCAATGCAGGTTGCAGTTGCGCGTCACCTCTATTTCCAGCAGCGTGCCGCGCCGCTCGTGGCGCGCGCACGTGCCGCAGCCGTGCGGGCACGGCGCCGTGGCCGCGATGGTATTCTCGGGCGCGGTCTTGGGGAACGCCTCCGAGCGCAGCCACTCGTAATGCCGCGCGTCGGGCCACATGCGCGTGGCCAGCGGCCCGTGGTCGGGGCAAGTGCGCTCCATCCACACCACGCCGTCGCCGTCGGCGTACACGCTCGCCGGCAACTCGCGCAGACACGTGGGGCAAAGCGCCGTCGTCTTGTGCAATTCCTTCATCGTTGTCACCTTAACTCGCAGGTTGGCGTTGGCAAGCCGGCATCGGCCATGATTCCACGATCCAAGATCCTTCGACTCCGGCGCTGCGCGCCTGCGCTCAGGATGACGAACCGGGTCCCGACTGGCTGCCAGACCGTCAGGCCACAGGTCCCTCGAAGTCAGCGAGGACGTCCGTGGTGCCCGAGATCGTGGGGATCGCGCGGGCGACGCGTACTTCGGTACGCGAGCCTGCGGGATCGCCGCGAGATCGGGTGCTACGGACGGCCGCAGCGTCGGCTGGTTCCGGCGGCCGGAGGCCGCCGGAACCTCATTCGTCGATGTACTGGCGCGGGTCGTGCTCGTCGTTGGGGGGCGTGGACACCTGAATGCCCATGTAGTCCACCCAGTCCAGAACGCGGCGCGGCACGAACAAGTCGGTCTGGTGCTGCGCGGCGGCCTCGATGGCGCGCATGCAGGAGATGGCGTGCGCGAGGTCGGTGCGCTCGTCGATGTCGGCCACCGGCGAGAAGTACGCCGACGGGATGTCCTTCTCCTGCAGCTTCGCCACGTAGGCGTCGAGCGCCGCCACGCCGTCCAAGTTGTAGTACACGCCCTGGTGGTCGATGGGCGTGTTGTGGCTGAAGCCCACCAGCGACGTGCCGCACTCCTGGCAGGGCGCCTGCACGAAGCCCGGCGTGCCCAGGCTCTGGAAGTAGTCCAGCCACGCGAAGGCCTGTTGGATGTGGGACTTCGGCATGGTGGGAATGTCGCCGCCCACCGACACGATGCTCTCGTAGCCCAGCGCGAAGATCTGCCGGAACGCGTCGTCGAAGTGGTCGTCGAACGTGGCGCCCTTGTCGGTGAGGTAGTGTATCTCCATGGGCCACGGGCCAATGGCGTCGTAGGTCTGGCGCATCAGCTCCACGTTGTCGGCCGGCGTGGTGGACACGAAGAAGTCGTAGGTGATCTTCGTGGCGTCCGGGTCGGTCGCCACCAGCGCGTCGTTTTCCGCCTGCAGGGCCAAAAGCGCGTGCATGGCCAGCTCGCTCACGTCGTACAGGCTGCGCTTGAAGAACTCGGCCGCCTGCTCGTCGCTCAGAAAGCCGCCGTGCTTGATGGTCAGGCGGGTCTTCACCATGCCCGGCACCGGGGGCTTGCTGAACAGCAGCAGCGCATGCTTCTTTTCCGTCATGAAAGCGTCTCCTTCTCTTCGGGCCGCCCTGCGGCCATGTCCTCGAACGACAGCGTCTCGTCCACTTTCGTCATCACGCAGTCGATGGCGTTGTACGACCACGTGCCTATCATCTCCTCGCCGTCCTCCACGGAGCACGACGTGAGGCAGTTCACGTTGCATTCCCACATGCCGCCGAAATCGGGCGCACCGGGCGTCCATTCGGGGTGCCACCAGCCGTAATCGACGTTCACTAGCCCGTCGCGCATGGGGGCGGTCTTCAGTATAAACCTCGCCGAGCCCTTGTCGGTGGCAACCTCCACCCGATCGCCCGCGGAAAGCCCGCAGCGCTTCGCCGTGGCCGGGCTGACTTCGGCCACGGGCACCGGCGAAGACGCGCGGAAATCGGGGTTGTTGAAGTACATGGAGGCGTTGTAGGGCTGCTTGCGCGACCCCGTGATCATGGTCAGGTAGACGCCCCCCTGCTCCTTCGCCCGCGCGCGCAGCTCGGGCGAGCACAGCGTGACGTGCCGCTGCGGCGCGGGCACGCGCGGGCCGCCCAGCGCGTCCAGAAACTCGCTCGCCAGCTCTATCTTGCCGGTGGCGGTGGCGAAGCCCCGCGGCGCCCCGTCCTCCCCCGGCAGCTCGTGCTTGGAAAACGCCGGCGGCCGGTAGTAGATGCCCGTCTGGCAGTAGGTGTCCCAGTCCATGCCCGCGCGCGCCAGCTGCGCGGCGAACGCGTCGGCAAGCGTTTCCTCGGGCCACGCGCCGTCCTGCCCCAGGCGCAGACCCAGCCCGCGGAACACGTCGTAGTCCGTGCGGCGCTCGTGGTAGGGCTCCACGGCCGCCGGCCCGCCGTAGCCGATGTTGGCCACGCCGCCGTGCACCTGCAGGATGGGGCGCTCGATGGCGCCCGCGATGGGCAGCACGTAGTCGGCGATGCTCGCCGTGGGCGTGAGGTAGTACTCCAGCACCACCAAAAGGTCCAGCCCCATGAGCGCGTCGAACACGCGGTGCGTGTCGGCGTAGGTGAGAAGCGGGTTGGTGGCGTTCACGACGAGCGCGCGCACCGGATACGGCTCGCCCGTCTCCATGGCGCGCAGCACCAGATCGGGGTGCGCCGAGGTGAGGTAGCGCTCCGGCAGGGTGCGCCCCAGCCGCTCGGTCAGGGGGCGCAGGCGCGCATAGCCCTCGTAGCACTGCAGGGGCGTGTAGGGCGTGTTCAGGCACCGCGCGCGGTGCTCGGGGGCCAGCGCGTCGGTCATCTCCAGTTCCATTTCGGAAACGAAGTCGCTCGCCTCGGCCAGCACGCATGCGCCCGGTTTGTCCACGTTGCCCGTCACGGCGCGCAAGCAGCAAATGGCGCGGTGCGTGGGCGCCACGTTCGGCCCCACTTGGTCGATGCCGCGCCCCGACACCAGCGCCGCGGCACGCGCCTCGCCGAACAGGTGCGCCGCGCGCACGACGTCCTCGGCAGGCACGTCGCACACCTGCGCCACGTGCTCGGGCGTGAAGGCCGCCACCTGCTCCTCCAGTTCTTTGAAGCCGTGGCACCACGCGTCCACGAACGCGCGGTCCACCAACCCGTCGCGCACGATGACGTGGATGAAGCCAAGCGCCAGCGTGCAGTCGGTGCCGGGACGCGGCGCCAGCCACAGGTCGGCCAAGGCGGCCACCTGCGTGCGGCGCGGGTCGATGACCACGAGCGCGGCGTCGGACTTGGAGAACTGGATGATGGAGCGCCAGAATGCCGAGTTGTCGGACTGCGCCGGGTTCGTGCCCCAGATGAACAGGCAGTCCGTAAGCCCCGGCACGATGTCGGCCTCCACGGTCCAGCCGAACGTGACGGCGTCCATCCAGATGCGCGGGTTCCAGCAGATCTGCCCGATGCCCATGTTGTTGGGCGA
>CAJFUR010000045.1 GCA_904420215.1 uncultured Eggerthellaceae bacterium
CATCGTCTGGCCCAGCTTGATGCCGCCCGGATTGTCCAGGTTTCCGCAGATGGCGAAGATGCCCCAGATGGCATGGCAGATCTGCAGCGTGTTGGGGTTCTGGTCGGTCTTCAGGCCCACGCTTGCGGTGCAGGGCTTCTGCGAAAGCAGGCGGCCGGCCTTGTAGATGTCCTCCACCGGCACTTCGCAGATCTCGGCGGCCATCTCCGGGGTCATCGTGCGGATGCGCTCGGCGTATTCGTTGAAGCCGTAGGTCCACTTCTCAACGAAGTCGTGGTCGTAGAGGTCTTCCTCTATGATGACGTAGTTCAGGGCCATGGCCAGCGCCGCGTCGGTGCCGGGGCGAATCTGGAAGTGGATCTCGGCATGGCGCGCCAGCCAGTTCGCGCGCGGATCCACCACGATGATCTTCATGCCGCGCTTCATCATGTCCACCGTGCTGTGCCCGAACAGGCCGTCGGGGTTGGACCACAGCGTGTCGCGGCCCCAGATGAGCATGTACTTCGGCAGTTCGTAGCGCGGGTCGTCGTAGCGGTCCTTGAAGCCGAACGCGCCGTCGTATTCCACGTAGGCGCAGCCGAGCAGCCAGTCCATGGCAGTCTGGCGCGGGATGACGCAGGACCAGCCGCCGTTGGCATGGATGGCCGTGCGGGAGTGGAACACCTGGTTGCAGGTCTGGAACTGGTACGCGCTCGCCTCGCGCCCGGTGCCGGTCCACACGGACACGGTGTCGGGGCCGTACTTCTCGGTGAGCTCGTGGTACTTCTCCACGATGATGTCGTATGCCTCGTCCCACGTGATGCGCTCCCACTTGTCCGGCTGGCCGCGGAAGGCGCGGTCGCGCTTCATGGGATAGAGCAGCCGGTCCTCGTGGTAGATGTACTCGGGAAGCGTCAGGCAGCGGATGCAAAGGCGCCCGTTCGTGATGGGCTGGTCGGGATCGCCCTCCACCTTCACCAGCTTGCCGTCCTTGACGAAGGCCCGAAGCCCGCAGCCGACGCCGTGGCATCCCGGGGGCGACCACTGGGCCGTGCGGTACACCTTGGTGCCGTCTTCAAGCTCCGTGACGCGGGGCGTCTCGGACACTCGAGTCAACTCGCTCATTACGCATGCTCCTCTCTTGTTTCACTGCTCGTCATCCTCCTGCGGGAAACCCCCGGACGCGCAGGGGGCGCCCCCCATGGCGGCGGGCCGGAGCCGCAGGCGGCGCATGGCCAACCGCGCCCTGCACCCCGCCCGAAAGCGCCCTTTGCCGCCACGGGCAAGTCTCGCCGCAAAGCGCCCGCTTGCCATCTGTTGAAGAGTATGAAAAGGGCTTGGTGCAGGAAGAGTGGCGGAAACGCCCGATAAGGCACCCAGAGCTGCAACTCTGGGTATTAGCCGCCAAGCGGCGCCGGCGGCCTCATGCGGGCGCGCCCTCGTCGTCCCCGCCCCGCCTCAGTTCGATGCGCCTGCCGCCACATGCGGCGCAGGCGCTGGGACTTTCCCCCGGCTGCACCTCGTGCCCGCAGTCCAGGCAGGCGAGCACCGGGGGTGCGATGGCAAGCGCGTCGTCGTCGCACTTGCCGCAGTGGTTGCACACATAGCAGCGTTCCATTCCCCACCTCAGCCCTTCGCGATGGCGGTGTCGGCAAGCCAGTTGAGCGCCACCATGCGCTTGGCCGCGCTCTCCACCAGACGGAACTTCCCCGTGCCCTTCAACTCCTCGGGGTTGTACGACCCCTTGCCGAAAGCCCGTTCGCACGCATAGGCGAGGTCGCTTTCCGCAAGGTTCATCCCGCGCCCGTCGAACAGGGCCTCGAGCGCGAAGCCCTGACGCAGGTTCTCGGCCGCCTTGATGAACGTCTGCACGCTCAGCTCCTCCTCGTTCATGCGCTCCTGTTCCAGATAGTCGTCAAGCGTTTGGCCCCTTTCGGCCAATTGGCGCTCCAGCTTGTCCATGAGGCCGCGCTGCGCCGCCTGGTAGAAGGCGTCGGGTATCTTCCCCACAAGCCGCTTCTCCAGTTCGATGTTGGCAAGGCGCGCAACCGTGTCGCGGTTGGCCAGGGCGGCCTCCGCCTCCAACCCGCGCGCCACGCCCGTACGGAACTCTTCCACCGTGGACGCCTTTTCTATATGGGCGTCCACCCACTCGTCCGTGAGAAGGGGCACGGTCTTTTCCTGCTGGGAAAGCACTTTCACCGTGGCCCGGTAACGGTCCACGTCGTCGTCGGAAATGGCGCGCGGGCGCCGCACAGCGTAGTCCACCACCCTCGTCTCGCCCACCTCCATGCCGCAAACGCCGTCCAGAAACGCCGCCGGCATGGATGCCTCCGTCAGCTCCAGCAACATGCCGCTGCCGCTCAAGCGCGGCACCGCCTTGCCGTCGAGCAGCGTCATGACGTCGGCCCTTATGCAGTCTCCGCGGCGCACCGCATGCGGCGGGGCGTCGGCATACGAGGCATGCGATTCCAGGAAGTCGGCTATCCGAGCGTCCACCCATTCGCCGCTCACGCGCGCCTCGTCCATGTCGATCTCCACCGGATCGAGCGAACGCAGCGCCAAGCGGGGCCGCTCGACCACCGAAAGGGCGAACGCGAAGTCGCACCCCGCCTCGGGGTACGCCGTCACGCGCACCTTCGGCGTCAGGGCGGGCTCCACCCCGAGCCGCCCGAACGCCTCGCCCGCCGCACGGTTGACCACGAAGTCGCGCCGCGTTTCGCGGTACCCTTCCGCCGACAGGGCCTGCGCCGCTGCCGCGTCCACTTCGGGCCACGGGGCGTCCGCCGAAGGGCCATGGTGCGCCGCCACCACCTCGTAGAACTCGGCAAGCACCTCCCGCACGGCGTCCCCGCCAAGGACGACGGCCAGCTCCACCGTCCCCGTGGCCTCGTCGCAGGCCTTCTCCAACTGCTTGAATTCCATATGCGTCCTCCTAGCGCAAGGCTTCCACAAGCGCCGCATCGCCAGACAAGTCGGCGGAAGGGGCGGGTTCGGCCAGGCCCGCCGCGCGCCCGCCCGCGTCCATGCCCTCCCCTTTCCTAGGCGAAAGCGCACCGGCCGTTCCGTGCCGGTGCGCCTCCATCGAGAAACGTGCCGCCCCGCAGGCGCGGCCTTATTGCGCGTCGGGTCCCTTCGAGGCCGCAGGGGCCGCAGGAGCACCGGGAGCCGAGGGGGCCGAGGGCGCTCCCGGGGCGCCGGGCGCACCGGGAGCGCCGGGCATGCCGGCAATGGGGGGCGCGGAAGGGAGCTCGGCGCCGCACTGGTCGCACACCTCGTTGGAGAAGTCGTTGGTGGCCCCGCATGCGGGACACGTCTTGTCCATGCTGATGGCAGCCGGTCTGAAACACATAGAATTCCTCTTTCTCTTGGGGGCCGCGGCGCCGGCAGTCCCGCCCGCCACCACGGCCCGTTTTCGACGTCAACTGCGCGCAACCCCGTGCGCGCACGCGAAGCCGCCTACTCGGCGACACCCGCCTTCTTGGCCGCCTCGCGCTCGGCAAGGTCGGCCGCGATCTGCTCCATCTTCTGGGAGTTCAGGCGATAGCCGAAGAAGAACGCCACGAAGGCGATGGCGAACGCCACGGCAGGGATGAGGCAGATGATGTTGATCATGCCCTGCGCGAGCTCGGGCGAAGCCTCCATGCCGGAGACGAACCCGATGGAAGCCAAGCCGAAGCCGGTCAGCGCGCCGGCGACCGCGTTGGCGATCTTCGGGCACCACTGGAACGTGGACATGATGAACGCCTTGGCAGTCTTGCCGTCGCGCCATTCGCCGTAGGCGATGGCGTTGGACTGCATGCCCATCATGGTGCCGTTCATGAAGTTCATGCCGAAGTACGCGCCGCAAATGCACACGATGAAGGCCATCTCGCCGGTGGCGCCGACGAAGTAGCCCGCAACCATGGCCACGCAGGAGATGCCGATGCCGATCAGGTAGGTCGTGCGGATGCCCGCCTTGCGGGCGATGGGCTCGGAAACGAACGTGGCCACCAGGCCGACGATGTTCGCGGCCGTCAGCATCACGGCGGCCATGGCAACGTCGCCGAAGGCATACGTGAACACGTACATGGCCATGCTCTGGATGGTCATCTGGGCAATGAAGCGGATGATCTCGGCAAACAGGCCGATGATCGCCGGAAGGTTGGTGATCCAGTACTTGACCATCTCGAACAGGTTGACCTTCTCGCCAGCCTCGAGCGGCGGCACCTTCTCGCCGCGCTTCTTGGCGGCGGCGCGCTCCTCCATGATCTTCTGCGTCGGGTCCATGCCGTCGATGCGCTTGAACATGACGATGAACATGACGATCATGATGATGCCGAACACGAGCGCCAGAACCGTGAAGCCCATGGGTCCGGCGTTCTGGGCGTTCTCGCCTGCGGGCACCTGGTACACCAAGCCGTTGATGGCCAGGATGGCCGGCAGGGATATGGCGGCGAACAGCACCTTCACGAGCATGTTGCCTTGCGCCTTGCGCTGCGAGAGCAGCGTGCGGTCGGCTTCGGTCCTACTGATCACCGGCACGATGGACGTGGCGGCGATCATGAAGAAGCTCGAGAAGAACCCGCCCACGATCTGGAAGAATATCATCCAGGCGGTCTTGGCGCCCATGTCCAGGAACGCCGGGTCCACGAACGTCATGAGCAGGCAGACGAACGTCGCCGGCGGCGCGATCAGAAGCCAGCTGCGGTACTGTCCGTGCTTGAGCCACACGCGCTCGATGATGATGGCGGCGACGATGACGAAGAACCACTCGCCCACGCCCGTGACCGCCTTCACCGTGCCCATGACCGTGGGCTCCAAACCGCAGATCTCGGTCAGGAAGTACGACCAATAGTTGCTGTTCATCTGGTTGAATGCCGTCCAAGTGAGCATGCCCAGGCCATAGATCAGACCCAGGGCCTGCGTCACGTTGTTCTGGACGGCGCCGACCAGCTTGTCCCCTAACGCTGCAGCTTTCTCGCTCATTGATGCCCCTTTCCTCCATTGGGAAGTCGTGCCTTTGCCGCGGCGCGCGTCTGGGCGCCGCGGCAAAGGCGGATGCGCCTACTGGACCGAATACAGCACCATGCGGGGCTTGACGACCTTCTTGGCAAGCTCCTCGACCAGGCCGAACTCCATGACCAGCGACTGGCAGTGATGCACGCAGGCCGGAACCTTGCCGGCGTCGATGCGGTCCTGACACAGGTCGCAGCGCTGCGTCGGCATGGGAAGGAAGTCCCACTCCCACGCGTCTCCGTCCAGCTTCCACGGCCCTATCTCGGCCAGCTTGATGCCGAACTCCCCTTCCTTCAAGTCCTTCTCCACCTTGCAGGCGACTTCGCACGCATGGCAACCGGTGCAGAACTCGTAGTCGATCAAAAGTCCGTGCTGAGACATCTTTGAATCCTCCTTTCCTCTATCTTTCCTTCATCGGTTGCCGAAGTGGTCCTGGTAGAGCTTCTCGAACTCCGCGCCGTAGCCGGCGGGCGCCGGGTACACCTTGGCAAGCTGGGTCTTGTACGAGGACCCGTAGCCGCTCGGGCCGAAGTCTCCCTGGACGGTGCAGCAGTTGATGTTGGACTCCCAAAGTCCGAACAGCGACGGCTCCTCGGGGTCGCGCTCGGGGAACCACCAGCCGTGCTCGGCGCTGATGACGCCCTTCATCATGGTGTCGGTGACGTGCGCCACCTCGATGGCCTTGCCGTGCGAGTTCTCGATGACGGCCCAGTCGCCTTCCTTGATGCCCGCAGCCGCGGCGTCGTCCGGGTGGATGGCGAACATCGGCCACTTGTGGAACTCGCGCATGCGCGGCAGCTGCCGGTGCTCGGAGTGGAAGTATTCCCAGCAGCGGCGCCCCGTCGTCATGACCAGCGGGTACTCGGCCGCAAGCTCCGGCGTGCTCACCGGGCTCTCCGGCGGCTCGTTGAAGTAGGGCAGCGGGTCCATGCCAACGTTGTTGTACATGTTGCAGAAGAACTCCACGCGTCCGGAAAGCGTGTTGAAGCCCGGGTTGCCGTCGAAGCGCAGCTTGCCGGTCTTGTACTTGTGGTACTCGAACTCGGGGTACACGATGACCTTTTCCTTCAATTCGTTGAAGGTGATCTGGATGGGCACCGTGGCCATGTTGTTCGTGCAGAACTCCAGCATCTCCGGCACGTCGTCCCAGTAGAACAAGTCGGGGTTCATCTTCTTGCCCAGCTCCAGCATCATCTGCTCGTCGCCCACGGCCTCGCCGGTCTGCGTGACCTTCACGATGGAGCGCAAGGGCGTGTACCAGCCGCGCACG
>CAJFUR010000046.1 GCA_904420215.1 uncultured Eggerthellaceae bacterium
CGCGCCGCCGGCGGCGCGCGCGGGGGCAGGCGGGCCGGGGCCGCGGGGAGCGGCGGCGCCGGGGCCGGCAGGCGCTTTCGCCGCGCCGGGCGGGGCGGGGCTGCGGGAGCGCGCCTTTCCCGAACGCGCCGCCACAGGCACGCACGCCGCGTTCGGAGATGCGGCCGCGCCGTTGGCCGCGGGCGCATCCGACCACGAGGCCGACCCGTGGCGGGAGCGCGGGCGCTTCCGCGAGCAGTGCGAAACCATCGCCAACCGCTACCTGCTCTCCCGCCGCGAGACGGAAGTCATGTTCCTGCTGGCGAAAGGCTGCAACGCCGCGCGCATCCAGGAAAAGCTCTGCATTTCCAAGAGCACGGCCAAAACGCACATATCGCACATCTACCGCAAATTGGACATCCACACGCAGCAGGAACTCCTGCGCATGGTGGACGAGGAATGCGCCGGCCAAGGCGAGGCGGGGCGCCCCACGCCCGAGCGCGGCCCCTTGGCCGCAGGAAGCGGGAGGAAAAGGACATGACGAAGAAGACCCGCCGGAGAGGCGGCGCAGACAGGATTGGCGGGCCGCGAAGGGGCGGCGCAGGCAAGCTTGGCGGGCCGCGAAGCGGCGGCGGCGCGCAAGGTGCCGACGCCAGGGGCAAGGCCCCCCGCGCGGCGCTCCGGGAAATCGAGCGGCTGAAGGCGCGCAGGCGGCTCTGCCTGATCAAGGTGCTGGCCTGCGTGGCCGCCGTCCTCGTGCTGATGTGGCTGAACGCGCTGTGGAAAACGGGCGGGCAAGAAGCCCCGGGCGCTGCGGGCGTGGCGGAAAGCGCGCTTCTCTGGATTGCCGCCGCGGCGCTCGCCGCCTTCGCCGGCCAAGCGGGCCTCGAGGCGTCGCGGTGCACCGCGCAGCTGGCCGAGCTCCGCCGCAAGCACGGCATCGCCAAACAAGACATCGCCGACTACGAGCGCGGAAGGCGCTAGCAAGGCTCCAACAGCCGAACCAGGGCCAGCGTCACGACGCGCGGCGCGCCCGCGCTACGCCGAAAGGCCGCGCATCAAATCCAGGCAGCGGATTATCCACTCCTCCGCACCGGCGAGCCGATACCCCGTGAACCCCGCCTTTTCCAGCAAGGCGCGCACGGTGCGCTCCGGCACGTCCAAATTCGCAAGGCGCCCCAAATCGACGCCGCGGCGCGCCATGTCTGTCAGATGGTCCCAATACGTTCCCGCATACCCGAACGTGGTCGCGTAGGCAACGGGATCGCCCGCCGCTTTCCGAACCGTGTCCTCGGTGTCTTCGTAGAACAGGCTGCGCCCGTTGTCGTACAGCGGATAGAATTCCTCGCCCGCCTCGGAAACCTTGATCGCCATGTTCGACAGGTGCCTGTCGTCTTGGCGCGTGGCGAAGTCGAGCATGACCATCCGGTAGAAGTCGTCGGCGAACTGGGGGCGCACGGCAAGCAGGTTCTCCAATTCGTTTTCACCGCGCGCCCCGTTGAAAAGGCGGCGCATGTGCACCACGTACTCGTTGGTGAAGTCGTATTCGAACGCAGAAAACACGGCATCGGCGTCGTACCTTTGCGCAAGGCAGCACGGAACGCCCATCTCCTGCGCGAGCAGGCAAACGGCGATCTCCGACTCCACGTCGGTGGAAAGCGGGCTGATGCGCTGCTTCACGATGCCATAGCGGCCCTCCATCGCCCCGTAGCGCTTCACGTTGAAGCCCTCGGGGGTGTCCACACTGTCGCCCGTCGCGTCGATGCGCTGCAGGAAAATGGAATCGAACACGTCGGTCGTGGCGTCGGCGAAACGGTCGCCCTCGCGCTTTGCCATCCACAGCTCGTCGCTGGGATGCACGGCGTGCGTGGCATCGGCGACGGCAAACGCGTCGTATGACGAAAGCCCGCACCTGAAGAGGAGCCTCTCTATGTCGCGCCGGTTGGGGCTCATGATGCGCCCGGAAAGGAACTGTAGGAACTGTTCGGCACTCCATGTTTTCTCGCCATGGGTGTAAAGGGACACGACGGTGTTGTACGCGGGCTCGGCGAACGCGACGCTCATGTCTTTTGCGACGGTGCCGATGACGTCATCGCGCCACTTCAAATAGCGGAACGCCTCGCCGTCCATGCGTCGCCTCGCTTTCCTTTGCCGCTTCCTGCAACCGCCCCCATTGTATCACGGCGCGCAAACGGGCCGCTGAGAGCGGATGCCCCACGCGCACCCCGATTCCACCGCGCCGCCACGGGAAGCCGTCAGGAAAAAGGCAGGGGCCTTGTGGCAAAGCAGGTTGGCTTGAAGGTTCTGGGTGGTTGAGCTAAGCGCACTTCAGTGCGGTGCGAAACCACCCAGGTTCGATTCGACCATGGCAAAAACAGGCTTTCCGTGGCGAGTCGCATAGCCGTGAAACGCCGAGGAGCTTGAGCTAAGCGGCCTTCGCGCCGTGTGTGGCGAACAAGCCCTTTGGCTTGTTCGGTTCCCGTCTATGCGCCCGAGCGGGCGCGCTCTGCCCAGCTTTGCTGGGCAGAGCCGTTGAACGGCTAGGCGGCCGCCACGGGAAGCCGTCAGGATGAAATCTTGACGATGGGGGCATAGTCTTTCAGCAACTTCTTCGTCTGGCCGGTGCGGGAGAACTTGATGTGCAGGGAGTCGCCGTCCACTTTGACGACGCGGCCGCGGCCGAAGGTCTTGTGGTCCACGGTGTCGCCCACGGCGAACGTCATCTTGGCGGCCGCCTTTTTGCCGGCGTTGGGGTTCGCGCCGGCCGCTCCGAGGCCGCCGCGCGACGCGCGGTCGCGGTCGGCGCGCCCGGCCGAGCCCGACGCGCTCGAGCGCCCGAACACGCGCCCGCCGCCGGCTTCGGTGCCGCTGCCCGCGATGCCGCGGCGGCTGCCGCGCTTCTCCCAGCCGGTGCCGGAAAAGCCCGCCGACCCCACGCCCGTGGTCGCGCGCAGCTCCGAGGGGATCTCCTGCACGAAGCGCGAGACGGGGTTCGCCGACGTCTGCCCGAAGATCTGGCGCTGCTGCGCGCAGGTGAGGTACAGCCGCTTGCGCGCACGGGTGATGGCCACGTAGGCCAGCCGCCGCTCCTCCTCTACGCCCGCCGCATCGCCCACGGAGTTCATGTGCGGGAACAGCGTCTCCTCCATGCCGGCCACGAACACGCAGTCGAATTCCAGGCCCTTGGACGAGTGCACCGTCATGAGCGTGACCGCGTTGCCGTCCTCGGTC
>CAJFUR010000047.1 GCA_904420215.1 uncultured Eggerthellaceae bacterium
CAGCCACGCGTTCAACCTGCTCGACGCGCGCGGCGTGATATCGGCCACCGAGCGCATGGGCTACATCCTGCGCGTGCGCGCCATCGCCAAGGCGTGCTGCGCGAGCTACTTGGAGCATGTGGTGGGCTGCGCGCCGGCCGGCGGGGACGCGGGTGCCGGTGCGGCGGCGGATGCCGCAGCAGCCGGCACGGGCGGCGAGGCCGGCGCCGCCGCAAGCGCGGATGCCGCCGCCGCTGCCGGCGCGCCTGCCGCTGCGGAGGGGAAGGAGGCCCGATGATGGCGGAAAGGACGCTTGCCTTCGAGGTGGGCACCGAGGAAATGCCCGCGTTCGACCTGCACGCCGCAACGGGGCGCCTTGCCGGCATCCTGTCCGCGGCGCTCGACGGGGCGGGCGTGCCGCATGGGGAGGTGGAGGCGCATTCCACGCCTCGCCGCCTGATCATGCTCGCGCGCGGCGTGCCCGAGCGCACCGCGGCTTCCGAAGAGGCCTTCCGCGGGCCCTCCGCGAAGATAGCCTTCGACGCCGAGGGCAACCCCACCAAGGCGGCCGACGGCTTCGCGCGCGGCAAGGGCGTGGGCGTGGACGCGCTGGAGCTGCGCGACGAGGGCGGCACGGAATACGTGTACGCCGTGGTGCGCACGCCCGAGCGCGACGTGGCGGGGCTTCTGCCGCAGGTGCTGGCCGACGTGGTGCGCGCGGTGCCGTGGCCCAAGACGCAGCGCTGGGGCAGCCGCGGCGAGCAGTTCAGCCGCCCGGTGCGTTGGATGGTGGCCCTGTTCGGCGAGGAGGTGGTTCCCGTGGAGTTCGCGGGGCTGGTGGCGGGCCGCCTCACGCGCGGGCACCGCTTCCTGGCGCCCGGCCCGCACGAGGTGGCCTCGGCCGACGCGCTCATGGACGTGTTGCGCGGCGCGTCCGTGGTGCCGAGCGAGGCCGAACGCGAGGCGTCCATCCGCGAGCAGGTGGCGCGCGCCGAGGAGGCCACGGGGCTGGTGGCCGAGCTGCACGCGAAGACCCTGCAGGAAGTGGTGAACCTGGCCGAGTACCCCACGGTCATGGTGGGCTCCTTCGACGAGCTGTTCCTGGCGGTGCCCAAGGAGATCACGGTGGACGCCATGCTGGTGCACCAGCGCTACTTCCCGCTGTTCGAGCAGGACGGCTCGCTGGCCAACAAGTTCCTGATCACGTCCAACGGCGACCCGGCCTTCGAGGCCAACATCGTGGACGGCAACGAGCGCGTGGTGGCCGCGCGCCTGTACGACGCGAAGTTCTTCTACGACGAGGACTTGAAGCGCCCGCTTGCGGCCTACGTGGAGGGCCTGCGCGACGTGGTGTTCCAGGAGGAGCTGGGCACCACGTTCGAGAAGACCGGGCGCATCGTGGAGCTTGCGCGGCGCCTCGCCGCGGCCGCAGGGCTTTCCGGCGCCGACGCCGCCGACGCCGAGCGCGCGGCCTATTTGTGCAAGGCCGACCTCGTGACGGGCGCCGTGGTGGAGTTCACCAGCGTCCAGGGCGTCATGGGCAGTTACTACGCCATTGCCTCGGGCGAGACGCCGCAGGTGGCGCGCGCCATTGCCGACCACTACCGCCCCCGCTTCTCGGGCGACGCGCTGCCCGAGTCGCGCGTGGGCAAGGTGGTGGCCATGGCCGACAAGCTGGACACCATCTGCGGGCTGTTCGCCATCGGGCAGGGCCCCACGGGCTCGTCAGACCCGTTCGCGCTGCGCCGCGCGGCCATCGGCATCGTGTCCATCCTGTTCGAGCTCCCGGGCGTGTTGCTGGGCGAGGCCATCGACTCCTCGCTTTCGCTCTACGAACAGGCGGGCATCGCCTTCGACCGAGAGGCGGCGCGCGCCTCGGTGGCCGAGTTCTTCGTGGGGCGCACGAAGGTGATGCTGCGCGACGAGGGGCGCGCGGCCGACGCCATAGACGCGGTGCTGGCCGTGGGCGTGGAGGAGCCCATGGAGCTGGTGCGGCGCGTGCGGGCGCTGGAGGAGGCGCGCACCGGCGCGCGCGAGGCGTTCGACGATTTGGCGACGGCCTACGCGCGGGCGAACAACCTGGCCGTGCCGGAACTGGGGGCGCAGGTGGACGCCGGGGCGCTTTCCGGCGCCGAGCTCGACCTGGCCCGCGCCGTGGGGGAGGCCGACGCCGCGTGCCGCGCGGCGCTTGCGGCCGACGACTACGCCGGGGCGCTCGCGGCGCTGGCGGCCCTGCGCGGGCCGGTGGACCGCTTCTTCGAGGACGTGCTGGTCATGGACGAGGACGCGGACGCCCGCGAGCGACGCCTGCGCCTCCTGAACGCGTTCGTGGCGGTGTTTTCGCAGGTGGCCGACTTCGGCGCCATGGCCCGCGGGAAGTAGCCGGCCATGGCGCCCTTGCAGGAATTCGTCGTGCACGAGAATGCGGGCCCGCTGCCCACCATCCACGTGATCAGCGACTCGGTGGGCGTGACGGGGCAGGCGGTGGCCCGCGCCGCCGCCGCGCAGTTCGGCGTCACGAACCCCGCCATAGAGGTGCTGCCCAAGGCCACCGACTTCGCCGAGATACGCGCGTTTCTGGAGGAGCACGGCGCGCTGCACCGCGAGAGGCTGGGCGACGGGCGCATCCTGGTGTTCTACACGCTGGTGAGCGAGCATTTGCGCCGCCAGCTGGCCGACTATGTGGCCGCCCACGGAGAGGTGGTGGCCGTGGACCTCATGACGGGGGCCATCGACGCCATAGCCCAGATGAGCGGGCGGGAGCCGCTTGCCCAGCCGGGGGGCCTGCACGTGGCCGACCAGCACTACTTCCGGCGCATCGAGGCGCTGGAGTTCACCATCGCGCACGACGACGGGCGCAACCCGCAGGACCTCGTGCACGCCGACATGGTGCTCCTGGGCGTGTCGCGCTCGTCGAAGACTCCGCTTTCCATCTACCTGTCGCAGCAGGGCCACAAGGTGGCCAACGTGCCGCTGGACTTGCACACCGAGCCGCCGCGCCAGGTGTTCGACGTGGACCGCACACGGCTGTTCGGCCTGATGACCACGCCCGAGGTGCTGGTGGGCATACGCCAGCGGCGCCTGGGCAACGCGGGCGTGGTGGCAAGAAGCTATGCGGATCCCGAATACGTGTACCAGGACTTGGAGCAGGCGCGCGCCCTCATGCGCAAACTCGGGTGCATCGTCGTTCACACCGAAAATCGCGCCGTTGAGGAAACGGCGCAGGAAATTTTGCGCTACTATGAGCGGGCACATCCGCCATCCGCTGATATGATGGGATGAGGCCCCAAAGGCGTTTTGGCATGAAGGCAACCAGCGTTGAAGGAGACAAAGGTGACCGAAGAAGTGAAGCGCGTCTATGCGTTCGGCAAGGATGCACAAGGCAACAACGTGACCGAGGGCAACACGAACATGAAGGCGGTGCTGGGCGGCAAGGGCGCCAACCTCGCCGAGATGGCCAACATCGGCCTGCCGGTGCCTCCCGGCTTCACGATCTCGTGCCAGACCTGCATGGAGTACGCCACTGCTGGAAACACCTGGCCGGAAGGCGCGCTCGACACCATCCACGAGTACCGCGTGGACTTGGAAAACCGCATGGGCAAGAAGATCGGCGACGCGAAGGACCCGCTTCTGGTGTCCGTGCGTTCCGGTGCGCCCATGTCCATGCCGGGCATGATGGACACGGTGCTGAACCTGGGCCTGAACGACCAGTCCATCAACGGCCTCATCGAGCAGACCGGCAACCCGCGCTTCGCCTGGGACTCCTACCGCCGCTTCATCCAGATGTTCTCCAACGTGGTCATGGGGCTTGACGGCGATCTGTTCGAG
>CAJFUR010000048.1 GCA_904420215.1 uncultured Eggerthellaceae bacterium
CCACCAGCATCTCGGGCACGAACACCTCGCCGGCGCTGAACTTGTCGCCGATCACGCCCATGGCGGGCACGAGCGCGCCGTTCAGGACCTCGAGCGGCTCCACGCCCTCGGCCAGGGCCTGCTCCACGAGCGGCTTCACTTCCTTCTTCTTCCCGCGCTGCACCGCGCTGGAGATGTCTTCGAGGATTCCCATGTCCGTTTCCTTTCCTTTTTGGTTGGTTGATTACTGGTTGCCGTTGGTTGTCGGTTGTCAACGTCGATCGCCGGTTGCTGGCCGTCCCCCCACTTGGCCGCAGGCTGCCTGCCGCCGGCTCCGGTCGCCTGCTGGCCGCCGGCTCCGGTCGCCAATCGCCGGCTGGCCGGCCCGCCTACTGGTTCATGTCGGTTCCGGGCACCGTGCCCATCTTCATGGGCTGGCCCGCACGCGCAGCGGCCTCCGCCTTGAAGGCCTCCACGTCGTCGGCGTACTTGTCGTTGTAGAACGTGCGCCCGTACACGTAGCTGTCGTCGAGCGCCTTCATCACGTTGGGCGTGAGGGACACCGCGAACGGGATGAACCGCGCGCCCGCGTTGCCGAACAGGTCTATCTTCTCCTTCACTTCCGCCATGATGGCCTCGTCGGTGGCCTCGGGGTCGTCGATGACGTTCTGCGCGTCGAGGGCGCCCATGAAGATGACCTTGTCCTTGTATTCCTCTATCCAGCGGGGAAGGTCGTTCACCGGCTGCACCGGGTCGAGCACGTCGATGCCCATGTCAACCACGTCGCCCACGATGCGGTCGATCTTGCCGCAGCTGTGCTGGTCGAACAGGACGCCCAGCTCGTGCGCCGCATCCACCACCCGCTTCACGTGCGGGCGGATGAGCGTGCGCCACACCTCGGGCTGGAACATGAGGTCGTTCTGGGTGCCCCAGTCGTCCTGGAAGTGCACCATGTCCACGTCGTAGTACTTCTTCAGGCGCTTGATCTGCTCTATCTTGAAGTCGCACAAGCGCGAGAAGAACGCCTCGCACTCCTCGGGGTTCGTCACCAGCGCGCACAGCGCCTCCTCGAACCCCATGAGGTCGTGCAGCCGCTCGAACGGGCCCGACACCATCATGGCGCACAGTATCTTGGACGGGTCCTTCACGGGCACGTCCTTCTTGGCGCACGCCTCCCAGTCGATGGCGTCGAGGTCGGGCCACTCGATGACGTCCTCCCAGTCCTCTATGTCCTCGAGCACCGGGTCCATTCCCGGCGTGACCATGGGCATCATGGGCAAGTCCGGATCCTCGGTCCAATGCACGCCGAACCAGTCGTAGCCCGTGCCGCAGTTCTCGGCGCGGTCGCCAATGGCGCTCGGGATGATCATCTGCAGCAGGCTCGGCTGGTGCGGCATGAAATCGGGCTGCTCGTGTCGCATCAGGCGAAAGAAGTTCTCTCGCTCGGTTATCTTCTCCACAGGTTCCACAGATGTTCCTCCTTGTCCGTCGCACTGCACCTTCCGCACACGAGGGGCCTTACGGGCGCCTCATGCGAAGTCCCTTTTCGACCGCTCGTCTATCAGCTCGCTCACCCGCTCGTAAATGCCCGGGTAGCCGCCCGTCTCGGCGCCCGACGTCAGGCAGGGGATGAAGTGCTTCGTGCGGCTCACCGCGTCGAGCGCGCGGTTCACCTCGGCAACGGCCTCCTCGTCCGTCCAGTCGGGCTTGTCCACCACCTGCGACTCGATGCCGCCCATAAAGCTGATGCGGCCGCCGTACTCGTCGATGAGGCGCGGGATGTCGTTGGTGGAGCTGAGCGTGCCCTGCCAGATGTCGATGCCCATTTCTATCATGTAGGGAACGAGCGTTTCTCCGAAGCTGTCCGAGTGGTGCACGATCAACTGCACGCCGTGGCTCTTGTAGTAGCCGTACACCTGCTTGTAGGGCTCGAGCAGGAATTCCTCGAACATGGCGGGAGCCATGAACGTCGATATCTGGGTCCCCCAGTCGTCGTGGTGGAAAATGGCGTCGGGCTTCACGTGCGTGCAAATGGCCTCCGCCAAACGCAGCTCCCACTCGGTAATGCACGCTATGAGCTCGTGCATGGCCTCCGGCTCCTCATACAGGTCGGCAAGCGTGTCGGCTATGCCGTGCAAATGGTGGACGCGCTCGAAGATGCCGGGGATCATGGCGCACGTGACGAACTTCTCCGTGCGATCGACCGAAGCCGCCATGGCGGCCGCCGCCTCCCACAAGGCCGGGTCGCTCACGTCGCCGGGAGGGGTCACCTGCTCGCGCCAGCGCGTCACGTCGGTGCACACCGTGTAGCCGTCTTCGTGTACGGGGAAGAACCCGGGCTGGTTGTCCATCATGCGGAACGTCGCGCCCCATTCGTCCACCATGAAGCCCCGCTCGTCAAGCGCGGGATCCAGAAGGGGGTTTCCGGGAATCATCGGGGAAAACGCCTCGAACTGGTTCACGTAGCGGTCGGGCGAACCGCCGCGGATGCACTCCATGAGGTTTTGACGCGGTGTAAGCATGGCATCCCCTCCGTCTCGTCGCCAACTTTCATCGTCAACTTTCGAACTGCGCCTATTGTAGAAAGGCGCAGAGGGGCTTGATATATCATTTCCAATTGAAATATTTCGATATCTTGTTATATTTGACTAGTCAAGCCCGGGGGGCGTTCTCGTCCGGAACGCGGATGAGAAAGCGGGCCGGCGCAGCGCGGGGAGCAACGGCACGCTCGTGCCTGCACGGCCCGGAAACGCTGCGACGGGCGCGGGGACGTGGGTGCGGCCGCGGGCGCGGCGGCCCACACGCGGCGGGAAGGAGAAGGCACCACCCATGGTGACCGTCAACATGATAGAGGAACGGCTTGCCGCCGCCGGATGCAGCGTCGTTTTCATGCCCGCATGCCGCAACCAGCGGTTTCGCCACCTTGCCCTGCTTGGCGACGGGGACGACCGGGAGGCGCCCGCACCGGAGGACTTGGAAGGCGAGGTGCTTTTCTGCGGAAGCCCCGCCCACATGGCCGCGCTCCTGGCGGCGCGGCCCCGCGCATGGGGGCTGTGCGTGTACGGCGCACACGAGACGTTCGAGCTTGCGGGGCCGCTTCGGGAGCGGGTCGTCCTTTGCCGCACGCCCCTTTCCCTGCATGCGGTGTTCGCGCGCCTGCAGCGGCTGTTCTTCTCCATGGAAGACTGGACGCGCCGCATGGGGGAAGCCCTCCTGAAAGGGGGCGACTACCAAAGCCGGCTCAACGTCAGCGAGCGCGTGCTCGGCAATTTCGTCACCGTGTCGAATTCCGAGTTCCGCCTTCTGGCATACACCCAGCACGTCCCCATAGACGACCCCGTGGCGCAGGAGCTGGTGCGGCTGGGGTTCCACCCGCCCCAAGCCATAGAGAACTTCAGGAAGCACCACGTCATGAAAGGCTGGGAGACGCAGACCCGCATAGAATGCCGCCCGGCCGACTTCACCGCCCACCCCACCCTCGACTACGTGTTCCGCATGCGCGGGAGCTACTTTCTGCACGTCGTCATGCAGTGCAACAACCGTCCCGTCACCGCGGGCCTCGTGGACGAGTTCCAGCTTCTGATAGACCACGTGGAGCACTGCGCGAAGCAGGAATACCACGAGCGGTTCCTGCTTGCCGACGAGCCCTCCCACCTGTTCGAAGACCTGATCCTGCGCCGCCCGGTGGGCAAGGGCGAACTGGCGCGACGCGCCCGCGCGCTGGAGCTTCCCAGCGAGGGGCGCTTCGTCCTGCTGGCGCTCTACTTCTCGGAAGGGTCCAGCGAAAGTCAGTTCCTCGCCTACCACGCCCAGCATGCCAAGGAGGCCTTCCCCCACTGCTTCGTGGGCGTGCACGGGCTGTACGTGCTGGTGCTCGACGCGAGCGGGAACGCGCCCGAGAGCCTGGCTCCCCCCGTGCAGGCGTTTGCGAACGCGCACCCGTGCACCGTGGGCGCCTCGGAGGCGTTTTCCAGCCTGCAGGACTTCGCCTTCGCCTTCCAACAGGCGAAGAAGGCCGTTGAAATGGCCATGGGCCTGCGCCCCTCGCTTGCCGCACGCTACGAGGAGAAGCCTTCCGTCCCTTCCGTCCACCGCTTCGGCGATTGCTTCGCCGCCTACGTGGCCGAAGCCGCGAAGGCGAGCAGCCACTTGGTGGAGCACAGCGCCCGCGGCGGCATCGTCCCGCACATCGTCCGCTTCGACGAGCAGCACGGCACCGGCGATGCGCGCCTTCTGTACTGCTACCTCAGAAACGAGCGCAAGGCGCGCATCACCTGCGAGGAGCTGTTCCTCCACCGCTCCACCCTGCTCTACCGCATAGAGCGCATGCAGGAGCGGTTCGGGTTCTCGCTGGACGACGCGGCCACCCGCCAGCGCATACTGGCGGAATACCTGGTGCTGCCCGCCGACTGACGCGCACGACGCGCATCGGCAGCGCACCCGTACCCATGCGCACGGGCCGGGGCGCGCCCATCCGCCCCGGCCTGCATCGTCCTTAATCGCCAAACCCGGCGTCGGCGGCATCCTTGATCAGCTTGGCATATATCCCACGTTCTTCCTCCAGCCATGCGTCGCGCCCCATAGCCCAAGCAGAAGGTATCGTCTCCATCTCCTTCAAGTTGCCCAGCACAACGGGAAACCACGGAGACGGAACACTCACCAGCACTTCGCCCGGCTCGTACGCCTTACGCGCCGTGGTTCCATGGCCAGCACCCATCGTGATGAAATTCACTTTACCGCTGATCTGCGGATACGAATACATCCACGAACACTGGAACACCGGCGTGGATTTCGATTCGAACATCTCGCCAGTAGAATACGACATGGCACGCAAAATGGCGCCCACTTTGGACATCGGCCCCGTGAACACCAGCAGGTCGGGCTCGAAGTCCATAACCGGAAGCTGGGCGAACGCCACATAGTTGACAGCGCCGTCCTTGAACGTGGTGTAATGCCTCATGCAACGCATGTTGGCGCCGGCATCCTTAAAGATGCCCATGCGCTCGCCAATGAGGCCCGCGGCGGCCCAACTCGGCTCGCCGCCGCCCATCATGCCCATGGCCCCCTTCCCCATGCAGTTCTCGTTGTCCCTGTCCATGTAGAACGGCTTGTCGCGGCGTTGCGCCTCCCGCACCATCTCGCACATGGCAAGCGGCGTGTCGAGCGGCTCTATGGTCTCTGGCTTGAAGAACTCGAACTTCACGCCAACCGGAGCGCGGTCGAGTTCTAGGCATTCGAGCACGGAGAAATCGGTCGAGAGCGGTTCGATAGCCATGAAAACCCCTTTCTTGCAACGTCTCGTAACGTCCCGAAAGACAAGGCGGGCGCCCCGCACCCTGCGAAGCGCCCGCCCGTTCGTTGACACTGAGCGCATCCGAAGGCGCATGCCGGATGTTACGCTTGCGCGCCTGCCTCGGCGGCTTCCTCCGCCTCGGCGGGAGCGGCCTCCTCGCGCTCGTAGTCCACCTTGTTCTTCTTGACGATGGCCATCACCAGCAGGATGACGCCGCCCACGGCCAGAATGGCGATTGCGGGATAGTACTGGTAGAACGGGTTCTCCTGCGTCTGCCCCGCCACGCCGGCAAGCGCGGACAGGAAGAACGGCGAGAGGAACTGCGCAATGCCCGCGGCCGCAATGAAGATGGACGTGCCCGTGGCGGACGCCAGCGGGTAGTCGCGCACCTTCTTGTTCGCCATGTCGCCCCAAGCGGAGTTGAGGCCGCTGAACACGATGCCGATCACCACCGCCATGAC
>CAJFUR010000049.1 GCA_904420215.1 uncultured Eggerthellaceae bacterium
CGCCTCGCGCGCGATGGCCGTGAGGTGCAGCACCGTGTTCGTGGAGCCGCCGAAGGCCATGTCGCACTCCATGGCGTTGTGGATGGCGGCCGCGTTCACGATGTCGCGGATGCGCACGCCCTTCTCCAGAAGCTCCATCGCCTTCATGCCCGCGTGCTTGGCAAGGCGGATGCGCTCGGAATACACGGCGGGCACGGTGCCGTTGCCGGGAAGCGCCACGCCGAGCGCCTCGCACAGGCAGTTCATGGAGTTGGCCGTGAACATGCCCGAGCAGCTGCCGCACGTGGGGCACGCGTGGTCCTCGTGGTACTTCAATTCCTCTTCGGTCATGGTGCCGTTCGCCACGGCCGCCGCCCCGTCGAAAAGCGTGTTGAGGTCGGTGGCGGGCCCGCGTCCTCCCGGACGGGTGCCGGCGAGCATGGGGCCGCCCGACACGAACACCGTGGGGATGTTCGCGCGCAGCGCCCCCAGAAGCATGCCGGGCACGATCTTGTCGCAGTTCGGGATGCACACGAGCGCGTCGAAGGCGTGCCCCTGCACCGCGCATTCCAGGCTGTCGGCAATGACCTCGCGCGAGACGAGCGAGTAGTGCATGCCGGCGTGGTTCATGGCAATGCCGTCGCACACGCCGATGGTGGACACCTCGAACGGCACGCCGCCGGCCAGGTAGATGCCGGCCTTCACGGCCTCGGCGATCTTGTCCAGGTTGTTGTGTCCGGGAATGACGTCGTTGCGCGAGTTGAACACCGCCACGAGCGGGCGTTCCAGCTCCTCGTCGGTGATGCCGTCGGCCTTGAGAAGGCTGCGGTGCGGCGCGCGGGCGATGCCCCGCGTGACGGCGCTGCTCCTTAGCTGCATGCTTGCTCCCTTCCTCCGTTCTGCCGCCTCGCCGCTTCGCCTGCGGCGGGGCGGCCGCAATGCCGCGGCCCTCCATGCCGCGCGGCCCCTCCCGCGCCCTGCCCCGCGCGCCGCGCCGATGCGCGGCGGCGCGGCGGGCGGGCGTGCCGCGCCGCATGCAAGGCCCTCGCCCGTTCCCTGCGGCCTGCCAAAGCGGGAGCATAAAAAAATCCCGCTGCAGGAAGCCTGCACCAGGACCTCGGGGGAAGACGACGCATGCACCGCGCATGCCGCGCGCCGTGCACGTGCCTTTCTTGGACCGATAACGGGGTCGCCGGTTCAGGCTAGTTGCCGTGCGCGCCGCCGGAGGTCGTCCGGGCGGTGCGCCCAACGTTCGCGCCGAACTGCTCGGAGGTGGCGTTCGGGGCCGCCCACCGCCGGCTCGCAGCTGCCGCCGGCTCTCTGGAGATGGGTGCGTCCCTACTGTCCTCGTCAACGCATTTCGCATGAAGTTGTTGACCGCCAGTATACCCTTTGGCGGCGCGGCGGCAAGGAAAAACTTCGAAAGGCCGCGGATTTCCACGAAAGGGCGGTGCGGGTGCGGGCGGGGCAGCGTGCCGCGGGCGGGACGGCGCTCGCAGCCGGCGCGAGCGGACGGCAGGCGGCGGCGTGGCGGGCGGGTGCGGGGTGGCGCGGCGCTCGCGGACGGCGGGAGTCGCACCCGCGCGGCGGCCCGCCCGCGGCACGCGGTCCGCGCCCTCGCGCCACGCTTTCCTGTTTCCCAAGGTCATCTTTCGGTTTTCCTACCGAATGCCCTACGCCCAGAAACGGATGCGCCGCGCTCGCGGCGCGATGGCGCGCTCTCCCTACACTCGGACACTGCACCCCAAGAGAACGCTTCCTTGGACCGCGCCGCCCGCCGTGCCGTGCGCAGGCGGCGCGCGGCGCCCATGCGCCCACGCAGAGAAAGGAGAAGCCGATGGCCTACCGGGGCCTGCCCTACCTGGTTGCCGCAAGCGCCGGATGCGCCCGAGCAGACGCGGCGGCGCCACCCGCGCCCCGGCGCCCCTTTCTGCAGCGGCTCGCCGGCATAGGCCCCGCCCCGCACGCACGCCGGCGCAACCCGGGCGGCGCCGCAGGCGCGGGCGCGGAGAACGCGTCGCAGGGCGAACCCGAGGGCACGCCCGCCGTCCTGCCCGCCACGTCGGGGCGCGACGCACGGGCAACTCCCCGCCTGTCCGACGTCGAGCCGCGCAAGCTCCTCGTGGGCGTGCTGGCGCTTCTGTGCATCGCGGCGGCATCCGCCCTTGCCGGCGTGGGCCTCGCCCGCGTCGCCTTGGACGCCGTGGACGCGGCGCGCTCCCCTTTCGCCACCAACGCGCAGGCCGTGAACCAGAGCACGCCCCAGAGCGCATGGCGGAAGGGAACGGCGCCCCAGCTCTACCAGACCGACTCCCAATGGGCCGACCGCCCCTACGGCGCGGGCACCATCGGCGCCTTCGGCGCGGCGCCCACCTGCCTTGCCATGGCGCACATCGCCCTGACCGGGGACGTGACGGTGGGGCCGGTGGAGGCTGCGTCCTATTCCCAGAACAGCGGGTTCGCGCAGCAGGAAGACGCCACGGCGCTGCTGACCGAGGGCGCAGCGGGGCTGGGCCTTGCCGCCGCGCCCGTGGAGGCCGACGAGATGTCGCTGCGCAGCGAGATCAACCGCGGGCGTCCCGTCATCTGCGCCACCGCGCCCGGAACCTTCGACGAGGACACCTCCTACATCGTGCTTTGCAGCATCGACGCCTACGGGCGGCTGGTCATCTGCGACCCCGTGAGCAGCGAGCGCACGGAAGAGCACTGGGCGTTCGAGGACATCCTGGGCGTGAGCGTCGGCCTGTGGTCCTACACCCTCGCCTAGCCGCGCGCCAACACGCCGCCGACGGGCACACGGCCGGCACGCCGCAACTAGCACGCCGGCAGCTCCTGCGGACGGCACGCCGCACGGGCGCCCCGCGCGCTGCCGCGCCGCCGGCAGCTCCTGCAGCATCCGGCGCGCCCGTGCGGCGGAGGACGGCGGCAACCGGCCCGCCCGCGCCAAACGGTGCCGATGTACCAAACGATGCCGGCGCGCCCGCGCCGCGGCGGCGCAGGAGCATCCCGTGGGGCTTTCCCGTCCTTTCCCCCCCGCAGCGCCGCTTGCCCTATAATGTAGGCTTCCGGAAGAAAGGACGCAGCATGGAACACCCCACCCCGCGCATCCACCCCACGGCGCGCATCGCCAGAAACGCCGTCGTGACCGGCGACGTGGAGCTGGGCGCGCGCTGCACCGTCCTGTTCAACGCCGTGGTGCGCGGCGACTGCGCGGGGCGCATCGCGGTCGGCGAGAACACCAACATCCAGGAGGGCGCCTGCCTGCACGTGAACGTGGGCGGAGAAACCGTGGTGGGCAGCAACGTGACCGTGGGACACGGTGCCATCGTGCACGGCTGCACCATCGGCGACGGCACGCTGGTGGGCATGGGAGCCATCGTCATCGACGGCGCGCGCGTGGGCAAACGCTGCCTCATCGGCGCCGGCGCGCTCGTCACCGGCACGGCCGACATCCCCGACGGCATGCTGGCCATCGGCTCCCCCGCCCGCGCCGTGCGCCCGCTCACCCCCGAAGAGCTCGCCGGCCTGGAAGAGTCCGTGCAGGAATACCTGCAGGTGGGAGACGACTTGGTGGAACAGGGCCTGCTCGTCTGCGGCGGACGGGAAGCCTGAGGCGCGGGCCTGCGCGACGGCGCAAGGGCTCCTGCGCCGCGCACTTTGCGGCCGCATCCCGCCACCGGGCAGCAGGCGCGGCATCATTCGCCTGCCGTCCCGCTCCTGTGGTAAAATATTTTCATACCGCAACGTTTTACACAGGAGGAAGCCATGCTGTCGGTCGCACAAAGTGCAGAACTGCTGAACGTCTCTCCAACCCGCGTGCGGGCACTCATCGCCTCGGGCCTGCTGCCTGCAGAGAAGGCAGGGAGGGCATGGGTCCTGCGCGAGGAAGACGTCATGCAGCGCGCATCCCTGCATGCGCGGCCGGGAAGGCCAAGCAACGGGGCGAAAGGCGCGGGCCGAACGAATCCCGCAACCGCCGATGTCCCCGGTGAAGACTACTCGACGGCCTTGCACGACCTGTACCTCGGCTGCCGGGAGGCGTTTCGCTTCCGGCCGGATTCCGCCCTGCTCATGGGTGCCGAAAGCCCCGAAGAAGCGGCGTTCTACGTGGCCGTAGCCGACTTCTTCCTCGCGCAGCGCCAACGCGAACTCGTCAGACGCGGAGCCTATTGATGGACGCGCCCTTCTACGTCGTGTTCGCCGGAGTGAACGGCGCAGGCAAATCCACCCTGTTCCAGTCGGGTCTTTGGCGCAACGCCTCCATGCCGCGCTCCCTTCCCCGCGTCAACCCCGACGAGATCCTGCGCGAACTGGGCGGCGACTGGCGCTCGCCCGCCGACCAGCGCGAAGCGGGGAAAGTGGCACTCGAGCGCATCGAGCGCCTGTTCGCCGCACGGCGGTCCTTCAATCAGGAGACCACTTTGACGGGGCGGCTCGCCCTACGCAACGTCGCGCGCGCCCATGCATTGGGCTACCGAGTGTTCGTCTTCTACGTGGGCGTTGCCGACGAGCGCGTCGCCTTGCGGCGCATCGCGCACCGCGTGGAAACGGGCGGCCACGACGTCGGGGCGGATGCGGTGCGGCGACGCTTCCATGCCTCGCTGCGGAACTTCTCGCTCGCGCTCGACCAGTGCGAGCAGGCCATAGCCTTCGACAACACGCGGGAATTCGCCAGCCTTGCCCAGTGGTCGCACGGCACGCTCGCGTGGTGGGGCAACCCCCAAGCAAACGGGCCTTGGCTGCTGGAGGCCATGCGGGACGCAGACGCATGGAGGAGCCCCGTCACGCGCTGACGGGGCGGTGCTGGAAGCCGCAGGCCACGCGGGTGGCGGCGCCGTTGCGGGCGACGACCGCGGCGAGGGCGCCCTGCGCCGCGCGGTAGGTGTTGTTGTTCTCCGACACGTGCATGGCCACCACGCACTCCAGGCGCGCATGCAGAAGCGACTCCAACTCGGCGGCGGCCTGCGCGTTGGAAAGGTGGCCGCGATCCGACGCGATGCGGCGCTTCACTGGATAGGGATAGGGCCCTTCCTCCAGCATGCGCGCGTCGTGGTTGCCTTCCAGCGCCAGCACGCGGCAGTCGCGCAGCGCCTCGTGCGCGGCGCCGGTCACCACGCCCGTGTCGGTCA
>CAJFUR010000050.1 GCA_904420215.1 uncultured Eggerthellaceae bacterium
ACCGCACACGTGAATCCTCAGAACCTGACCGTGTTCCCCAGCGCGGCCGCCGCCGAAGCCGCAGGCTTCCGCCCCTGCCTGCGCTGCCACCCCGAAAACGCCCCCCGCATGCCCGTGGTGGCGGGCGACGCCGCCGCGGCGCTCGCATCGCTCATCGAGGAGAATCTGGCCGCACCCGACTGCCTGAACACCGCGCTTGCCGCCCTGCACCTCGACACGCAGGGAGCCGCCGAGGTGGGCGCGCGCTTCGCGGCCCTGTTCGGCACCACGCCCCAGCACTACCTCGAAACCGCGCGCAGGCTGCTCGCCAAGGCGCTCCTGTCGGGCGCCGGCCTTCCCCCAAGCGCCGTGTCCACCGCCTGCGGGTACGCGAACCAGCGGGAACTCGAGCGCGATTTCGCGGAACATTACCGTCTGGGACTCGACCGGCTCGCCCCGCGGCGCGGGCCCGCCGCGTACACGCTGGCCTTGGGATACCGCAAGCCCTACCGCTTCGACCTGCTCATGGACTTTCTGGCGTTTCGCGCCATCCAGGGCGTCGAAGTGGTGGAGGGCGGACGCTACGCGCGCACATGCACGTTCGGCGGCGACGTCGGCTGGGTGACCGTCGAAGACAACCCGGAGAAAAGCCGCATCCTGCTTTCCGTGTCCGACTCCCTCGTGCCCCACATCGCGCGCATAGCCGCCAAGGCGCGCCGCCTCTTCGACACCGACTGCGCGCCCCGCGACGTGGCAGCGGCCCTCGGCGGCTTCCATGCGCAGGTGGACGGGCGCTTCGACATCGCGGGCGTGCGCCTGCCCTGCAGCTTCGGCGCGCTCGAAATGGCAGTGCGCGCCATCCTCGGCCAGCAGATAACCGTGAAGGCGGCAAACACCCTGGCGGGCAGGGTGGCCGCCCGTTTCGGCATACCCTGCCCCACGCCCATCGACGGGCTGGAAGCCGTGTTTCCCCCGCCCGCGGCCTTCGCGAGCGACGAAGCCGTCAACGCGCTCGGGGAAATGGGCATCATCGGCCGGCGCGCGCAGGCCATCCGGCTGCTCGCCGAAAAGCTCGGGGACGGCTCGCTCGAGCTGAACGTGGGGTGCAGCGAACAGGAAAGCCTGCGCGCGCTCGTCGCGCTCGACGGCATAGGCCCGTGGACGGCCCACTACCTGCTCATGCGCGCCTGCCACCACACCGACGGCTTCCCCGCAGCCGACTACGGCGTCAAGCTGGCGTTTCCCGGCCTCACGCCCAAGGAGATAGAGCGGGCGAGCCAAGCGTGGCGCCCCTACCGGTCCTACGCCGTCATGTCGCTGTGGTGCGCGCCGCACGCATAGCGGCACCCGCGCGGCCACCCCGCACAGACGCAATGAAACGTCGCGGCGCCGGCGCGCACTCGCCAGGCTCTTGCGACCATGCATGCCGCCCGAGTGCCGGCCCCTGCGCCTGCGCCGGCGCGCACGCCGCCGGCCGGTCGGAGGATCCCCGCCCCGCGGCGGCGCGCGCCCCTACCGCTGCGGCGTGTAGGCGCCCCACACCTCGAACGGCATCGGGTCGTCCTGCCCGCGCCATGCCGGCACGTCGAACTGCCGCGTCCAGTAGCCCAGCGCACGCGTCAGCATGGCAAGCACGAACACCGCCACCGCCATGCCGACAAACCACGCGCACAGCGAGAGCAGAACGGACGTGCCGCCAATAGCCACGGCCATGCCCAGCACCGGCCCGCTCAAATGCGGCGCGTCGATGTTCAGGTTGCCGCCCGTCACCACGAATCCCACCAGCATCGACACCAGCACCACTCCGAAAGCGAGCACGACGCACGCAACGGTCACGCCCGCCACCAGCACAAGCGCCATGCCCACGATGCGCAAGAGCCCACCGAAGTCGCGACGGGCCATCGCCCAGATCTTGCCCAGCTGGAACCCTGCGGAAAGACGGCCATAAATGCTCATGCGCATGGCGCCAATCCAAGCGAACAGCACCGCGAAGAAGTACGAGGCGAGCGACACCAGCCCTATCACGAACCCCATGCCCACCGACAGGAATCCCATCCCATGCCCAACGCCTCCCCAGAACAGAAACGGCCCCGACCCGATGATCAGGCCCACCAGCTGGATAACGCCCGGCAGAAGCGAGAACACGAACGCTATGACCAAGACAAAGAAGCCGCGGCTGAACAGCTTCCCGTCCTCGTTGCCGAAGATGCGCGCCGGCAGCGGCGCATGCACGCCCCAGGCAATGTCGCGCGCCCAGCCATACAGGTAGCCGAACACCACGATCCACCCGAAAACGGGAATGCAGGCCACCAGGCCCAAAAGCAGCACCTTGCCCAGCCACCCCGGCGAGCGCCTGATGTCGTTCCATGCGGTCGAAAAGTACTTGATCTGCATGCCTCGTCCTCCATCGGTCCAAAATGCAACGTGCCCACTATACGCTGCGACACCGAACCGTCGAACAAAACCAAGCGAACCGTTTCTCGACCGTAATCTTTCCGTTACACCCCACACGCGCCCGCCGCTCTGCGAACCCGCAGGACCAGCCACGAAACCCCGCGCACCCTGCCTCCAACCCGAAGGACCCTGCCCGCACGCGCCCGCAAGACCAACCGCCGCATCCCCACGGCAGCCCCCCCCGCGCCCCACGGCGCGCACGCCCCACCCCGCATGCGCCCTCACGCACCCCGCCCGCACCGGCATCCTGTTCCCGTGCACCCGCCGCCCCCCACAAGCCGCCCAGAGCAGCAAAAAAAGGACCCGGGTCTTCCCGGGTCCCCAGAAACGCGCGGCGCGCGTCTGCCGAATAAGAATGCGGCTTCGTTACTTCAGGGTAACGGCAGCGCCAGCCTCTTCCAGCTTGGCCTTGATCTCCTCGGCCTTGTCCTTGGCCACGCCCTCCTGAATGGCCTTCGGAGCGCCTTCCACGGCCTCCTTGGCTTCCTTCAGGCCCAGGCCGGTGATCTCGCGGACCACCTTGATGACGGCGATCTTGTTGTCGCCGAAGCCCTCGAGCACCACGTCGAACTCGGTCTTCTCCTCGGCGGCGGCGGCACCCTCGCCCGCAGCCGGGGCGGCGGCCACGGCCACCGGGGCGGCGGCGGACACGCCAAAGGTCTCCTCGATGTCCTTCACCAGCTCGGAGGCCTCCAGCAGGGACATTTCCTTCAGGGCCTCGATGATCTCTTCACGCGTAACAGCCATGTTCTTCTTTCCTTTCAAAGCGGCCGGATTTTCCGGCCTGTTCTCTTCCTTGGGTCAGGCAGCCCGTCTCGAGCCGCCCATGCCGCGCCCTACGCGGCTTCCTTCTGGTCGGCCACGGCCTTCGTGACCTGGGCCAGACCGCGCGGCACGCCGTTGATGGCAACAGCCAAGCCACGGGCAACGCCGGAAATGGCGCCGGCAATCTGGGCCAGCAGCTCTTCGCGAGACGGCAGCGAGGCAATGGCCTCCACTTCGGCGGCGGACACGGCCGCGCCCTCCATCAAACCGCCTTTGATTTCCAGCTTGTCGTTCTTCTTCGCGAACTCCTTCACGGCCTTCGCCGCCGCGGCGACGTCGGACCCCGCAAAGACGAACGCGCTCGGCCCCTCCAGCATGTCGTCAAGCGTCGGCAGCTCCGATTCGGACAAGGCAAGGCGCATGAGCGTGTTCTTGTACACCTTCATGCTGGCGCCCGCCTCGCGAATGTTCGAGCGCAGCTCTTGGATCTCCTTCACCGTCAGGCCGCAGTAATCCACGACCCACACGGCGGAAACCCCGTCGAGTTCCTGCTTGATCTGGGAAAGCGTTTCCTGATTCTTCATGTTGGGCATGCAGTACACCTCCTTTTCCCAAAACTCGCGTTCCGCCCCTTCATGGGTGGGATCGTCGCTTGGGAAAAGAACGACCCCTGCTGCAGGACAGCAGGGGTCGATTGCTCCGATTCGGTATCGACCACCTCGGCAGGCTGCAATGCAATTAAACCTCGCGGTGCCTGCTGTCTCTGGCAGCGGAACTATGCCTTTCAGTCGCTGCCCACGCAAGGCAGCCTGTATAGTTTAGCGGTTCGGCGCCGCCTGTCAACCGCAACAGGCGCCATCCCGCAAAACCTCTACGCGGCGCCCGCGGCTTCCGCAGGGGTTTCCGCAGCCCCCCGGTTTTCCGCGCTTGCCGCAACATCCGCGGCGGGCGCCCCCGGCACTCCCGGTGCCCACAGTGCCCGCGTCATCCACGGCTTGCGCGTCCTACTACCCGTTGGAAGCCGACGCGTCCTGCTGTTCTCCGGAAGCCGGCCCGTCCATGGTGGACACCGGCTCGCCCGATGCCTCCTCCACGCTGCCGTCGGGCGCCGTGATGCCCTCCACCGGCTTGGTCACCTCGGAATCCAAATAGGCGAACCTGATCGTGTCGCCCTCCTGGTAGCCCACGATCTCTATCAGCCCCGGCAAGGCGAAGTCGTAGATGCTCTCGTCGCCTTCCAGCTGTACGTAGAAGTGGGAGTTGCCCTCCACCACGGCCTGCACCATGTGGACGATCGTGCCCTGCGCCTCCAGCGTGTCCGTTGCCACGCCACCCGTGTCCACGCCGTTGGTGGCCAAAAGCGCCAGATACGCCTTCTGGCAGTCCGCCACCGTGTCGCCCACGGCCACGTTCTGGTAGTGCTGGATGTCTATCATGGCGAACTTCTTCACCAGGCCCTCGCCGTCTTTCAGGGCCATGAAGTACGTCGGCTGGTTCGCCACGTTGATGAGCAGCGGGAACGTGGCCGTGTAGCGCAAGTTCTGCACCTGCCCCTCGGCCGATCCCATGGCCGAGTCCTCGGTGGCGCCCGGCACCGTGTAGAAGTGCGACTCGGCGGTGCGCTGGTTGATCAGCACGAAGCCCACGATGGAGTTGTCCGCGGTGGCAGACGTCACGCCCGTGTACACCCACACGTCGTCGTCCTTGGCTATGTAGTTGTAGCCCACCTGCCCGTCGGTTCCGGGCGTGGTCTGCACCACGCCTTCCTGGCCCAAGAACGAGTTGAGCCAGCCGTTCTTGTACTTGCCGCTCCAGTTGTACTGCTCTATCAGCAGCTCGGCCGGATACGCGCGGTCAACCCACTGCGGCACCTCGTCGATGGCAAGGTCTTGGCATTCGCCCGTCGTCGCGTTGCACATGACCACGCGCTCGATGGTCGTGCCGCCGAACAGGCCGATGGTGCGCGTCTGCACGGGGCAGATCCACCACGGCTGCCCCTCTTCGTCAATCTCGAAGGACTTCTCGTCGAACATGTAGAAGGGGTACTTGAGCTGCACGTGGCGGTCGATGTTGCGCACCAGCGGCTCGGACTGCGAGTAGTGGATGGGGTTGCCGTCCAAGCGCACGATCTCGGCGTTCTGCGTCGTCATGTTCACCAAAGCGTAGCCCGGAATGCCCGCCTCGCGGTTCGTGAACCACTTGAACAGGTCGGCGTAGCCCAGCGGGCTCACGCGCACCGGCTCGCCCTGGTAGTTGATCTGGCTGTACAGGGGCGATATCTCGAACTGGCTCACGTACTCGGGGATGGAGCCCATCTCGCGGTTGCCCAGCAGGATGGCCGAGTCGCGGTCGATGATGGGAATCTCGGAGTAGTTCACTTCCTGAATGTCGGAAGCGAAGTCCAAATCGGTGGTCTGCAGCACGTTCGCGTACTTCTCCGCGTTGCCGGGGAACACGGAAAGCGATGCCACGGCGCCCAGCACGCCCACCAGCGCAACGGCCACGGGCACGAAGGAAAGCCACTTGAACGTCTTGGACTTCGTGGGGTTCGGGTCCAGCTTCGACGTGCCCGTCTCGTAGCTGCGCGAGCGGCTCCAGAAAGCCAGGAACAGCGGCAGCAGGATGAAGATGGCCACGAACATCCACGTGTCGGTGCTGTGGATGTTGATGGGGGGATGGAACCACCAGTACGCGGCGAGCGCCACGATGACGATCACGATGGCGGCGACGATGACGGCGCGCCGCCCCCACGTTTTCATGCGGTCGGCGAACGGGATCTCTATGTGCGGCGTCACCGGCCTGCCGCCGTTCCCGCGGCCTGAGCCTGCGGCAG
Organism: uncultured Eggerthellaceae bacterium; assembly: GCA_904420215.1. GTDB lineage: Bacteria > Actinomycetota > Coriobacteriia > Coriobacteriales > Eggerthellaceae > CAJFUR01. The sequence goes on from CAJFUR010000050.1 coordinate 6,032, forward strand.
ACGCCCCTCGGCCGCCGGCGCCGGTGGAAGCCGGCCCCTCGCCGTCCGGACCGCCCTTCCCCGCGCCGAAGCCCGCTCCGTCCACGTTCATGCCCGACTGCTTGAGCGCCTCCAGAAGCGCCTCTATCCCGGATGTCTGTTTCACTGGCATCCCTTCCCTGTAGCATGTGCAATAAAGTGAGTATTATACCCTACTGCACCGCGCATGCGGGCATGCCGGAATTCGTTGTTGCCGCGACTTTACAAAAGCCGGCCCCGCGCGGGACGCAAGGCGCCGGAAACCGCAGCCTGCGACCGGCCGAGAAGCCCGCGCCGCGCGCCGCCCCGTGCGCCCGCGCCCGACGCCGCAGCCCCGGGCGCACGGGGCTGCCAGCCGCCTACCCTATCAGCTGGCGCAGCACGTAGGGCAGGATTCCCCCGTGCTCGTAGTAGCGGCCCTCCGTGGGCGTGTCCACGCGCACCACAGCCCGAAACGCAACTTCCGTGCCGTCGCCCTTGCGCGCACGCACCTCCGCCACGGGCGGCTCGGGCAGGCCCCGCGAGAAGTCGGGAAGCGTCACCGTGTAGCACTCCGACCCGTCAAGCCCCAGCGTGGCGGCGTTCTCGCCATCTGCGAACTGCAGGGGCAGGATGCCCATGCCAATGAGGTTCGACCGGTGGATACGCTCGAAGCTCTCCGCAAGCGCGGCGCGCACGCCCAGAAGCGCCGGCCCCTTCGCGGCCCAGTCGCGCGAGGACCCGCTGCCGTACATCTTCCCGGCAATCACTATCGAGGGCATGCCCTCGCGCAGGTAATGCTGAGCAGCGTCGAACAGGGGGGTTGTCCCGTCCGCCAAAAAGTCGCGCGTCCAGCCGCCCTTCTTCCCTTCGGCCAGCGCGTTCGCCAGCTTCACGTTGGCGAACGTGCCGCGCATCATGACTTCGTGGTTGCCGCGGCGCGACCCGTAGGTGTTGAAGTCCTCCGGCGCGACGCCCCGCTCTTGCAGGTAGCGCGCCGCCGGCGAGTCCGCTGCAATGGAGCCGGCGGGCGAAATGTGGTCGGTGGTAATGAAGTCGCCCAGAAGCGCCAGCACGCGCGCGTCGGCAATCGGCGCGGGCGCGGCGGGCGTGCGGCCCATCCCGTCGAAGTACGGCGCGCGGCGCACGTAGGTGGACGACGCGTCCCACGGGTAGGTCACGCTTGCATCCGCCGCAATCGCCTGCCAACGCGCGTCGCCGTCCATGATTCCCTCGCGCGCCTCTTCGTACAGCGCCGGCGTGACGACTCCCTCGGCAAGGCGAGCCACTTCCGCGTCGCTTGGCCAAAGGTCGGACAGAAAGACGTCCGTCCCGTCCGCACGCCGTCCCAAGGGCATGCGCTCGAAGTCGAAATCCAGCGTACCCGCCAGCGCATAGGCCACCACGAGCGCAGGCGCCGCCAAGTAGTTCTGCGAAACGTCGGGCGAGATGCGCCCCTCGAAGTTGCGGTTGCCGGAAAGCACGCTCGCCAGCTCCACCTTCTTGCCGGCGGCCTGCATGTCCACGGACAGCGGGCCGGAGTTGCCGATGCAGCTCATGCAGCCGAACCCGCAGTTGAAGAACCCGACTTCGCGCAGGCCCTCGCCCACGCCCGCCCGCTCCAGCAGAAGCGCGGTCGCCTGGGAGCCGGGGGCGAGCACGCACTTCACCCACGGCTTGGCGGAAAGGCCGGCCTCGGCCGCGCGCTTCGCCAACAGGCCGGCAGCGAGCATCATGTCCGGGTTGGTGGCCGTCGTGCAGCTGGTGATGGCCGCAATGGCCACGGCGCCGTGCGAAAGATCGAAGCGCCCCTGCCCGGTTTCCACCGTCGCCGTGTCGTCGGGCCCGGAAGACAGCCCCCGGCTTTCGCACACGCCCCCGAACGCCTCGCGGGCACGCGTTGCATCGATGCGGTCGTGCGGGCGGGACGGGCCGGCGAGCGAGCGCTTCACTTGCGACAGGTCTATCTCCAACACTTCCGCGTACACGCGCTGCTCGTCGGGTTCGTGCCAGAAACCCTGCGCCTTCGCATACGCCTCCACCAAGGCCACCTGCTCCTCGGAGCGCCCGGTCAGACGTAGATAGGCAAGCGTCTGCTCGTCCACCGGGAACAACGTGCACGTGCAGCCGTATTCCGGCGTCATGTTGGAAATGCAAGTGCGCTGCGTGGCCCCGAGCGCCTTCAGGCCCGGGCCGAAGCACTCCACGAAGCACCCCACCACGCCGCGTTCGCGCAGAACCTGCGCGAACGTCAGGGCCACGTCCATGGCCGACACGCCTTCCTGCAGCTCGCCCACGAGCCTCACGCCCACGACGCGCGGCACCAGCGTGGTGATGGGCTGCCCCAGCGCCGCCGCCTCGGCCTCGATGCCGCCCACGCCCCAGCCCAGAACGCCAATCCCGTTCGCCGTGGGCGTGTGGCTGTCGGTTCCCACCAACGTGTCGAAGTAGGCCACCGGCGCGGCAGGGGGCAGAGCGTCCGCGTCATCGCGCAGGTCGTTCGTAGCGTCAGCGAGGGTTTCCCCAGTGCCCGAGGTCGTGGGGATGGCGGAGGCGACGCGTGCTCCCGCACGCGTCGAACAGTCCAGTGGACTGTTCGATCCCACACCATGCGCCCGAGCGGGCGCGCCCTGCTCGGCGAAGCCGAGGCAGGGCATTCCGTCATCGCCGCGAGATCGGGTGCTGGGGGAAGCCGCAGCGTCGGCAATTCCGTCGTCTGTGAAGACGACGGACGCAAACTCCTCGATGTTCAACTGGTGGCAGATGCCGGCTCCCGGCGGCACGATGCGCACGTTCTCGAAGGACTTTTGCGCCCAGTTCAGGAAATCGTAGCGTTCGCGGTTGCGCTCGAACTCGTGCTCCATGTTCGCGGCGAGCGCCCCGGCGCAGCCCGCCTCGTCGGCAATGACCGAATGGTCGATCACGAGGTCGCAGGGAATCTGGGGGTTGATCTTGCGCGGGTCGCCCCCCAATTCGGCGCACGCCTCGCGCATGACCGCGAAGTCCACGAAAACGGGAACGCCCGTGAAGTCTTGGAAAAGCACGCGGGCGGGGCGGAATTCCACCTCGTCGCCCACCGTGCCCGCGCGCCCCGCATCCACGACGCGCCGCGCGAGCTCGCGCGCGGCATCGGCGTCTTCGCCATTGCGCAAGACGTTTTCCAGAAGCACTTTGAGCGCGTAGGGCAACTCGGCGCTTCCTTCTATTGCCGACACAGGGAAATAGGTGTACGTTGCGCCGCCCGCCTCCAGACGCGCGGCAAAGGGACTCGCGTCTACCGCCATGCCATCATCCTTTCACGACTCGCCAGCATCAGCAATGACTTCGAAACGGCCAAACGCGCCTTTGCGGGCGCCGGCACGACAAGATAGACCAGAGCAGGCGGTCGCCAAAGGGACGGCCCCGCTCATTCCGCAAGGTTTTCGAGAATCTGCACGGCACGGCGCTTGAGCGCGCCTTTGCCATTCGCGGCATCGAACTTCATGCGTGCCGCCAGTTCTTTTTTCACGCTGGGAGAAAGCGTCCCTTGGGAGAAGTCCACGACCGCAATCAACATGTCTTGGAATTCCAAGTCGCCGTGGTAGCATTGAATGCCCTCTTCAATGAGGGGCCATGTGCGCTCGGAGCGACTTTCCGTCGTGGCGCCCAGCTTGCAGAGAAACCGCATGGCCGCCAAGCGGGCCGGGCCGCTCTCCTCGTCGAACAGCGCCGTTTCCGCTTCCAGAACGGCCTTGTCGCACGTGCGGGAATCGAAATCAACCAACCGCGTGAGCATGTCCAAGCATTCCCAGCGCGTTTGCGCCTCGGGACGATTGAGCGCATCGACCAGCGCGCTCCCATAGGGAACCATGGCCTCGGGGCGTTCCTTGGCCACTACCGCCAAAACGCGCGCCGCATTCTGCCGGTCGCGACGCGACCCGCCCGAAAGCGCTTCCATCAACGCCTCGAGCTTCCTTTCGTCGCGCAGCGCTTCCTCGGCGGCATTCGTCACGTCCTGGCTTTTATCGCTCACGACCCAGTCCTCTCCCTGCGGTGCAAAAAAGCATCCCCCATGGGCGCGACGTCCTACCCTCCCACGGACTTCCTCCGCAGTACTCTCGGCGATGGG
>CAJFUR010000051.1 GCA_904420215.1 uncultured Eggerthellaceae bacterium
AGACCCTCGACGAGATCTTCGACCCCTGGGACTTCCTCACCCGCAAGGACGTGGTGTTCGAAAGGCTGCAGGGCCTGGAGTTCTAGCGCCGCGGTCGGGGGAGGGGATAATCGATGGGGCTCATGCTCTCAATGGGGCTGGTGCTGCTGGGGATTCTGGCGGTGCTGGCCCTTTGCATGTGCGTCGTCTGGCTGGCGGTCGGTCTTTACCGCGGACATATGCGCAAGAAGTTCTATGAGGAATATCGAATAAGGCTTCAGCCCTTCGTTTCGGTGCATGAGCGAAGGAGACGGGAAGGGCCGGGGACTTTCACACTCGATTTTCCAGAATGGACGTTTCCCAATGGGGACGGCTCAAGGGACAAGCGACGCAACAACAATTGGATACAATGGGGTTCTTGCCGACTGAACGTTGGGCGGTTTTCCGTCACGTGCGCAAGTCCGTTGCATATGCTGTGGCTTGTCGAGGCGCTGCGGGACAAGGGGCTTCCCATTGACCGATGTCGCGAAGAACAGGAACACTTCAATCAGGCTGCTCGCAAGGCGGCCGAGTGGGAGCAGGCTGCCCGCGCGAAATCGATTTACGAGTGGTGTCGGTCACAGGGAGTGGGCGACAAGAAGTCGGCCGGCGATGCCTTCGAAGAGCTCTGCGCGCAACTATTCAGGCGGATGGGCTGCGAGGTCCATGTGACGCCGAGTTCCAATGACGAAGGGCGTGACATCGATCTTACGTTCCCTGATGGGAAAACGGCAATTGTCGAATGCAAGTGCTACGCTGACGGTAACCTTGTGGGTCGTGAAACTTTGCAGAAACTCGTCGGAGTCAACCGTAAGTTCAAGGCCGATCGCATAATCATCATCACTACCAGTGGGTTTGTGGGCAACGTCAAACAGTGGATTCGGGAAATCGAAGACGATGTGAAGTTGATAGACGGAAAAGCGCTGGCGCGTCTTATGGAGGAGATGCAGCTTTTTCCTCAAGGGCAATACGGCAATTCCCTTGAGGGCTGGAAACTTTCCATTGATGATATCACTGGCTACTATCCCCCCGACTATCCTCCCCATAGGGCTTCTCCCCCTACTCCAATCTGGGCTTCTCGCAATACGTTCTGGATTTCTTTTGGGACGTTCATCGCGTCGGTTGGAATTGGTTTCGCCCTCGTGACGGCCGCATTCGATTTTCGTCCGGACCTTTCTTCGATTCCCTTTCTCAACGAGGTGTTATCGTTGGATTCCGAGGTGGCGGCGCCTGTCTCGGAGTACATCCTCCCCGACAGTAATAGCCGGTACTATTCGCGGGAGGAACTCGAGGCGCTTTCCGATTGGGAGTTGTATGTGGGGCACAACGAGATCTTTGCGCGGCATGGAAGGGGATTCCAGCGGGGCGATCTGGCCGAGCATTTTTCCCAATGCAGCTGGTACGCTCAGGTGTACACCCCCGAGGAATTCGATGCCATGCCCTCCCCGCTCAATGAATACGAGCAGGCAAATTCCGACCTCATGCATCAGATTCGCAACGAGCGGGGAATCTGGTAGGCTTTGCGCTCCTTGGTTTCGATCCGTTTCCGCAACGTTATATTTGAAAGTATTATACTTTGAAGTATAATACGGGAAGCGTATGCGGCGAACGATGGCAGAAGCGGGAGGCTGGGGTGATGGGTGCATGTTGATCGACCGGGACGCCGAGCGTGCCGCGTTGGAGCGGGAGTATGTGCGTGACCGGGCGTCGTTCGTGGTGGTGTACGGGCGCCGGCGCATTGGCAAGACGGCGCTTTTGGTGGACTTCCTGAAGGGCAAGCGCGGCGTCTACTTTCTGGCGACCGAGGAATCGGAGGCCCAGAACCGGGCGGCCTTTGCTGCCGCGGTTGGCGAGTTCCTGGACGACGACCTGATCAAGCACGCCGCCTTCGACCGTTGGGATGACCTGTTCGACCGCTTGACGCAGGGCGAATCGCAGCGCACGGTGATCGTGATCGACGAGTTCCAGTACTTGGGCAAGGCCAACGGCGCGTTTCCCTCGGTTTTACAGCGCATTTGGGACACGATGCTGAGCGGGCGCAACGTGATGCTGGTGCTGTGCGGCTCGCTCATTTCGCTCATGGTGGAACAGACGCTCGCCCACGGAAGCCCCCTGTACGGCCGCCGGACGGCACAGCTGCACATGAAGCAGCTGCCGTTTTCCTGCTATGGCGAATTCTTCCCCGGCGAGCCGTCGGAACGCAGGCTCGTGGAATTGTTCAGCGTGACGGGTGGCGTGCCCAAGTACATCGAACTGTTCGATGCAGTCGGCGACATCTACGAGTCGATTGCGAAGAACGTTCTGGACAGGAGCAGTTTTCTGTACGACGAGCCGAATTTCCTGCTGCAGCGGGAAGTGGGCGAAGTGGGAAGCTATTTCTCCATCATCAAGGCCATTGCGGCGGGCAACAGGAAGCTCGGGAAGATGGCCGCCATGCTGGAGGCGAAGCAGACCAGCCTGACGCGCTACCTGAAAGTGCTTGCCGATTTGGACATTGTAGAGCGCGAGGTGCCAGTCACCGATCCGAACCCGCAGAAAAGCAAGAGCGGGCAGTACCGCGTCAAGGACAACTTCCTGCTTTTCTGGTTCCGCTACGTGTTCCCGTCCTTGGGCCTCATCGAATCGGGGCATGCCGACGTCGTGGGCGAGAGGATTGCACGCAATTTCATCGACGGGCACGTGGCCTACGTTTACGAGCGCGTGTGCCAAGAGAAGGTGTGGGACATGGCAGCCGAGGGCGCGTGGCCGTTCGTCCCCACGAAAGTGGGGCGGTGGTGGGGTGCGGGCGACGTGGAAGTGGACGTGGTGGCGCTTGACGAGCAGGGCGGCTCGCTTGCCCTCTGCGAATGCAAGTTCTGGAAGGAACCGGTGGGAGCGAACGTCCTGCGCGGTCTGGAAGCCAAGGCCCCGTTCGTTGCTTGGCGCAACGACAGTCGCAACGTGAGCTACGTGGTGTTCAGCATCTCCGGCTTCACGGAGGAACTGCGGCGTCTGGCCGCAGAGCGCGACGACGTGCTGCTGGTGGGCTGAGAGCCACGCCGTCGGTTGGCCCCCGGGGCCCCGGAGGGGCGGGGGTACGGCGCTCAAACAGTCCTGTGCTCGCACGAAAGCCCCAGTGCCGGTGATCGCAAGCGCTCACCGGTGCGCCCGCTCGGGCGCGAAAGTTGGTGTGTGAACAGTCCACTGGACTGTTCACTGTGCGGAACTCGCGGCGCACCGCCCCTCCGGGGCCCCGGGGGCCGCAGCTGGCGCCGTTAGGCAATCGGCGCCCACACGCGCACGAGGCAGTATTTCTCCGCCGCGCCGGCGATGGGCTGGTGGTTGACGTTCGTGTACGTGACGACGGTGGATCCCATGCCCGTGGAGGCCAGGTACTCGTAGTAGTCGTCCGCGCCGCTTTTCACGTCGATGGCGAAATACGTCTGGGCTTCCAAGTCGATGCCCACGGTGGTGGTGGACTTCACCATGAGGTAGCGCCCGCACCAGGCGGGGGCGGCGGTGGGCGTGCGCGTGTGGCGGAACCACCGCGCAGCGCTGTAGGCGGCGTTGCCCAAGCCGTCTGCGGGGGCGGCGGCCACCTGCGCCGCAGGCGTGTAGGTGCCCAAGTTCGCAATGCCGTCGCCGTAGTTGTAGATGGCGTCGAAAGTGAACATGAACCCGGTGTTGCCGTATCCGGCTTCCAGCGGCTTCATGGACGTGGGCAGCACCATGGCGTCCATCACGTCTCCCGTGCGCGCGTCGATGCGGGTGAGCTGGTGGTGGATGGACGAGGTGTCGGTGCGCGGGGTGATGACCACCGAGTCGGCCAGCGCGTAGGGCGGCGTGCTCATGCGCCCATGCGACTCGTAGACCACGGAGGACTCGCCCGTGCCGAAGGCGGCGCGCTTGAGCAGCGAGGCCTCGGACCTTCTGGGACCGTCGGCGCGGGGAAGCACCTGCCAGAAGGCGAATCCCGCCGTGGCGGCAATGGTGGGCGTCTCCCATTCCGACGTGCCTTCCTCCATGAGCCGGGGTTCGCCGACGGTCTCCCCGTCGAAGCTGGCGGAATAGACGCGCCACACGCCGTCCAGGATGTCGGCCTCCGTCCACACCAGCCCGGTGGAGCAGGCGCGTGCGTCGTAGATCTCGAACCCCTCGTCTTGCCCCACGGCCTGCGGAACGGCAACCGCATGCGAACCCGACCCCAGAAAGAGCAGGCCCACCTGGGCAAGCGGCTTGGCCTGTTCGGTGGGGAGCAGGCACGCCGCCACGTTGTCGTCGTTTGCCCACACCAGCGTGCCGTAGGGCAGTTCGAAGCTGCTCACGAGACTCACGGCCGACGAAAGGTCCACTTCCGTGAGTTCGTCGGAGGTGGTCACGGCGTCTTCGGGGACCTCCAGCACGTGCAGCTCGTCGCTGTCGTCTTGCTGCAGGGCGCCGGATGCGGCCACCACGCCGCCGCCCACGGCCGCCAAGGCGCCCACGCCAAGGGCGCCGTACAGGAAATGCCGGCGCGTCAGCAGGATCTCGCCGCCGCCCGGCGTGGGCACGCGCACGCCGGTTGCGGCCTCGCCGCGCAGCGTGGGGGAGCCGGCCCCGCCGGGCCTGCCCGCGCCCACGCCGCCCGCGCCCGCAATGCCGCCCGCGCCCGCCGTCTTGCCGCGGTCCTTCCGCACCGCGTGCGTCTCCCGCCGCAGCGAAGGCCCCGTGCTGCCTGCCGCGGCCTTCGGCGCCGCCTGCGCGCCGCGGTGGTTGGCGCGCCGCTGCGCCGTCGCGCTTGGCCGCGCATGGGGGCGGGCATGTGTGGGTCGCTTGGGTGTCATAGTGTTTATTGTGTCATTTCCCGCACAGGTCAAAGCCGGGTTCGGGGCAATTGTTACAATAAATGCAAACACGACCTGCGCATGCGCCCCATGCGTGCGCGCGCTATAATGGTCGCGTCCCTCTGCCGTCCGATGCGGTTCGCGGGAAAGCAAAACGAGCTTGAGGAGATTTCCATGAGCAACGAAACACGACGCATCTTGCTGGTTGAAGACGAAAAGGCCATCCGCGATGCGGTGACCGCCTACCTCGAACGCGAGAACTACTGGGTGACTGCAGTGGGCGACGGTCAGGAAGCGCTCGAGGAATTCTCGAAGCACCATTTCGATCTGGTCATCCTCGACCTCATGCTGCCGCGGGTCCCCGGCGAGCGCGTGTGCCGCGCCATCCGCGACAACTCCGACGTGCCCATCATCATGCTCACGGCGAAGGGCGAGGTGGAGGACCGCATCATCGGCCTGGAGCTGGGCGCCGACGACTACCTGGTGAAGCCGTTCAGCCCCCGCGAGCTGGTGGCGCGTGCCCGCGCGCTTCTGCGCCGCGTGCATGCCGACAGCGAGCCGCAGCGCGAGGTGCTGGAGTTCGGC
>CAJFUR010000052.1 GCA_904420215.1 uncultured Eggerthellaceae bacterium
CCGCCGCGCGGGGGCGCTGGCGTATAATGCTCGGCGAGCGAACGCAGCATCGAAAAGGAGCCTCCCACCATGCTAGAGAACCTCTCCAGCCGCCTGCAGGGCATATTCTCCGGGCTGCGCGGCAAGGGCCGCCTGACCGAGGACGACATCAACCAGGCCATGCGCGAGATACGCCTGGCTCTTCTCGAAGCCGACGTGAACTTCAAAGTGGTGAAGGCCTTCGTCGCGCGCACCAAGGAGCGCTGCCTTACCGCCGAGGTGCTCGACTCGCTCACGCCGGCGCAGAACGTGGTCAAGGTGGTGCTCGACGAGCTCACGGAGCTGCTCGGCCGCACCGACAGCAAGCTGGTGCTGGGAAGCCGCATCCCCAACGTCATCATGCTGGTGGGCCTGCAGGGTTCCGGCAAGACGACCGCCGCCGCGAAGCTGGCCTATCGCCTGAAGCAGGAGAACCACTCCCCGCTGCTGGTGGCCTGTGACGTGTACCGCCCCGCCGCCGCCGACCAGCTGCAGACCCTGGGCGACGAGATGGGCGCGCGGGTGTACCGCGGCGACGGGCAGGACCCGGTGCGCATCGCCCGCGAGGGCGTGCAGGACGCCATCGACAGCCTGCGCGACGTGGTGATCATCGACACGGCCGGCCGCCTGCACGTGGACGACGCCATGATGGAGGAGGCCGAGAACATCAAGCGCGCCGTGAACCCCGACCAGGTGCTCATGGTGGTGGACGCCATGACGGGCCAGGACGTGGTGAACGTGGCGGCGGCCTTCGCCGAGCGCGTGGACTTCGACGGCGTCATCATGTCGAAGATGGACGGCGACGCACGCGGCGGCGGGGCGCTTTCCGTGCGCGAGGTGACCGGCAAGCCCATCAAGTTCGTCTCGGCCGGCGAGAAGCCCGACTCGCTGGAGGAGTTCCATCCCGACCGCATGGCCAAGCGCATCCTGGGCATGGGCGACATGGTGAGCCTCATCGAGAGCGCCGTGAAGGTGCAGCAGGAGGAGATCGAGCAGGAGCAGGCCGAGCGCATGATGCGCGCGAACCTGAACCTGAACGACTTCATAGACATGAACCGCCAGATCCGCAAGATGGGCGGCATCGCCAAGCTGGTGAGCGCGCTTCCCGGCGGCGACAAGGCCCTGGGCGCGGGGCAGGTGGACGAGGGGGCCCTCGACCACATGGAGGTCATCATCAACTCCATGACCAAGGCCGAGCGCGAACGCCCCGACATCCTGAACGGCAGCCGCCGCGCGCGCATCGCCGCAGGCGCGGGCGTTTCCGTGACCGACGTGAACCAGCTGGTCAAGAAATTCAACGAGACGAAGAAGATGATGAAGAAGTTCATGCCCGCCGCCGAGGACATGGCCGCCGGCCGGGGCAGGAAAGGCAAGAAGGGCAAGCGCATGCGCCGCCGCGGCCTGCCGGGCGGCATGAGCATGGGCGACCTGAAGAAGTTGCAGGATTTGATGGGGAACTAGGTTGCGCGGGCCTGCCGGCCCGCGCAACCGGCCGACGCTGCGGCCGCCTGCGGCGCCCGATCTCGCGGCGATCCCGCAGGCTTGCGTACCGGAGTACGCGGCGCGTGCGCGATCCCCACGATCTCGGGCGCCGCAGGCGGCCTCGCTGACTTGCTGCGCCAACCTGCGAGGTCGAAATTCCATCTGCGAGATTGGGGTTTCGCCTGCGGAGTTGGGGTTCTCTCGGGTTGGCGCGCAACTGGCCGCGGCCTGCGGCCGAGAAGGGAGAGGTGCAGGAACATGGTCTACGAACAGGGATATCCGCCGCCCTTGGGCGCGCCCGCTGCGCCGTCTGGGGCGCCCGCGCCGGCGCCTTCGTCCGCGCCGCCCGCCGCGCCCGTGCCTGCGGCGTTCGCCCAGCCGGCCGCCTTGGGCGCTCCCGTCGCGCCCACGCCCGGCATGCCGCCCGCCGCGCCCGTGCCGGGCTTCTTCCAGCCGGCACCCGCCTACGCGGGCACGATGCCGCCCCCGGCGGCGCCCTACCCGGCGCCGGGCTTCCTGCCCGTGCTGGAGTGCCGCGCGCTCTCGAAGTCCTACGGCGGCGCGCCGGCGCTCAACCAGGTGACGCTTGCGGTGCCGCGCGGGCGCGTGGTGGGCCTTCTGGGGCCGAACGGCAGCGGCAAGACGACGCTCATCAAGCTGGCGGCCGGCCTTCTGCGCCCGACGGCGGGCGAGGTGCTGGTGGAGGGCGCGTGCCCGGGGCCGGCCACGAAGGCGCGCGTGTCGTATCTGCCCGAGCGCACGTACTTCTCGCAGGGCATGAAGGTGACGGACTGCCTCGCCTACTTCGAGGACTTCTACGCCGACTTCGACCGGGCGCTGGCCTGCGACATGCTCTCGCGGCTGGCGGTGCCCCTGACTGCGCACATGGGGGCGCTTTCCAAGGGGACGAAGGAGAAGGTGCAGCTGGTGCTGGTCATGGCGCGCCGCGCCGCCCTGTACCTGCTCGACGAGCCCATTGGCGGCGTCGATCCCGCCACGCGCGACTACATCCTGGACACCATCATATCCAACTACCGCCGCGAGGCCACCATCCTGCTCTCCACGCATCTGATCGCCGACGTGGAGCGGGTGCTGGACGATTTCGTCTTCCTGCATTACGGCACCATGGTGATGCACGCGCCCGCCGCGTTCGTGCGGCAGCAGTACGGCATGGGGTTGGACGACTATTTCAGGGGGGCGTTCAGATGCTAGGCAAGCTGTTCAAGTACGACATGAGGGCGCTTTCCCGCACGCTCGTCCCGCTGCATGCGGCGGTGCTGGCGCTTGTCGCCATGGGCTGCGCGGCGGGTTTCGCGGGATACGCCATCGGCGAGGACGCGGCGCTTTCGGATGCGGGGGCGCTGCTGGCGGCCCTGGCGCTCGCCACCCTGTTTTGCCTGCTGGCGCTCTTTGCTTCGACGGTGGCCACGTTCGTGCTGGTGCTTTCGCGGTTCTACCGCAACCTGTTCACCGACGAGGGGTACCTCACGCTCACGCTGCCCGTGACCGCCAACCAGGTCATGCTTTCCAAGACGCTCGCGGGGCTTCTGTGGGTGTTCATGAACGTGGCGGTGGTGGGCGTCGGCGCGGCGCTGGTGTCTCTGGCGACGTTCGGGTTCGCCGGAACCACCGTGGAAGACACGCTCCCGTACTGGATGCTCAGCGTTTCGGGAGGCGGCTTCTTCGGCACCCTGTTCGGGATCGGCGGATGGGGATCGGTGGTTCTGGGGCTGGTCGGCACTGCCTGCCAGCTGGTGTTCGGGGTGTTGCTGGCGTACTTGTCGCTGGTTCTGGGCGCACGCATGGCGCAGCGCCACAAGGTGGCCGCCGGCATTGGGATGTATCTTCTGATCAGCTGGGTCATCGGCTTGGTGGGAAGCGTTGTGGGCGTGGCGGCAAGCGCCGCGGCCTTCTCTGCGGGCAGCCCCTCCATCGACTACGAGGCGTTCTCGTTGTTTCTTCGGGTTGCCGGATGCGCCTTGACGGCGGGCATGTCCGTCGCCTGCTACGCCCTGTGCGTGAACCTGTTGAAGAAGGCCGAGCTGGCGTAGGGGCGCGGGGGCAAGCGCCGGCGAAATGCACGAAATTCGCCAGATTGATGCGTCGGGCGGGCCAAAGGCGCCTATGCCCGACTGGGGATATTTGCGAAATGCCAGATAGGAGCCCCGCGATCCCTCCGTCACCTTCCGAGCCTCTCCCGAAATCCCTCGCAATCCGGCCGGAAACGCATCAATCTGGCGATTTTCGTGCGATTCCGGCCGGATTGCGAGATGTCTGACGCGCCCGCTGTCGCAGGGCGCCCGCGTCCAGTGCCGCGCCCTGCGCCGGCTGCTGCCGCGGGGCGCCTTCACCCTGTGTTTTTTCGTGGGACGGGCGCGCGAAAGGCGGCTTGCGGGGCGGTGCCGCTTGCCTTTGGCGCGTTTTCGCCGTATCATAAGCAATTGCTGTTTTCGCCGTGCCGGAAAGGGGCGCGGCACCGAACCGAGTGTGAGAGCAAAAAGGAGTCCGACTTCATGGCAGTTAAAATTCGCCTTGCCCGCCATGGCGCCAAGAAGCGCCCGTATTACCGCATCGTCGTTGCCGATTCCCGCGCCCCGCGCGACGGCAAGTTCATCGAGGAAGTGGGTCGCTACAATCCGTTGACCGACCCGGCCACCATCAAGTTCGACATGGAGAAGGTCGATCAGTGGCTGAAAAACGGCGCCCAGCCCACCGATTCCGTGGCGCGCCTCATAGAGGCCGCGCGCAAGGACGCCTAGCGCCATGCCCGAGCAGACGGAAGACATCGTCGGCTTGGTCGATGCGGTGGTTCGCCCGCTGATCGAGTTCGAAGACGACCTCGACATCCAGTCCTCCGAAACGGAGGACGGCGGCATCCTGGTGGAGATCCGCGTGAACGAGGAGGATGCCGGCAAGGTGATCGGCCGGCAGGGCCGCGTCATCAAGGCCATCCGCACGCTTTCCCGCGCAGTCGCGTCCCGCACGGGCACGCCGGTGGAAGTGGAGCTCATCGACTAGATGCGCGCCTGGGCAGACGTCGCCGAACTGACGAACACGAAGAACCTGGACGGGGGGCTCGTCGCGCATTGCGCGCCGGGCCTTCCGTTTTTGCTGCGGGAGGGCATGGAGGTGGCCTTCGTGCCCCCGGTGCTCGACGCCCCGCGCCGCGCGCGGGTGGCTTGGGTGCGCGCGGAAGGCGGCGCCTTGGAAGGCGTGGTGGGCTTCGAGGGTGTGGAAGGCATAGGGGCGGCTTCCCCCTTGGTGGGATGCCACTGCCTCGTGCGCCGCTCCGACCTGCCGCAAGACGCGCTTGCCGGCGCGGGCGCGCACGCGTGGGCGGGCTTTGCGGTCTTCGACGCGCGCGCCGGCTTCGTGGGGCATGTGGAAGGCGTGCGGGAGATGCCGGCGCAGCGCCTGCTGGAAGTGGCGCGCGCGGACGCGGCCAGCGAGGGCGTCGTGGGCTGCGCGGACGCATCCGGCGCGGCTGGAGAGGGCGCCATGCCCGCGCGCTCCGCCGCACCCGTGCTCGTGCCGCTGGTGGACGCCTTGGTCGTGCGCGTGGACGAGCAGGCCCGCCGCATCGACGTGGACCTGCCCGACGGCCTGCTGGACCTGTAGGGGCGGGGCAGAGCCGCCCGCCCGGCGCGGGCGTGCCCGCGCGCCACGGGATACGCGAGTGCAAGGAGCGCGCACGCCATGATCATAGAGACGCTGTCCACTTTTCCCGACATGTACGCATCGGTCATGGGCGCTTCCATGATGCGCATCGCCCAGGACAAGGGCATCCTGCACTTCGCGGCCCACGACCTGCGCGACTGGACGCACGACCGCCACCGCACCACCGACGACGACCCTTACGGCGGCGGCCACGGCCTGGTCATGAAATGCGGGCCCATCTTCGAGGCTTATGATTCCCTCGTCCTGGCGGACGAGGGAACTGCCGACGCTGCGGAACCGTCGCGCGCCGGATCTTGCGGCTCCAAGCCCTCCTCACGGCCCGAAGGCCGCTTCGTCGGGCTTTCGCCGCAATCTCCGGCACGGGACGGCTCCTCGCTGACACTACGAACGACCGGCGACGTTTCGCCTGCCGGACAGCCCATTGGGCTGCCCGCGCGAGCAGGACTGTCTGAGCGACTGGCCCCCGCCCGCCCCGCGCCTGCCCCCAAGCCCCACGTCGTCTTCCTCGCGCCCCACGGGCAGCCCTTCGACGACGCGGTGGCCTGCGAGCTGGCGCGCGAGGAGCGCCTGCTGTTCGTGTGCGGCCATTACGAGGGCATAGACGAGCGCGCCTACGCGCTGGCCGACCGCGTGATTTCGCTGGGCGACTACGTGCTCACGAGCGGGGAGCTGGCCTCCATGGTGGTCATCGACGCGGTGGTGCGCAAGCTGCCCGGCGTGCTGGGGGCGGCCGAGGGCGCCGCCGACGAGAGCTTCGCCGACGGGCTTCTGGAATACCCGCAGTACACGCGCCCCGCCAGCTTCCGCGGCATGGACGTGCCCGCCGTGTTGCTTTCGGGCGACCACGGGGCGGTGGCGCGCTGGCGGCGGGAGGCGGCGCTCGAGCGCACGGCGCGCCTGCGGCCCGACCTTCTGGAAAAGGCCGGCCTTTCGCCCGCTGATCGGGAATTTCTGAAGAGTTTCACGCAGGGCTTAGACGCCTGACGCGAAAGCGCTATGATGGGTAGCCGTGGTTTTCAGTCGGGCGCGTGCCCTGCCGGCGCATGCCCATGGGGCGCGCCTGCGCCCGTTCGGAAAGGATAAGCGCCTTCATGTATGCCGGTGAACATGCCGAATCCAAGGGGTCGGGCGTTCTGCGCGCCATCGTCAGGCTGGCCGTCATGGTGGCGGTCGTGCTCGGCCTTTCCTGGGCGCTGCGCACGTTCGTGTTCCAGGCCTACGAGATACCGTCGGGTTCCATGGAGCAGACCATCATGACCGGCGACATGGTGTTTTCCGAAAAGGTGAGCTACTACGCCCGCGACGTGGAGCCGGGCGACATCGTGACCTTCTACGACCCGGAAATCCCCGGGCGCATCCTCATCAAGCGCGTCGTTGCCACGGGCGGCCAGACGGTGGACTTGGTGGACGGCAAGGTGGTGGTGGACGGCGTGGCGCTCGACGAGCCCTACACCGGCGGCCTGCCCTCCGAGCCCTTGACCCCCGCGCCCGGGGCCGACGTGTCCTACCCCTACACCGTGCCCGAGGGGCACCTGTGGGTGATGGGCGACAACCGCACGAACTCGCAGGACTCCCGCTACTTCGGCGCCATCGACGAATCGAGCGTGACCGGGCATGCGGTGTGGGTGTACTGGCCTTTCGAGAACTTCGGCCCGCTGACGTGACGCTTCCCGCACGGCCCGCCCGCGGGGGCGGCCGCGCGGGGGCCGCGAGGGCCGCGCAACAAGAGCAACGCTGGGTGGCAAGGGAAACGAGGAGAGACATGTCGAAAGAAACCGCAGGCGGCGCCGCGTCGCCCGCAGAGAACGCGCCCGCGCGGCAGGCTGCGCCCCGCGGGGGGGAGGGCCGCGCGGGCGCCGAGGCGCCGACGTTCCAGGACGTCATCATGAACCTGCAGCGCTTCTGGGCGCAGCAGGGCTGCGTGGTGCTGCAGCCCTACGACAACGAGGTGGGCGCGGGCACGTTCCACACGGCCACCACGCTGCGCTCGCTCGGGCCCGACGCGTGGCGTTGCGCCTACGTGCAGCCCTGCCGCCGCCCCACCGACGGGCGCTACGGCGAGAACCCCAACCGCATGCAGCATTACTACCAGTTCCAGGTCATCCTGAAGCCTTCGCCGGACAACGTGCAGGACCTGTACCTGGACAGCCTGCGCGCCATCGGCATCCCC
>CAJFUR010000053.1 GCA_904420215.1 uncultured Eggerthellaceae bacterium
ACGGCTTTGCCGGGCAGGATCGCGTGCTTTGGCACGCGACGAGGGCTTGGAGCGCCAAGCGCGCCGCCAGAGGCGCCCGCAGCGTCGAGTGGTTCCGCCGTTCGGAGAACGGCGGAACCCGCCCTACCACGGCGCGACAGGCTCCTCGCCCTTCACGCCGGCAAGCGGGATGCGGGAGCGCACGAGGAGCACCCAGAGGGCCAGGCCCGCCGCCAGCGCCACCATGGTGGTCACGCCCAGGGCGGTGAGGTAGTCGGGCCATGGCAGAAGCGGCGCCAGCATGCCGAGCGAGCCGATGACGCCGCGCACGAAGCTGATGAGGGCCGAGGCGGAACCAGCGTCGTTTTTCTGCTGGTCAAGCAGGATGTTGGTAGCGTAGGGCCGCACGCATGCCTGCATGACGGGCACCACCATGCTCGCAAGGCAGAACGCCAGAAAGCCCAGGCGCCCCACCGTGGCCAGCAGCACGCCGGCCACGAGCCCCAGCGCCAGGGCGCCCGTGGTGAACAGGCGCACGCCCGTGTGCTTGGATATGGCCGCGTACAGCGCGGGACCCGCCACGCCCACCAGCGCCGCCGCCGAGAAGCACAGGCTGTAGCCCGCCTCGCTGAGGCCGAACGTTCCCATGTACACATAGGAGGCCACAGCCACGTAGGCCATGAAGCTCAGCTCCAGGCTGCTCGTGGCCACGAGAAACAGCATGAACCCGCGGTGGCGCGCCACCGCCGCCAGGCGGCCGGCCACCTGGCCCACGCCGCCCGGCACCCGCCCCTCGTCGGGAATGGTTTCCTCGAACAGGAGCGAGGCTGCAAGCGCGGCCGCCCCCACCACCGAGAGGACCCAGAACGACGCGCGCCAACCGAAAAGGCCGATGATGCCCGCCCCCAGAAGGGGCGCCACCACCGGCCCTATGACGAACAGCACCTGCATGATGCCGAGGACGGCGCCGCGCCGCTCGGGCACGAACGCGTCCTTCACCACCGCCATGCCCACCGACGACGCGCCGCCCGCGCCCAGCCCCTGCAGCACGCGGGCGCACACGAACACCTCCACCGTGGGGGAAAGCGCGCAGACGAGGCTGCCCACGGCGTAGAGCACGTAACTCGCCACGAACGCAGGCTTGCGCCCGAAGCGGTCGCTCACGGGGCCGAACGCCAGCATGCCCAGCGTGAAGCACACGAAGAACCCCGAGAGCGTGAGGTTCACCATGTCGGGCGTGGTGGAGAAGTAGCCCGCCATGTACGGCACGGCCGGCGTGTACATGTCCAGCGACAGCGGCGTCATGAACGACGACACGGCCAGAAGTGCCATGAGGCCTCCCGTGCGCAGGCGCCTTTGCGGCGCGCGCAGCCACTCCCCCACATGCGGCAGGCCCATGGCTAGTTCTTGGCTTCCGCCTCTGCCGCCGCGCCTGCGGCCGCACGGTCGTCGGCAATCTTGCCGGCCACGCTCGAGCGCACGTTCGGGAACAGGAACAGCGAGAGCGCGCCCACGATGCACAGCACGGCGGTCGCCACGTAGACGCCCTGATAGTACGCCACGCCATCGACCGCGCCCGTGGCGCCGATGGCAATGGGCGAAATGACGTAGGAGGCGATCAGGAACATGCCCAGGTTCTGGAACGTGGCCTGAATGCCGCCGACCACGCCGTAGTGTTCGGGCTTCACGGAGGGCAGAAGCGTCGGCAGCATCTTCGTGAAGGGCATGACGCTTGCCATGAACAGCGGGCAGATGCAGAACAGCGCCCACGTGGCCGGCCCATAGGGCAGGAAGAACACGATGCCGAAGCACACGGCCGTGCCCACGAGGCAGATGATGAACGGAGCGCGCATGTTCTTGAACGCCTTGGCGAACACCACGGGCAGCACCATGGAGGCGATGCAGGCGATGACCGTGTTGATGGTGGACATGTCGCCCGCGATGCCCGTCATGGACGGATCGCCCATGAGCGTGGTGACGGCGGCCACCATGTAGGAGCCGTTCACGTTGGTCATGCCGAACACGAGGAATGCCGTGATGGCGATGGCCCACACGTACTTGTCGCGCATGACCTCGCGCAGGTACTGCCCCACCGGCTCGTGCGACTGCACCTCACCGTCGGGATGCTTGCGGTAGACCGCGAACCACGCCACCAGGCCCACCACGATGAGCCCGAAGCTGAGCCACCAGCCTTCCTGAATGCTGCTCAGGTGCGAGCCCACCCAAATGGCCAGGGCCGCGCCGGCCGACATGCCGGCGGTGTACACGCCCATGGCGAACGAGTTCGCCGTGCCGGGAAACCACGTGCGCAGAAGCTTCGCCGAATTGGCGTTCAGCGCCGCCACGCCCGTTCCCATGAAGAAGCTGGAGATGAACAGCGGCCAGTACTCGGTGGTGAAGCAGCGCGCCAGGGCGCCGAGCGCCGCAATGAGAAACGCCACCAGAAACACCTTGTTCAGGCCCACGCGGTCGGCCAGCACGCCGCCCGCGATGCAGAACAGCACGCCCGAGAAGTACGGGATGGACATGATCATGGAGAACATCATCGGCTCGCACTGGTACTGCTGCATGACCATGACGGCCGCGCCGCCCGGAAGGATGAAGGCGAACTGCAGACCTATGAGCAGAATCGTCATGCCAACCAGAATGGCCCAGCGCCACGGATAGAGCTTTTCTTCTTGCATGGAACCCCCTGTCTTCGAAGTCCCGCGATGCGCCCGCGGGTTCGCGGCGGGCCTTCCCCTTGGGTGCGCTTGCCGGCCCCTGCCGCCCGAGAATTCGGCAAAACTCCCGGCAAACGCGCCAATCGGCCCATCACGCGTATTGTAGGAAGCGCGTTTGGGCGGCTTCTATGGAGATTGCTCCAAAAAAAGAGCGGGGGTTTAGGGGCAATCTCCATAGAAGGCAAAATCGGGCGTTTCCTATACTTTTCGAGATTGGCTTTGCCAATCGACAAACAGGAGGATAGAAGGAGGAATCAATGGAGGAGAAAAGCAAGACCGGCAGCGCCTGGGCGAATTTCATCCTCATCTTCGTCATGGGGGCCATTTTCGCCATCGGCTTCTTCAAGGTGCCGCCTGCCATGGGCAGCCTCATGGAGTACTTCCAGTGCGGGCTGAGCGAGGCGGGATGGTTCATGTCGGCCTGTTCGGTGGCCGGTACCGTCATCGCGTTCGTGACCGGCGCCATCCAGACCAAGATAGGCCCGAAGGGCATGTTGATCGCTGCCTTGGTCTGCATGGCGCTCGATTCGCTCGTGGGCGTTCTGGCGCCGAACGTGGAGGTGTTCATCGCCTCGCGCTTCATCGGCGGCTTGGGCAACGGCTTTTTGGCCACGGCCGGCCCCACGCTCATCACGCTTCTGTTCAAGGATCCCAGCAAGCGCGGCGTGCCGAACGCCATCTGGGCATGCTGGACGGCGGCCGGCTCGCTCATCATGCTCAACTCCTACGCGTTCATCCTCGGCGCCACCGGCAGCTGGCAGGGCGTGTGGTGGGTGTGCCTGGCCATCGTGGTGATCGGCCTTCTGCTCACCGTGTTCTGCATCCGCATCGACCACAAGGAAGAAATGGCCATGGTGGCGGCCGGCGGCGACGTGAAGCCGTGGGCGGGCCTCACGTCCCTGAACTCGTGGCTGCTCGTCATCGTGTTCGCCTGCTTCGCCTTCATCTTCTCGGTGTGGTCGGCCATGGCCCCCACGTTTTTGCAGACGCCGCTCGTGGGCATGGACATGGCGGCCGCCAACTCCGTGTCGTCCATCACCACCATCACGGGCATCGTGGGCTCGCTCGTCATCGGCGTGGTGCTGAGCCGCGCCAAGAACCAGCCCCTCGTGCTGGTGGGCACCATGGTGCTGTGCACCGTGGCCGGCATCATCCAGTTCATCTTCACCGGCCAGGCGGCCATCATCGTCGTCGCCGTGCTGGTGGGCCTGTTCACCAACATCGTCCCACCGGCGCTGTTCTCCAACGCGCAGTGGGCCGCGAAGACCCCGGCCGGCGTGGCGCTGGTCATGGCCGCGCTGCCCATCGGGTCGAACTTCGGCGGCATCCCGGCGGCCCCCATTGCGGGCGCCATCGTGGAGGCCACCGGCAGCTGGGCCATGGTGGCGCTGCCCCTGGGCATCGTCGGCGCCGTGGGCCTGGTGTGCTCCATCGTCTTCATGGCGCGCTGCGGCAAGTACGCCGTGGAGTCCCAGAGCAAGTAGGGACGCTTCGGCCGGTGCGTGTGTCGTGAGGGCATCGCGCGGCACACGCCGGCCCACCTTGCCGCCCGGGGCCATCTGGAGGCCATCTGGAGGCTCTGGAGTCTCCGGAGTCTCCAGAGCCATCCGGGGCATTCGGGATCTCCGGGATCTCCAGGGCATTCGGGATCTCCGGGAACCCCGAGGCCATCCGTGATCTCCGAAGCATTCGGGGCCTCCGGAATCTCCGGGCCATTCCGGAGGCTCTGGGAATCTCCGGGCCATTCGGGATGGCTCCGGGAACCCCGGAGCCTCCGGAGCAGTTCGGGCGGCAAGGTGGCCTTTGCCCCGCACTCCCGCACCCTCCGATTGGGTTTCGCCTGGCGGGGAGAAACGGGAATGCGGGGCAAAGGCCACCGGAAACGACGCGATCTGGCAATCTGCAACGCGATTCGAATGCGACTCGGAACAGGAGGAAACGCATGGCGGACAACGGACAGCGCGTGCTCGTGGAGTACAAGGGCATGCTGGAAGACGGCACGGTCTTCGATTCGAGCAAAGAGAACGGCCCGCTGGACATCACCGTCGGGGCAGGCCAGGTGATCAAGGGCATCGACGAGGCCCTTGAAGGAATGGAAGTGGGCGAAGTGCGCACGGTCACCATTCCCTGCGAGAAGGCCTTCGGGCGCTACAGCGAGTTCAACGTGCAGAAGCGCGACCTGCGCTACGTGCCCAACGCCGACGAGTTGCCCGTGGGCCAGCGGATATCCTTCATGGGCCCGGGCGGGCAGAAGGTTTCCGCCCTGGTGCAGAAAATCGAAGACGGCTACGTCTACCTCGACTTCAACAACAGGCTCGCCGGCAAGACGCTGGTCTACGACCTGAAGATCGTGGAAGTCCTTCCGAAGAAGACGCGCCGCACGCCCCTTTCCGACTACGGCGCCATGGCGCGCACGCAAGGCACCGGCCCCGTTTCCGAGGTGCCGGTGTTCAACAACTTCCTCGACAACCTGGGCATCACGCCCAAAGACATAGACGAGCGCTACGAGGCCTTGGAAAAGGGCCCTGGGGAACCGGCATAGGCGCCAGCCCCTCCCATCCGGATGCGGGAGGGCAGGAAGGGGCTTTCGCCCGGCTTGCCTTCTTGTCGTCATAGTAGGAGCCGAAACGACCCGCTTCAGACCGGGACTTCGTTTTGGAAGTCGATTGAAAAGAAAGGTGCTTCCCATGTGTTTTAGACCGTCGGCCATCAGCCTGCCGAAAAAATGCCCCCAGTGCGGGGCCATGAACGATGCCGAACTGCAGAAATGCGAGCAGTGCGGCGCCGATTTGCCCGAAGCTGCGGCCCCCGGCGCTCCCGGCGCGCCTGGTGCTCCCGGCGCCCCTGGCGCCCCTGGTGCGCCCGCGGCTCCCGGCGCCCCTGCGGCCCCCGGCGCTCCCAAGGCTCCCGGCGCCCCCGCGGCCCCCGGCGCCCCCGGCAAGCCGCAGGCCTAGCGAGGACCGCGGCCCAACGGCAAGCCAAACCCGGGAAAACCAAGCACGTCCGTGGCGGAAGCCACGCCAAAGGCCGGCTCCGGAAATCCATCCGGAGCCGGCCTTTTTGCATGGAAACAACCGTTGGCACGGAAAGCCCACTCGAGCGGGCGCGGGGCGCCCGCTTCTTCTGGAAGCTAGAGTCCCTTCTTTCCCGGCAAGCCTGCGAAGTGCGGAAACGCCGAGCTGCGGCGAGATGCTTGCCGCATCTCGGCATCAATCCGCCAGCTCTCGTGAAAGAAACCGGCTCTGCGCTGCCATTTGGCAGGCGCCGGCGCGCGCTAGCGCGTGCTGAAGCCGCCGCGGTTCGCCGTGTTGGTGACGCCGGGCTGGAGCCTCAGCGACTCGCCGCACGCCTCGCACGTCTCTGAGCCGAGGGGGTTCTTGTGTCCGCAGCGGATGCACACGGGCACGAGGATGGCCTTCGGCTTCTCGCCCCGGCACAGGCCGCAGTTTATGCAGTAGTGGCAACGTCCCATGAAAAACCGCCTTTCCCTCCCATCGTCCCCGGCGCCCGCGCCGGCGGCAACCGCCGCCCGCGCCGCCATGTATCCGGGGTCCCGCCTGCCGCGAAAGCTCGCGCATCCGACCCCCTCCGCGCCGACACCCACCTGCCACGGGACCACCGCGCCCGCCTCCTCCGGCAGATGCCGCCCCCGAAACGAGCGCCTTCCACGCCCGCCCGCGCCGGCAACCGCCGGATGCCAAAAAAGGCCCGGCTGCACGCGGGCAACCGGGCCTTCGGCCTAACGATCCGAAGAAGGGCCTATCGCACGTAGATGACGATCTTGTCCTTCTGGGCGGCCTTGGCCTTTGCAGCCAGGTCCTCCACCTTGCCGTACACCATGACGGCGTTCTGGCAGTGGTGCACGCACGTGGGCAGCTTGCCTTCCGCCACGCGGTCGGCGCACAGGTCGCACAGGTCGGTGGGCATGGGCAGGTAGTCGTAGTGCCAGGAGCCGTCGCTGTACTGGACCGGGCCGTCCTGGAAGATGCGGATGCCGAAGTCGCTTTCGGGCATGTCGTGCTCCATCTTGCAGGCCGTCAGGCAGGCGTTGCAGCCGGAGCAGTACTCGTAGTCTATGAACAGGCCGTATTCGCCCTTGATCTCAGACATTCAATCTCCACCTTTCTTCTTCGCACGCCCCCGGCCTTGGAGGGCCGGGGGCACATGAGAGCTTCGTCGCAATTCCCCGTGGCAGTCCTAGTAACGGTACTTGTGGGCCGCAGGGTCGTCCAAGTCGATGGGCCTGGGGGCCATGCGCTCGTGCGTCTTCCAGTACTCGTCGATGTCGAAGAAGCCTTCGGGTTCGTAGTCGGGCGTCCAGCCGTCATAGAAGCTGGGCTTGTCGGAAACATGCGTCGGGCCGTGGGTGTAGCCGGTGGTGCACACCTGATAGCTGGGCTGGTCTTCCGGCTTGCTGTTCTCGGGCGTGCACTTGTAGACGGTGCACATGCCGCACTTGATGGGTGCGCCGTAGCCGTTGGTGCCGTTCTCGCACTGCGGGATGAGGTTGTTCGGGTTGCAGTCGAACACGCCGAAGAGGCTCGGCTCGGCAGGCTCCTGCTCGGGGAACCACCAACCGTGCTCGGTGGAAACCACGCGCGGATCCAGCGACGCGTTCAGGCGGGCGCGCTGGCGCATCTTGCCCATCTGGTTCTCGATCCACACCCAGTCGCCTTCCTGGATGCCGTACTCGGCGGCGGTGTCGGGATGGATGTCGAACATCGGGTCGGGATGGATCTGGCGGCTGATCGTCTCGGGCTGGCGCCACTCGGAGTGGAAGAACTCGTAGGAGCGCTTGCCGGTGGTGAGGATCAGCGGGTACTTCTCGGCAAGCTCGGGCGTGGACACGGGGCTTGTCGGGGGCTCCTGGTAGTACGGCAGCGGATCGTCGCCGAAGGCGGCGAACAGCGTGCAGTACAGCTCGTAACGGCCCGTGGGGGTCATGAAGCCCACCTGCCCGTCGGGGCGCAGCATGCCCTTCTCGTACTTGCGGTAGTTGTAGTGGTGGTACCACATGCCATGGTACTTCTCTTCCACCTTCTCCATGGTCATCGGCGTGCCGTCGTCGTCCACCACGCCGTCGCGCTCCAAGCGCCAGTTCATGTAGGAGCGGTCGTCAACCACGTGCTCCGGCCAGGCCTCGGGATGGATCTTGTGGCCAAGCTCGATCATGATGGTCTCGTCGGACTTGCACTCGCCGTACTGCGAGCACGCCTTGGTGAGCGTGCGCAGCGGGTCGAACCACACGCGCAGGCAGTCGCGCTCCGGGCTCATCGCGCAGGGGATGACCAGGTCGGCGAAGGCGACGGCGGTCGGCGTGATGAAGAGGTCCTCCACCACCACGAAGTCGATGGTCTTCAGGGCACGGTACAGACGCGGCGCGTCCTGGCCCATGTTGGCGATGGGGTTGGCGGACTCGATCCAGAGCATCTTCACGGGATGCGGCTGCTCGGTCTCGACGGCCTGCAGGATGGAGTCGGCCTGCGAGGAGGCGGTGAAGCCGTACTGCTTCAGCGGGTAGCGCTTCACGCCCAGGCGGTTCTCCACCATGTTCGTGCCCTCGAGCTCCCAGATGCCGGAGTTGTAGCCGAACTC
>CAJFUR010000054.1 GCA_904420215.1 uncultured Eggerthellaceae bacterium
CCCGAACCCCGACCGCCGACTAAGCCTGTAGGGCCTCATGGACAAGGTAGTATGGACCGGAGTTCGATTCTCCGCGCCTCCACCATAAGAGAATTGGTCGAACACCTTTCGCGTGTTCGGCTTTTCGTTTCGGCGGTGCAAAGCCGCCGCATTCGGGCGGGCGCCCCCTTCTGCAGGGCGCCCGCCTTTTTCGTTTGCGGAAGGGGCCTGCGCGTCCACGTACCCACATGCCCACATGCCCACGCACCCACATGCCTATGCGTCCGCGCCTCTTCCGCGCGAACCTTAAAAAGAAGTGAAAGCGGCGTGGCAAATTTGTGGGTTCGCGGGACGTGCGCTACTTGTCAACTTGTTTTTACGGGCAGGCGCGCCGCGTCTTGCTACAATGATGCCGTGAAAGCAACCGCGTGCCAGCCACGCGATAACGAGGACGAGCGATACGGGAAAATGAAGAAAGCGAAACACGGACGACACGCCGCCCGCGCGGAGCAGGAGCGCGCGAAGGCTTCCGCCGCCGCACGCCGCAATGACGCCGCAGGCGGGCGCGCGGAGGCGAACGGAAAAACGAAGCCGCAGGGCCGGGAGCAGGCCGACACGGCGCGGGGGGCCGGCGGGCCGCAGGGGGCGGCCAAGGCGCGCGAGGCCGGCGGGCCGCAGGGGGCGGCGCCTGCGCCGTCTGCGCCCCAGCCCGCCGTGCCGGGAAAGACCATCGTCATGCCGAAGCGGGGCAGGAAGAAACCCGCATCCGACGCCGCCGCGGGCGCGAAGCCCGCAGCCGCTTCCGGCAAGCCCGCCTCCGCCCCCGCGCCGGCGGGAGCCGTTCCCGCGCAGGGAGCCGCCGTGCTCCCCGCCGATCCGGTGAACCATGCCGGCTTGGGAAAGGAGCCGCGCAGCCGCACGCCGCTCAAAGTGTTCGGCATCGTGCTGGGCGTCATCGCGGCGGTTGCCGCCCTCGTGTACGTGGCGGGCGCCGTGGTGTTCATGGGGAGGTTCTTCCCGAACACGGTCGTGGGGAAGACCGACGTCTCCATGAAGACTCCCGAAGAGGTGCAGCAGCTGCTGGAGGCGTCGGTGGAAGACTACGAGTTGTCCGTGAAGGGACAGGGCTTCTCGCTGGAGTTGACGGCGCAGGAGGCGGGCCTCGTGCTGGACGGGCAGACCATCGCCCAGTCCATGATGGCGAACGTGAACCCGTGGACATGGCCCTACGAGGTGTTCCAGCGCCACGACGAAACCGCCGCGCTTCTGGCCACTTACAATCAAAGCGGGCTGGACGCCGCTCTGCGTTCGGCAGCCGATGCCTTCAACGAGCACGCCGAGGCCCCCAAGGACGCCTACGTGGCCTTCGACGAGAAGAAGGGGCAGTTCGCCATCGTTCCCGAAGAAGCGGGCACGGCCATTTCGGCGGATGCGGTCATCGCGCTCGTGGACAAGGCGCTCGTGAACCTGCAGGCGTCGGTGGAACTCACGCCCGACGAGCTTGCGCAGCCCAACGTGCTGGCAGACGACCCCGTGCTCACGCAGGCCGCCGCCACGGCGAACGCCCTCATTCTGGCCAACGTGGACTTCACTCTGGCGGGAACCGCTGCGGCCACGCTCGACGCGGGCGTCATAGCGGAGTGGGTGGCGTTCGGCGACGACCTGTCGGTGACGCTCGACGAGGCGGCCATGGCCGCGTGGGTGGACGAGGTGGCTGCTGCCTGTACCACGTACCAGACGGAGCGCGCATACACGCGGCCGGACGGCAAGAAAGTCACGGTTTCGGGCGGCAGCTACGGGTGGTCGGTGGACCGCGAGGCGTTTCTGGCCCTGGTCCGGCAGGTGATCGACGCCGATCAGGTGGGGCCGGCGGAAATCCCCTGCACGCAAACGGCGGGGGCCTTCAACGGCGCCGGCGCGCAAGACTGGGGGAACCGCTACGTGGACGTGGACCTGTCGGAACAGTACGCGCGCTTCTACAACGACGCGGGCGAGCTGGTGTGGGAGTCGGCCATCGTGAGCGGCGCGTACAAAAACGGCACGAGCCTCACCCCCACGGGCGTGTACGCCATCACCAACAAGGAAAGCCCTTCGGTCCTCAAGGGGGAGAACGACGACGGCTCGAAGTACGAGTCGCACGTGACGTACTGGATGCCTTTCGTCGGCAACATGGTGGGCCTGCACGACGCCACGTGGCAGTCGTCGTTCGGCGGCACGCGCTGGAAGGACGGCGCGGGATCGCACGGCTGCGTCAACCTGCCCTACACCAAGGCGCAGGAACTCTACGCCCTCATCCAGTGGGGCGACGTGGTGGTGGTGCACTGGTAGGGCGCCTCGCCGCCGTGCGCTGCGCGCCTCGCCGGGTTTGCGCCTGCGTGCGGGGCCGTTCCGTGGCGGCCGGCGGCGCCCGTGCGCATGGTGCGCCGCGCGGGGGCGTTTTGCGGGCGCGGGAGCGCGGGTTGGGGGCGGATTCGCCTATGCGGTGAGGTCGGCGTAGGAGAAGGGCACCACGCGCCCAAGGTCGGCGGGGGAAAGCTCCAGCTGGCAGCCCAGCCTGCCCCCGGAAAACGCGATGCGGTCGAACAGCTGCGCCGTCTCGTCCACGGTGGTGCAAAACGCCTTCTTCATGCCGATGGGCGAGCATCCCCCGTGCACGTATCCCGTGAGGGGCAGAAGCTCCCGCGACTTCACCATGTGCACGGATTTCTCGCCGACCGCGCACGCGGCCTTCCGCAGGTCGAGTTCCTGGGCAACCGGCACCATGAACACATGGTGCTCGCCGGATTTGCCCACGCACACCAGCGTCTTGAACACCCGTGCGGGGTCGAGTTCCAGAAGCCGGGCCACTTCCACTCCCGAAAGCGCCGTCTCGCAGGGAAACAGGCGGGAGGTGTACGGAATGCCCGCCGCGTCGAGCACCCGCATGGCGTTGGTCTTGTGTTCGTGTTGTTTTCCCATGTTCGCTCCTGCCGGGGTTTCCGGGCCTTCGTGTTCCTCCGTGTCCGCCATGCCCCGCCGCCTCGCGCCTTCGCGCCCGCCGCGCATGCGCTTCTTCCGGATTCTAGCGCAGGGGAGCCTCGCGCGCCAGACTGCTGCGCTATACTGGCGGCATGACATCGCATGCGCCGCATACCCCCCACGGCTCCCTCTCTGCGCCCGACGCCGCGCCCTTCCCGGACGTTGCGCCTGCCGCCTGCGACGACTCGCCCATCGGCGTGTTCGACTCGGGCTTCGGCGGGCTGACCGTCGCGCGGGAGATCGCCAAGGAACTGCCGCGGGAAAGCATTGTGTACGTGGGCGACTCGGCTCGCTGCCCCTATGGCCCGCGCGACCTGTCCGAAGTGGACGGCTTCGTGCAGCAGATCGGCGCGTGGCTGGTGGGGCGCGGCGTCAAGCTGGTGGTCATCGCGTGCAACACGGCCACGGCGGCGGGCCTCGCGCATGCGCAGCGCACGCTTCCCGTGCCGGTCATCGGCGTGGTGGAGCCGGGGTCGCGCGCTGCCGCGCATGCGACGCGCAACCGCCGCGTGGGCGTCATCGCCACGAAGGCCACGGTGGAATCCGGCGCCTACACGCATGCCATCCGCCACATCGACGCGGGCATCACCGTGTTCTCCACGGCCACGCCGCGTTTCGTGGAAATAGCCGAGCAGGGCATCCGCATGGCGGAGGGCCCCATAGAAAACTACACGTCCTTGGCGTCGAAAGTGTACATCCGCCCGGCGTTCCAGGAGATAGCGCGCGAGTACCTGGAACCCCTGCGCCGCTGCGACATCGACACGCTGGTTCTGGGATGCACGCACTTCCCGCTGCTCAAGGCGCTTATCGGCGGGGTGGTGGGGCGCGAGGTGACGCTCATATCGTCGGCGCGCGAGGCGGCGCGCGACGTGGCCGAGATACTGGCGCGCCGCTGCGCGTTCGCCTCGCCGGACCACGTGCCGCGCCACGCGTTCTTCACCACGGGCGCCGACGTGGACGAGTTCCGCAGCTTCGGCAGCCGCGTGTTCCGCCAGCCAATCGAGGACATAGCGCATCTGGACTTGTGACGGCGCGTGCGGGCGTGCAGGATCGGGCGCCTTTGGAAGCGGCGGGGCGCCTGCGCGGCGGGCGGGGCGCAGGCGCGGGGCGGCCGCGGAAAGGCCGCGCGGGGCGGCGGGGAAGGCGGCGCAGCAGGCGGGCGCGGGCGGGCGGCAGGCGTCGCCTGTGGAGGAGCGTCGCCTTGAGATGGCGGTCGCCCGGGCGCGCCATGGGAGACGAAGGAAGGGAATGCCATGAAAACCGTCGTGATAGCCAGCAACAACGCCCACAAGGCGGAAGAGATAGCCTCGGCGCTCGACTTCGAGGGATGGGAGTTCCGCACGTTGCGCGAGCTGGGCATCCAGTCGGATCCCGCCGAGGACGCCGACACCTTCGAAGGCAACGCCCGCATCAAGGCGCGCGCCGCGCACGAGGCGAGCGGGGGCATGGCGGCGCTCGCCGACGACTCGGGGCTGCAGGTGGACGCGCTCGGCGGCGAACCGGGCGTGTATTCGGCGCGCTACGCCGGCGAGGACGCCACCGACGCGCAGAACAACGCCAAGCTGCTGGCCGCCTTGGACGCGGTTCCGGACGACCGGCGCACGGCGCGGTTCGTGAGCACGCTCGTGTTCGTGGACGAGGATGGCGCGGAAACGGTGGCGCACGGCACGGTGGAGGGGAAGCTGGGCCGCGAGGAACGGGGAAGCGGGGGGTTCGGATACGACCCGCTGTTCTATCCCGACGCGTTTGCGGGCAAGCGCACGCTGGCCGAGGTGTCCCAAACCGAGAAGAACGCCGTGAGCCACCGCGGCAACGCTCTGCGCCAACTGCGCGCACTCCTGGCGGGTTCCTGAGGCCACAATGCAAAAGGCCGGAAGCCACTGGGCTTCCGGCCTTGCGTTTCTCTGGCGCGCCCGGCAGGACTCGAACCTGCAACCGACGGATTAGAAGTCCGTTGCTCTATCCTTTGAGCCACGGGCGCCTCTGCCGAAAGCGTTGGCGGCAGGCGTATTATACCCCAAACCCCGCGCGTTCATCCCGCCGCTTTCGCAATCCCCATGCTGGGTGGGCGCGCGTCGGGATGCAGGGGGCGCGTGCGGCTCGCAGCATCTGCGGCGCTGCACGCCGCCTCCACGGTTCCTTAACGGAAGGAAACCGTTTCGCAACAAGATGACCCGCGGGGTTCGGGTAGGGGTAACATTGCCCGAATACGGCTTGCCTTGCGGCCGTTGGAGGAAGGAGTGCCATGCCCTATCTGGAAGACCATCTGCTGTACTACAAGAAGACGTGCCCGTATTGCCAGAAAGTCCTGCGCTTCATGGACGAGAACAAGATCACTATGGACACGCGCGACACCCTGCAGCCCGGCAACCAGAACGACTTGGTGCGCGTTGGCGGCAAGAAGCAGGTGCCTTGCCTCGTGGTGGGCGGCAAGCCCCTGTACGAATCCGACGACATCATCGCCTACCTGCGCGGGCGCGTCTGACGTTGTTGCTCGCCGCGGCGACGCCCGCGGCCACGCCGCGTGTCCGGCGGCTGTGATATCCTTGCACTGCATTCCAAAGCGCCCGGAAAGGGCGAACGGGCAGACAGAAAGGCCGTCCATGCTCGCCAACCTTGCCGCTTCTCGCTCCGCGCCGCCCGCCACGGCCCCCGCTTCTGCCGCGCCCGCCATTCCCGAGGGGCTGGTGCAGGTGGAAAGCCTTGCCGCATGGATCGGGCGCGAGTGCGGGGGAGACCCCGTCGTGGCGCACGTGTGCCTGACGGGCGACGTCGCCGCGGGTTCCGCTTTCCCGTTGCTCGAGCTGTCGGAGGCGCGCGTGGAGGGCTGCCGGTTTCCCGGTTGCGATTTCTCGCGGGCCGCGTTTGCCGACGTGGCCTTTTCCAGCTGCGACTTTTCGAACGCCGACTTCTCCGAGGCGAACTTCACGCGCTGCACCTTCGCTTCGTGCAAGTTCACGGGCGCGGGTATGTCCCTGGCCGTGCTGCGCCGCGTGGAGGTGCGCGACTCCACGTTCGCCTACGCGTCGCTGGAACGGGCGCGGTTGGAGGACTTCTCCGCCCGTGCGAGCGACTTTTCCCATGCCGACATCGCCGAAGCGCGCTTCAAGCGGGTCGCGTTCGACGACGTGCGCTTTTCGGGCACGAGCTTCTTCCGCACGGGCCTTGCCGGCATCGACTTCACCACCTGCCAGCTGTCCGACATCGTGCTGTCGGACGCCATGGGCGAGCTGCACGGCTGCGTGCTCG
Source organism: uncultured Eggerthellaceae bacterium (assembly GCA_904420215.1). Classification (GTDB taxonomy): domain Bacteria; phylum Actinomycetota; class Coriobacteriia; order Coriobacteriales; family Eggerthellaceae; genus CAJFUR01. The sequence continues at coordinate 6,247 of CAJFUR010000054.1, forward strand.
ACCTCTACCAGGCCGCCGGCATCGCGCGGCGCCTCGGCGTGACCGTCAGGGACTGACCTCGCGGCGAGGCGCCGCGCGTGCTTTCGGTGCGGAAGATGGCGCCCCTGCATGGGGACGCGGCAGTGTCCGTGCCCCCATGCAGGGGGCGGTGACCGGCGCCCAAGGCGCGCGCTACAGCCCCAAGCCTTCCACCCACCGGCGCACTTCGGCCTCGCTTGCGCGGCTGGACAGGCGCTTGCCGGGAAGCCAGCGCGTCTCGGGCGAGCAGCACGCGCGCAGGATTTCTTCGGTGCGCCCCATGCCGCTGCCGCCCGACGTGGCGAAGGGCACCACCGTCTTGCCGGCGAAGTCGTAGCTTTCCAAGAACGCGTTCACGATGGTGGGCGCCACGTACCACCAGATGGGAAAGCCCACGAACACCGTGTCGTAGGCGTCCATGCCCTTCACGCGGTTGGCTATGGCCGGGCGCGAGGAGGGGTCGTTCATCTCCACGCTGCTGCGGCTCGAGCGGTCGTTCCAATCCAGGTCGGCGGCCGTGTAGGGCTCGGCGGGCACGATCTCGTGCAGGTCGGCGCCGGTCACGCCCGCCAGCGTGCGCGCAAGGCGCGCCGTCTCGCCGGTGGCGGAAAAGTAGGCGACGAGGGTCTTCTTGGATGCTTTGGATGCGGTCATTGCGGGTTCCTTTCCTTTCGTCCGTGCGTCTTGCTTCGCTTGCGTCCGGCCGCAGCGTGCGGTCGCGGCGTGCGGTTGCCGCGCGTGGCTGCAACAAGCGGCCGCAGCGTGGCAGCCGCGACGGCCTCTCGCCGCGTGCTCCTGTGGTTTTCCGCTGTGTGCATCAGGCGTCACAGGCCCAGCCCTGCCAGCCATTCGGCGGCAAGGGCGTCCATGTTGCCGAGGTTCGCCTCGGTGACCACGAGGCCGTCGAGCACGTTCGCGTCCGGGCACAGCGCGCGCAGGTCGGACACCGAGGCGGCGATGGAGCTCGATCCGGACGTGGCGAACGGGGCAAGGGTCTTACCTGCAAGGTCGCCGCGGTCGGCGAGCGTCTTCACGATCTGCGGGATGTGGCCCCACCATACGGGGAAGCCCAGATAGACCGTGTCGTAGCCGGCGAGGCTCGGCACGCCGGCGGCCAACGCGGGGCGCGCGTCCTCGTTTTGCTCGCGCTGGCCCACGTCCAGCATCTCGTCGTAGTCGGCGGGGTAGGGTTCGGCCGGCTCTATGCGCACGAGGTCGTGCCCGGTACGGGCCTGTATGGCTTCGGCCAGCGCGAGCGTGTTGCCCGTGCGCGAGAACACCGCTATCGCGGCGCCGCCCGCCGCGGCGCCGGAGGAGGGCGCCTCCTGCGGGGCGTTCGCCTCCCTGTGCGCGGGGGTGCCGGGTTCGGGGGTGGAATCCTGCGCCGCGCCGTCTTGCGGCGCCTCCTGCGGGGCGTCTTCGGCATCCCGCGCGCAGCCGCCAAGCGCCAGCGCCGCCAACGCCGCGGCCGATGCGCCCACGAACGAGCGGCGGGTCATGGCCGCTTTCACATGCTTCATGGAAGGGGACCTCCTTCGACCTTCTTCGCCCTCGAGTCCGCCTTCCCATGGACAAGCGGCCCGATTGCTGCTAACCTGTTCTTCATCCTTGATGTCATGACTTCGATAGTCATCCTAAAACTTAAAGCTAACTTTAAGTCAAGGGGTATTCTGGAAATTTCTCGCGAAAGAGGGAAACCGTGCTGTACACCATCGGCGACGCGGCCAGGGAACTGGGCATTCCCGCCTCCACGTTGCGCTACTACGACAAGGAGGGCCTGTTGCCGCACACCAGCCGCAGCGGCAGCGGCATCCGCATGTTCACCGAGGACGACTTCGAGTGGGTGCGCTTCATCGAGCGGCTGAAGCTCTCGGGCATGCCCATCAAGGAGATCAAGAGCTACATCGACCTCTACGAGCAGGGCGACGCCACCCTGCCGCAGCGGCGCGAGCTCATCCACGCCCGCCGCGAGGCGGTGGAGCGCGAACTGGAGCGGCTGCAGGAGACGCTCCAGTTCGTCACGTACAAGTGCTGGTACTACGACAAGGCGCTCGAACTGGGCTCGGAGGCCGCCGTGAAGGCCATCCCGCCCGAGGACCTGCCGCCCGACATCCGCGCCATCAAGGAACGCTGCGGCATCAGCAGGTACTGAGGGCGCGGCGCAAGGCGGGGCGGCAAAAGGCCCGCGGGTCGATCCGCGGGCCTTCGGTTCGGGTGGCGCGTGCGTCACCGCGCCCCTGCGTCCTGCGCCCCTACGCCTGGGCAAAGTTCCACGAGTTCATGTATTTGATCTGCTCTTCGGTCAAGGTGTCGATCTCGATGCCGAGCGTTTCCAGCTTCACGCGCGCCACGCCGTCGTCTATCTCGGCCGGCACGTCGTACACCTTGTTCTCCAACTCGCCCTGGTGCGCATACAGGTACTCGGCCGCGAGCGCCTGGTTCGCGAAGCTCATGTCCATGACGGAGGCGGGGTGCCCCTCGGC
>CAJFUR010000055.1 GCA_904420215.1 uncultured Eggerthellaceae bacterium
CTGCGTGCACGTGAACCACGGCCTCATGCGCAAGGGCGAGAGCGAGCAGGTGGTGGACGTGTTCCAGAACCAGATGGACGCGAACCTGGTGTACGTGGACGCCACCGACCGCTTCCTGGACCTGCTGGCCGGCGTGGAGGAGCCCGAAAACAAGCGCAAGATCATCGGCGCCGAGTTCATCCGCGTGTTCGAGGAGGAGGCGCGCAAGGTGGGCGACGAGGTGAGCTTTCTTGCGCAGGGCACCATCTACCCCGACATCCTGGAATCCGACGGCGTGAAAGCGCACCACAACGTGGGCGGCCTGCCGGACGATTTGCAGTTCGAGCTGTGCGAGCCCGTGAAGCTGCTGTACAAGGACGAGGTGCGGGTCGTCGGGCGTGAGCTGGGGCTGCCCGAGTCCATGGTGGAGCGCCAGCCCTTCCCCGGCCCGGGACTCGGCGTGCGCTGCCTGGGCGCCATCACGCGCGACCGGCTGGAAGCGCTGCGCGAGGCCGACGCCATCCTGCGCGAGGAGTTCGCCGCGGCCGGCCTCGAGGGCAAGGTGTGGCAGTACTTCGTGGTGGTGCCCGACATGCGCGCCACGGGCGTGCGCGGCGGCGTGCGCGCCTTCGAGTGGCCCGCGATCATCCGCGCCGTGAACACGGTTGACGCCATGACCGCCGAGGTGCCCGAACTGGACTGGCCGCTGCTGAAGAAGATCACGGGGCGCATCCTGACCGAAGTGCCGGGAATCTGCCGGGTATGCTACGACCTGACGCCGAAGCCGATCGGGACGATAGAGTGGGAGTGACCTTCGGGGTCTGACGCTTCGCAGCGCCTCGTAGCAAAATTCAGGAATCGCACCCTTGAATTCGACCGCCTAGTGCGAACGCAAGGCAATGCCTCCCGGCTCGTTTGGGGAGGCATTGCCTTGCGTTCGCGCCGCGGCATCGAAACGCCGATTCGGAAAATGCCGGCGCAGTTCAAAGCAGCGCCTGTCGCAAGAAGTTCGCCGGCGGCATCCACAACCATGTCCCTATGCCCCATCCGCCGTTGGAGCCATCGAACTTCCTTCGGGTTTTGAATCGCAGAAGCGCGTTCGGCGCGGTTCGACACCGCAACTCCGCACGCCCCCAAAGCCCCTCACTCCCCAAACCTGTACCCCTCGCGCCACACGGTCTGCACGTACACGGGCTTGGAGGGGACGTCCTCCAGCTTCTCTCGGATGCGGCGGATGTAGACGGCCACGCCCAGGGTCTCGCCTGCGTATTCCTCGCCCCACACGGCCAGCGTCAGCTGCTCGCGCGTGAATATGCTGCCGGCGTCCGACGCCAGAATAGCCAGGATGTCGAACTCCTTCGGGGTGAGCGCCACGGGTTCGCCACGCTTGGTCACTTTGCGCTTGTGCAGGTCGATGCGAAGCCCTTCGTATTCCACCACGTCGGCAGGCCGCGCGGCGGCCATGCGCTGCTGGCGGCGCAGATGCGCTCCTATGCGCATGGCAAGCTCGTCGCTTCCGAAGGGCTTCACCAGGTAGTCGTCGCCGCCCGCGTCGAACCCGACACCCTTGTCCACGATGTCGCCCTTGGCCGAGAGAAAGATCACCGGTTCGGTCGCGCCCCGCTCGCGCAACCGCCGGCACACCTGGAAGCCATCCAGGCCGGGCATCATCACGTCCAGGATGACCAGGTCGGGCTTCTCCCGCTCGTACACGTCGAGCGCACGTGCGCCGTCCTCGGCACCCACGAAGTCGTACCCTGCATCGTTCGCGATGCGGGCCACCAGCGTGTGCATGCGCGGCTCGTCGTCAACAAGCATGATCTTCATCTTCGCGCGCGCCTCTTCCGGCATCTGCACCACGCCGGCTTTTGCAAGAGGGCTTCCCGTCGTTTTGTCCCCCATCTTTTGCCGCCTTCCCTCGAGGTTCCCCCGTCCCTGCCTGTCAGGCCCACCACCGGTCGGCACTCCGGCGCCGCGCCGCCCCAGCGCCCCAACGCGCCCCGACCTGCCGCGGCCGCCGTCACTCGTCCTCGCTCCAGCGATTGTCGCCCGAAGGCACGAACACGGAAAACGTGCTCCCCTTCTTGTATTCGCTTTCCACCCACACCTCGCCCCCGTGCAACTCCACCAGCTCCTTGACCACGGCCAGCCCCAACCCGCTGCCGCTGTAGCGTTTCTGCGACGACTTGTCGATCTGGGTGTAGCGGTCGAACACGAAGGGAAGGTTCTCTTCGCTGATGCCGATGCCGTTGTCCGCCACCGAAACGACGATGCCGCCGCGCACCTCGTCGTTGCGCACGCGCACCTGCACGTCGCCGCCGCGCCGGGTGTACTTGATGGCGTTCGACACCAGATTCTCCACGATGCGCCGCAGCTTCTCCCAGTCGGCCATGATGATGGGCACGTCGGCATCCACGCATGCCGTCAGGCGTATGGAGCGCTTCTGCGCCAGGAATCCCGTCGGCTTCTCCACCGCATTGATGAGGTCCATCATGTCCACCGGCTCGATGGAAAGCGCCGTCTTGCCCGCCTCGCTGCGCGCCATTTCCAGAATGTTGTCAACCATGTACAGGAGCAGCTGGCCGCTTTCGCGCACTTCGTGGACGGCGGCGCGTTCCCTCTCGTCGCGCTCCACGTCCATGTTCTCCCATATCTCCGTGAACGCCAGAATGGACGTGAGCGGCGTGCGCAGCTCGTGGCTCATGGTGGCCAGGAAGTCCGACTTGAACTCGTTCGTCTCCTGCAACACGGCATTCGCCCGCTCCAGTTGCTCGCGGCGCCGCTCGAGTTCGGCGTTCGCGCGGGCCAGCTCGCCCGTGCGCTCCCTGACCTGCCCCTCCAGGTCCTCATACGACCGCTTCAACTGCGCAGCCATGGACTCGAAGCGGCGCGCGAGGCGCTGTATCTCGTCGCGGTCGCCAATTCCTTCGACGTCGATGTCGAAGTCGCCCTTCTCTATGCGCCCCGTCGCGTCCTCCAACTTCCCCAGAGGCTTGGTGACCAACCGCGAAACGCCGAACAGGATAACCGCGAAACCCACCACCAGAATGCAGCTGTAGAAAAAGACGTTCGACGCGATGTTGCCCTCTATGTCCTCCAAGTACAAATCGATGGGCATCACGATGCTCACGGCGCCTGCTATGTCCCCCACGTGCTTGCCCTCTTTGGCATAGCCGAAGGAGTCCAGCTCCCCTGCCGGCTCGCCATGGCATTCCAGGCACGATTCGCCCATGTACAGCGGCTGCATGTAGCGGAACACCTGCGTGCCCTTCTTCTCGTAATCGGCAATGCCGTAGTATTCCTCAAGGGTGGGGTCGGCCAGAAACGCCTGGAGAGCTTCGGCCTCGAACGCGTCCGGCGCGTCGGAAGCGCGCCGCGTGGTGACGTTGGTGTAATGGATGACGTAATTCGTCTCGGACGTGAAGAACTTGCTCACCGACTTCGCGGCAATGACGCAGTACAACTCGTAGTTGCCTTGCTCGTCGGTTTTGAACTGGTGCTGGTTCGTTTCGAAGAACGCCCAGACCGCGTCCATTTCCTGTGCCAGGACCTGGGCTTTTTCGAGCATCTCCTTTTCGGCCTGCCTCTGTTGCGAAACGGCGCTGAACACGCCTGCCGCGCCGAGCGCCACCGTGACGACCAGAACGAACAGCACCGCGAACTTCAGCCGCAGACCCCGCTTCATGGGCGCATCTCGTCCTTGGGCAGAACGAGCACGTTGGGATACGTGATGCTGGAATCGGGAAGGCAGGAGAGATCGCTCGTGAGCAGGGGCGCCACATCCAACGCCTCCCACTGGTCGCGGTCGCCGAACTTCAGTGCCCGCGTGGAACAGGCCGCGACGCAGGCTGGCTGGAAACCGGCCTGCGTCAGTGCGATGCACCCGTCGCACTTGCGCACCGTGTCGTCTTCGGGATTGTAGGAAGGGGCGCCATAGGGGCATGAGGCAATGCACTTCTTGCATCCGATGCACATCTCGGTGTCTTGCAGCACCAGCCCCGTGTCCGCCTGCTTCACCTGAGCGGCGACGGGGCAGTTCGCAACGCACTGGGGATTGCCGCAGTGATTGCACCCCATGGACAGCGACGCCGCCCACACGCGGGGAAACGCGCCGCCCTCGAAGTCCGAGACTTTGCGGTAGAACACGCCAACCGGCAGGTCATGGGACTCCTTGCACGCAACTTGGCAGCAACGGCAACCGGAACACGCCGTCATGTCGAAAAAGAACGCCTTTTGCCCCACACCCCATCACCACCAAACGATCCGCAGCCCCCGGCTTCCCCTTGGCATACCATAGCACATCCCGGGGGCCGCGCAACGCGCGGCCAAGCCCCACGGCCGCCTGCCAAGCCGCCCGCCGCACGCGCACGCCGAAAGCCTAGGCAGCGTCCTTGGCGCACGCCTCCTGCAGCACTTGCCGAAGCCAGCCTTTGACGAGCAGGGCCACGCCGCGGTAAAGATCGGTCCGCGCATGTTCCAAGACCAGGTCGGCCCAAACGAAGCCCCAACGCGACAGGTGTTGCGCGCAGAAGTCGCGCAGGGCGGCCTCCGCCTGCGCGGCGGCCTCCGCAGCCCCCGCCTCCCACGCCGCGGCAACCTGCCCGGCCACGGCCGCGGCGAACTCCAGTTCGTAGGCAATGTGATCGTCCGGCTCGTGGTGCAGCCTTTCCACCCGAAGCCCCCGCTCGCGGAAAGCCGCGCGCACTTCGAGCGTCTCCTTCTGGAACACCAGCGCCTCGTCCGCATGGCGGCACACCGATTCCCAAGGCGGCGCAAGCGGCGCCGCCGGCCCCACGAACAAGGCCATGTAGTCCGAACGCGCGACCGCAAGCGACGCTTCGTCCAAGGCGGCGAGCCATCCCGCCACCAGCGCCCGCCCCGCTTCGGCATCCTTGCTTTCCTGCGCATACGGCAGTTCGGAAAACACCTCGTCTGCAGCCAACTGGCCCAGCCACTCCCCGCAAGGCTCGCTGCGCAGCAGCGCGGCGAGAAGCGCCGCCATGCTGCCTTGGCGCTCCCACGTTTCCACGTCGCGCACTCCCATGTCACTCCCCTCCTTCTCCGTCGAACGGCCTCCCCTGTCAGCCCACCTGCGCGGCGCCACCAAGCAGGACGCCGCGCAGGATGGAACCGCCTAGGCCAATTCGGCCTTGGGCAGAATGTAGAAGTTCGGGCCCGTTTCCTCGGAAGAAGGCAAAACGGACAGGTCGCGCGCCGCGTCCGCGTGTTCGGCCGCGATGTCGGCCGCCGCGCCGAAGCCCAGGCAGCGCGTCGAGCAGGCGCCCACGCAGGCGGGCAGCATGCCGTTTTCCACCCAGTCGATGCACCCGTCGCACTTGCGCGTCTTGTTTTCCTCTGGGAAGTACACCGGCGCGCCATACGGGCATGCGTTCACGCAGGTCTGGCAGCCGATGCACAGGTCGTGATCCTGAAGGACGAACCCGTGCTTGTCTTCCTTGTACAGCGCGCCCTGCGGGCAGTTGGCCACGCAGGCGGGCGAATCGCAGTGGTTGCACCCCATCGAGAGGGAGGCCGACCACACGTCCGGAAACGCGTTTCCCTCGAAATCCGTGACCTTGCGAAACAGGAAACCCACCTCCAGGTCGTTCTTGTCCTTGCAGGCCACCTGACAGCAGCGGCAGCCGGTGCATTCGTTCATGTTCTGGTAGAAAGCCTTCTGTTCCATGGCACTCACGCCTCCACTACTCGCAGCGGCCACTCGCAGTCAGGGGCAAGCGGTTCGCCATCCCACTTCTCCACACGGACGTTGCAGCTGTTCCATGCCTGAATGCCGGAGCCCGTCTTGATGTCGCCCACCAGGTAGTTCGCCGATCCGGCCTTGTCGATGCCCGTTTCCTCGTCCACATCGACCCACGTCGCCTCGTCGAGCTTCACCACGCCCGGCATGATGCGCTCGGTCACGTCCGCGTTGCGCAGGCACTGCCCCCAGCGGCTGGTGACAAGCACCGTGTCGCCGTCCGCAATGCCCAGCTCGGCCGCGTCGCGCGCATTGAGCTGCAAGTCGTTGGGCGCAGCTTCCTTGCACCACGGCACGTTGTCGAACGAGGAATGCACCGTGCGCAGGCAATGGAGCGTGACCAGCTGGAAGGGATACTCGCCCTTCGCTTTGGCTTCCCAGTCGTCAAACGTCTCCTCGAAGCCCTCTTCGGGAACTTCGTATTTGGCAATCGGGGATTTCTCGGTGAAGCCGACCGCCTTGCAGAAGTCGGCGATGCCCTGGCAGTAGATCTCCAGTTTGCCCGACGGCGTCTCCCGGGGGTTCGCCTCGGGGTCGTCGATGAAGTCCTTCAGCGCCGTGTAGCCGTAGTTGTCGCCTTCTGAACGCGGCACGCGCACGAAGCCGTCGGCCAGGAACTGCTTGTACGTGAAGCGGCCCTCCTGCGGCTTTCCTTCCACGCCTTCCGGGATGTCGTCTTCCTCGATGGTGAACAGCGGAACCTTGGTCACGCCGTCCTCGTCCACCATGGTGGCGCCCGCTATCTTGTTGAAGCCCTGCTGGGCAAGCGACACCGGGTTGATGACCGCCGGGTCGA
>CAJFUR010000056.1 GCA_904420215.1 uncultured Eggerthellaceae bacterium
CCAGACGGTGAGCGACATCATGAGCGTGTGCGGCAACATCGACAAGCCGGGCACGAACCTGCTGGTGCGCAACGGCTTCGACATCAACCCCGGCTACGCCACCGCGCAGCTGTATTGCGACCCCGACACCTTCGCCAAGAAGCTCACGGTGGACGTGGTGCACCCCGGATACGTGCACTTCATTGGCATGGCCGACTGCGACGCCGTGAACACCGCGTTCGAGACGGGCAAGCCCTACCCCATGAAGATGTTCTGGTCGCAGGGGGCCAACGCCATCACCTGCACGGGCAACGCGGCGCCGCGCATCTACAAGATGTTGGAGAACGTGGAGTTCTGCGTGGTGGCCGACCCGTACCTCACGCCCACCGCCGTGGCGTTCGCGGACATCTTCCTGCCGCTCAAGACCACGGCCGAGCGCGACTCCATGCGCGTGTGGTGGACGCCGCTGCGCGCCATGAAGAGCGTGAGCGAGTGGTACGAGGCCAAGTCCGACGAGGAGCTCATCGTGGCCCTGGGCAACAAGATGAACCCGGAGCTGTTCCAGAAGCGTTGGCCCACGCTGGAGGCGCTTCTGCAGGACTACCTGGACACGGGCTTCAACATCTACGACCCCGAGACGGGCAAGAGCTACAAGAGCGCCGGGCGCTCGAAGGCCGGCATGGTGGAGATAGAAGACGCCCACACCGACTACTGGAAGAAGCACCACGAAGACGGCGAGTGCAGCTTCGACGCGCTGGTGAAGAAAGGCTGCCACGAGTACGACGACTTCTGCGCCACGTACTACAAGTACGAGAAGGGCCTTCTGCGCGCCGACGGGCAGGTGGGCTTCGCCACGCCGTCCGGGCGCATCGAACTGGTGCCGTATGCCACGTTCGGCGCGTGGGGCATCGACCCGTGGCCCAAGCACCACGAGTCCATCCACACCTACAAGTGGCTGCACGAGCCTGAGTTCCGCAAGGAATACCCGTTCATCTGCGTGAACGGCAGCCGCTCCTACGAGTTCTTCCATTCGGAGAACCGCCAGCAGAAGACCATGCGCGAGTTCCACCCCGACCCCATCGTGAAGATCAACGACAAGGTGGCCGCCGAGCTGGGCATCAACGAGGGCGAATGGGTGTGGCTGGAGAACTCCGAGGGACGCTGCCGGCAGAAGGCACACCTCGACCACACGGTGAACCCGAACTACGTGTACGCCGAGCACGGCTGGTGGTACCCCGAGAAGGACCCGGCCTTCCCGAGCCTGTTCGGCATGTGGGACGTCAACATCAACAACCTCACCGCGTCCTATGAGACGGGCCCGGGCGGCATCGGGTGCCCGTTCAAGAGCATCGTGTGCAAGGTGTACAAGTGCACGCCCGAGAACATGGAGCCCTCGCCGAGCAAGGTGATGTGCGAGCAGGGCGGCTTCCGCAACGACTACGTGGCGGGCGAGCCGTACTCCTACGGGCAGGACGTCACCTGGCAGGAGCTCATGAAGCGCGGGGAAGAGTAGGGCCGCGCGGGGCGCATGCCACGTGTGCCTCGCGCCGCGCGGCTGCGTGGGCCGAGGCGGCGTGGGCCGCAGGGCATGCGATGGAAACGGCCCGGCGTGCGATGGGCATGCCGGGCCTTTTTTCTGGCAGGTTCGCCGGCGTGGGATGTGGCCCCGACTTAGCAGTCAACGGTATGCGACACGCATTTTCGCAGGTCATATATATGGATAAGCCTTCGCTTCCTATGCTCGAATCGCGTTTTTCACCTGATTTTCGAAGATAGGAAACCAAGCCCCATGAAAGTTGACGCGAATAGGAACAGAATCAACCGGCCTGCACATGCTGCGGGTGCGAACAAAGGGGACACGATGAAGAGAGAGGGGGAAGCGACCAACGGTTTTGTTTGTGTCCATCTCGCAATCGTTTAGGAAAGGGAAAAGAAATGGTTGAAGAGAAGAAGGGATTCCATCGCGCATGGCTCGTCTTCATCGGCGTGTGCATGATGATGGCCGGCGGCATGGGCCTGGTGCTCAACGTCATGGGCAACTACTTCGCCCCCATGGCGATAGCGTTCGGTTTGGTGAATCCCGAAACGGGGGCGCCGGACGTCACGCAGGTGACCCTGCTCATGACGGTGTATTCGTACGTCATGCTTGTCTGGTTGCCGTTCTGCGGCCGCCTGTTCGACAAGGTTGACGCACGCATTCTGTTCGGCATCAGCGGCATCCTCATCGTCGCGGGCCTTTTGCTCATGACCGTGTGGACCGAAGTGTGGCAGATCTACATCTCCGGCGCCCTGTTCGGCCTGGCCGGCCCCGTCATCTTCCTGGTAGGCCCCTCGGTGCTGATCAACAACTGGTTCGCGCCGAAGCAGGCCGGCAAGTTCCTGGGCATCGCCTCTGCGTTCACCGGCGTCGGCACGTTCGTGTGGTCGCCCACGTTTGCTGGCATCATCCAGTCGGGTGGCTACAAGACCGGTTTCATGGTCGAGGCTGCGGTGGCGGCCGTCCTCATCCTCATTCCGGCGTTCTTCTTCTTCCGCACGCGTCCCGAGGACGTGGGTCTGGCTCCCTATGGCATTGAGAAGGAAGTCGCCGAAGGCGAAGACTCTGTGAAGAAGAGCGGTGTGAATGGCAAGTTCGCGCTGGGTACCATCGCGTTCTGGGCCATCCTCATCGGCGCTGGCCTCATTTCCTTGGGTGGCGGCTACAAGTCCATGATGCCCACGGCCGTGCAGTCCGTTGGCGGCGCCGACTTGGCCATGCTGGGCGCGACGATGATCTCCGCTGCCGCCGTCGGCAACATTCTGGGCAAGATCGCCCTGGGTACGCTGGCCGACAAGATCGGCATCCGCAACGCCATGGTGGGCTTCGCCGTCATCAGCATCATCGGCTTTTTGCTCATGGTGATGTTCATGGGCGACAACCAGATTCCCATGCTGGTGGCCGGCTTCTGCATCGGCACGGGCGACGCCATGATGTCGGTGGGTCTGCCGCTGGTCACGCGTGCCTGCTACGGTGACCGCCGCTACGGCGAGATCTACTCCTACATGAACATGCCCATCGCCGTCCTCGGCGGCATTGGCGCCACGTTCGTGGCTCTGGTGGCTTCCATCACGGGTGGCTTCCAGGCCGCTTACGGCTGCGGCATCGTGTTCATGGCCATCGTGGCCCTGTGCATGATCGTCGCCGTCAACACGGCCAAGAAGTTCCGCGACCGCTGGACGGTCGAGGGCGAGCCCGAGAAGTCCCGCAACTAGCACGTTGCCGTGCGGCGCGCGCCTGCGCGCCGCACGCATTGCAAGGCGCCGCCCCTCAGGGGGCGGCGCCTTGTGCGTTTTCTACGGCCTTGCGCCAGTGCCGACGTCGTGCGTCCCTGCCGTTCCGGGTTTACAGCGGCAGCAGGCTCGCCGTACGCCAGAAGGGCACTGCGCGGCCGCGTTGCGTCTCCGCCTCCACGTCGCCGCCGTACACCACCGAGCACTGCTGCGGCTCCAGGCCGAGTTCGCGCTGTGCAATGCTCGAAAGCGCGTCGAAGTGCTTGTCCCGGTACGTCGCCCCCGATTTGACCTCCATGGCCCGTACCGCGCGCAGCCCTTGTTCGACGAGCAGGTCGATTTCCCTGCCGTTGGAGTCGCGCCAGAACGAAAGCTGCGGCGTGCGGGCGCAGGCATAGAATCCCTTGAGCACTTCCGAGACCACCGCCGCTTCGAAGAAATGGCCGAAGTGCCCGCTTTCGCCCACGTCTGCGGGCGTTTCCAGCCCTGCGAGGCTGCAGGCGAGCCCCGTGTCGAGGAAGTACAGCTTCGGTCTTTTCACCAGACGCTTTCTTTTGTTTGAGAAATAGGGCTGCAGGAGGTAGACGATGTGGCTCGTTTCGAGGATCGACAGCCAGCCGGATGCCGTTTTCACGTCGATGTCGCACTCCGATGCGAGGGCGGCGACGTTCAGCATTTCCCCGCAGCGCAATGCGCACAGCCGCAGGAACCGCATGAAAGCCGTCAAGCTGCGCACCCCCAGCTCCTCTCGGACATCGCGCTGGAGATAGGTTTCGATGTAGCTCGGGAAGAAGTCCACCGGTTCCAGCCTGCTGCCGAAAATGCGGGGATAGCCGCCGCGCCAGACCCATTCGGCTGCCGTCCGGGGAGTCATTCCCGCATGTTGCAGTTCGTGGCACGACAGGGGCAGCAACGTGAAAAGCGCAACGCGTCCGGCGAGCGATTGGCCCACCGCTTTGGACAGCAGGAAGTTCTGGGATCCGGTGACGACGAACCTTCCCGGCTCGTCGCCGGAATCAACCATTTCCTGCAGATAGGAGAACAGTTCCGGCACGCGCTGCGCCTCGTCGAAAATTACATGGCTTTCATGGCGGGCAAGAAAACCCCGGGGGTCGGCGTTGAACAGGGTCCGCACGTCGGGATTTTCGAAGGAAAGGTACTCGTATGCGGGGAAAGCGTTTTTCGCAAGGGTGGTTTTGCCGCTTTGGCGAGGGCCGGTGATGGAAACCACCGGCAGTTTCTGTGCTTGCTCTGCAATCTTGGCTTCTGCGTCTCGCGGGATCACGAAAACCTCTTTTCTCGCTACTACCAGATTTGCATAAATTCTACTACCAGATTTGCATAAATTCTACTCCCTGATTTGCATAAGCTTGCGGGCGCCGCATCTGCCCGAGGCCCTGCACTCGTCGAGTTGCACTCGTCAAGCTTCGTAGACGCTTTCCTCACTTTCTCATGCGTCGAAGTGGACATCCGGGATGGAATCGCCCGCCCACGCCTGCGGGCCGCATGCGCGGGCATCTGTCCGAGACCCACCTGCGCGCGGGCCCGCACGTGCCCGTGTCTGCCCGAGGGTCGCCCGTGCGCGGCCCGCGCGTGGGCGGCTCGTCTGCCCGCCTGTCCGCCTACCCGCCCGCGCGCGGCTCACCTGCCCGTGCGCGGCCCGTCTGCGCATCCATGTCCGCGCGCCTGCGGGCCTCCTGCCCACCTGCCCGCGCACCTGCGGGCTTTCTGTGCTTGCGGTTCGCCCCGCTCCTTGCCTCCCGTGCCCTCATCCTTCGTGTCTTCCCAGTTCGGAGTGGTTTCCTAATCCCTCGGTGCCTACTTGCGGGGGCTGGCCGGCGCCCCGTTTTCCAAGATAGGAACTCCCGCCCCATGATCGCGCGCGCGATTTGTCACACAATCCGTGCATCCATTGGCCATGGGTTAGGAGAAAAGCCGAGGGGAAGGGGGATGCCTCGTGACGGATGGCCCCGGCGATGGGCAGGCGCATCGGCGAAAGCCGACGCCGCTTCGCGCGACAGGCCCGTCTGCGGCAGGCGATGGGCGGGCGTGCTGGCAGGAACCGGTGCCGCCCCATGCTGCAGGCCCGTTTGCTGCAGGCGATGGGCGGGCGCGGCGGCTTGGGGTTCGCGCCGCGTGCACCGTGCGCCCCTGAGCGCCGCCGTGCGTCATGTTTCTCGATATTCGATATGCATGTTCTGAAAAGGTGCCGGCCTGAACTCCCGCGTGGGTTCGGGTTCCCGCGTGGGCCTGGGTTCCCGCGCAGGGACAGAACTCCCGTGTGGGCGGCGGCCAAGGCATAGGTCTATGTAGGATGCGCGTTCGCATCGCCCGATAGATAGGTGAAAATCATGCAATCATCAACTTCCAACGGGACGGCCCGGAAGGGCCGCATCCACTACGCGTGGTTCGTCCTCATAGGATGCTGCTTCATGCAGGCCGGCGGCCTGGGGGCCGTTCTGGACGCGGCCGGCGTGTTCTTCGTTCCGGTTTGCGAGGATTTGGGCTTCACCCGTTCCGAAATATCCCTTTACCTCACGTTCTATTTCATTGCCACGGTGTTCGCCATGCCCGTGGTGGGCAAGTGGATCACGAAATTCAACGTGAACCGGCTCCTGTCGGTGTCGTTCGCCTTGGTGGTGGCCGCCGTGGCGGCCATGGGGCTGTACACCCAACCGTGGCAGTGGTGGGTGTCCGGCGTGGTGTTCGGCCTTGCCGGCAGCTTCATCTTCGTGGTTCCCGCCCCCATCCTCATCGACAACTGGTTCAAGAAGCACAAGGGGCTGGCGCTGGGCTGCGCCATGTCGTTCTCCGGCATTGGCGGGGCGGTGCTTTCCCCGGTGTTCACCCTGCTCATTGAAACATTCGGATGGCGCGAGGCATACATGCTGGCCGCCGTCGTGATGGCGGTGCTGGTGCTGCCGTGGACGCTGTTCGTGTTCAAGCTGCACCCCGAGGACATCGGTTGGAAGCCCTACGGGTGGACCGAGGAGGACGAGCGGCGCGAGAAGCTGCGCGTGGCCGAGCACCGCGACCTTCCGGGCGTGCCGGTGTCGAAGGCCCTCAAGACCGTGCCGTTCGTGTGCATGTTCCTGTTCGCGGGCCTCATCGCCTACTTTGCCGGCTTCAATTCGCACCTGCCGGGATTCGCCCAGTCGGTGGGCTTCTCGGCCATGGTGGGCTCCTCGCTGCTCACGGCCGTGATGGTGGGCAACGTGGTGGAGAAGTTCATCGTGGGCTGGCTCAACGACAAGATAGGCGTCCAGTTCACGGTCAACATCCAGCTGGCCATGGTGGCGCTGGGCTTTCTGGGTTTCATCCTCGCGGGCGACAACCTGGTGCTGCTCTACGTCTCGGCGTTTCTGTTCGGGGCGCAGAACTCGCTCGTGTCGGTGTCCACGCCGCTGCTCATCCGCCAGATATTCGGCGAGCGCGACTACCCGGCCATCTTCGCCTATGCGCGCATCGGCACCGGGGTCATCGGGTGTCTGGGGCCGGTCACGGTGGCGGGCGTCTTCGACGTGACGGGAAGCTTCCTGCCGGCCTTCGCGCTGGGCATCGTCATCGTGGTTCTGGGCTTCGTGGCGGTGCACGTGGCCTACGCCTTCCGCACGAAGCTGCACTGGGTTGACGAGGCTGCGGGCGCCGGAGCCGGGGTGGCGGGCACCAAGGCCGAAGCGGTGGGCGCCGAAGCCGGGGGCTTGCCCGAAGAGGCGGAAGCTGGGGCCGGGGCGTCGCGTGCCGGAAAAACGGGCGTCGGATCCGGGGTGCCTCGCGCCGGGGCGGAGGCGTCTCGCTCCGAAGCCGAAAATGGGGCGGGGGACGCCAAATGAGCAAGGAATATCGAGTTCAAAAGCATTTCGGCTGAAAAATAATATGTGAATGCTAATGCCTTGCCACCCCTGTGGCAGGGCAATTAAGCACTCGTGTTCAATGCGCCCGCGCGGCTTGCGCACTATAGTCGGGGCGGGTGCGAAGGTCGGGGCGGGCGCGAAGCCCCGACGGCGCCCGAGACGAGAAAGGAAGGAGCGGTATGGAATTCAAGAATGATCTTGGCAAGCCGTGGAAGTACGAGGAAGGTGACCTCACCGTCGTGCGTACCTCCATGTGGTCGCCGCCGGGGTGCCACCCGGTGGGGTGCGGCCTGAAGATCTACGTGAACAAGGACGGGGTCATCGATCACGTGGAAGGCGACGAGAACAACCCCATCACCAAGGGCCGCCTGTGCGCCCGCTGCCTGGCGCTCAAGGACTACGTGTACAACCCCAGCCGCGTGATCTACCCCATGAAGCGCGACCCGAAGTACCGCGGCCAGCACGACAAGTGGGAGCGCATCACGTGGGACGAGGCGTTCGCCATCGTCAAGGAGAAGCGCGACTACTTTCGCGACACCTACGGCCCTGAGTGCATGGCGGTGTTCTCCGGCACGGGCCGCTCGGGCGGCATCCTGGTGTCCGACATGGCGCAGGCCGTGCTGGGCACGCCGAACGCCTGCTACACGCAGTCGGGCTACGCCTGCTACCAGCCCCGCTCCATGTCCTGTTCGCACGTTCTGGGCGCGTACTATCCTGAAATGGACTACGCCGGCGGCCTCGAGGGCACCTACGACAACCCGGCCTATCAGGTTCCCGGCGTGATGGTCATGTGGGGCAAGATGCCGCTCGCTTCCAACGGCGACGGCCTGTTCGGGCATGCGGTCATCGACCTCATGAAGCGCGGAGCGAAGCTCATTTCGGTGGACCCGCGCGTGAACTGGCTGGCCACGCGCGCCGAAGTGCATCTGCGCGTGCGTCCCGGCACCGACACCGCCATGGCCATGGCGTGGCTGTCGGTCATCATCAACGAAGACCTGTACGACCACGACTTCGTGGAGAAGTGGACGTATGGCTTCGACGAGTTCGCCGCCCGCATCAACGACCCCGAGCTGGGCATGACGCCGGAGAAGGCCGCCGAGATCTGCGACGTGCCGGTGGAGGACATCTACAAGGCCGCGCGCATGTACGCCAACGCCAAGCCGGCCTCCATCGCCTGGGGCCTCGCGTTCGACCAGAACCAGAACGGCAACCAGGCCGCCCACTGCGTGCTGGCGCTCATGGCCATCACGGGCAACATCGACGTGCCCGGCGGGCAGATCGTGGCCGAGATCGACGCCGCGCCCGGCGTTGAGGACAAGCTGGCCACCGAGGGCGAGAAGACCGAGTTCAACCTCGACAAGGCCGACGCCGGCGCCGACGACAACGCCGCCGAGGACGCCGCGCGCCCCACGCGCCGCATCGGCTGGGACAGCCTGCCCAAGGAGCTGCGCGACAAGACCATCGGCTACAAGGAATACCCGCTGTACGTGGACAACATCCGCAACGCGCAGGCCGACATGATGTTCGACGCCATGACCAAGGGCGAGCCGTACAAGATCCGCATGGGCTGGATCCAGTCCACCACGCTTCTGGCGCCCACCTGCTGCGCCCAGCCGCACGGCTGGTACGAGGGCCTGAAGAACCTCGAGTTCTGCATGGCCACCGACCTGTTCATCACGCCGGCCATCGAGGCAGCGTGCGACCTGTTCCTGCCCTTGGCCTCCTGCGCCGAGAAGGACGACGTGGTGATGACCCACTACGGCGGATCGCCCGTGTTCTACGGCGCCGTGAACAAGGCCGTTGACGTGGGCGAGGTCAAGGCCGACATGGACCTGATCATCGAACTGGGCGAATACCTCGATCAGGACTGCCTGAAGGACGAGAACGGCGGGCGCATGTTCAAGGATCTGGAGGACTTCCTGACCCAGCGCCGCACGTCCGGCCCCATCAAGATGGACTTCGACAGCCTGCGCCACAAGGTGGGCTACCAGCGCGGCGTGAACTACCGCAAGTA
>CAJFUR010000057.1 GCA_904420215.1 uncultured Eggerthellaceae bacterium
GATGGCGCGCGCGATGGACACGCGCTGCTGCTCGCCGCCGGAAAGCTGGTCGGGACGCTTGCCCAGCTTGTCCTGCAGCCCCACGAGGCGCAGCACCTCGGGCACCTGCGTCTTGATGACGTGGCGGCTCTTGCCGATGACCTCGAGCGCGAACGCCACGTTCTCGAACACCGTCTTGTTCGGCAGCAGCTTGAAGTCCTGGAACACGCAGCCGATGTTGCGGCGCAGATACGGCACACGCCAGTTGCGCATGGAGGACAGGTCCTCGTCGGCCACGAGGATGCGCCCCTGCGTGGGCTTCACCTCGCGGATGAGCATGCGGATGAAGGTGGACTTGCCCGAACCGGAATGACCCACGAGGAAGATGAACTCCCCCGCGTATATCTGCAGCGATATGTCGGAAAGCGCCGGCCTGTTGGGCTGCGCCGGATACACCTTGGTGACGTGGTCGAAGGTGATGACGGGGGAACCCGTCTGCTGGGGAATGTCGTCCACTTCGAGCACGGGCAGGGACGCCGAGAGCTGCGACGCCATCTGCGCCTGCCGGGAATGCGCCGCGCGGGGTGCCGTGCGGGCATTCGGACGTGCGCCACCCCCCTGGCTTGAAACGTTCGTCACAGTTTGCTCCATTCAAGTCGTGATGTACTGAGACGCGTCGATTTTATCAGACCCGTCAGGCAGCCACGACGTTCTTCACAGCTTCAACAATGGCGGCGGAGTCCAAGTGGAAGTAGCCCAGAAGCTGCTCGAACTCGCCCGACTTGCCGAACGTGTCGCGCACGCCCACGAACGCGCACGGCGTGGGGAGGCGCCGCGCCAGCACGTCGGCCACGGCCGAGCCCAGCCCGCCCACGACGCTGTGCTCCTCGGCCACCACCACGCGCCCCGTCTTGCGCGCCGAGGCGAGGATCGTCTCCTCGTCGAGCGGCTTCACGGAAAACGCGTCGATCACCTCGGCCGACACGCCCTCCTGCGCCAGAGCCTCGGCCGCCGCCAGCGCCTCGCGGATCTCCACGCCGCAGGCCACGATGGTCACGTCGTCGCCCGGACGCAACACGTAGGCGCGGCCCAGCTCCAGCTCCACCCCGTCGGCGTACACGCACGGCACCGAGGCGCGCCCCATGCGCACGTACACCGGTCCCGGCGTGGCCGCGGCCAGCCTAAGCGCGGCGCGCGCCGCCGCGTAGTCGGCCGGCACGAGCACGCGCATGTTGGGAAGCACGCGCATGAGCGCCACGTCCTCGAGCATCTGGTGGCTGCCGCCGTCGGGCCCCACCGACACGCCCGCATGCGTGGGGCACACCTTCACGTCCAGCTTGCTGTAGCACACCGTGTTGCGTATCTGGTCGTAGGCCCGCCCCGTGCCGAACACCGCGAACGAGCCCGTGAAGGCCACGTGGCCGGAAAGCGCCAGCCCCGCCGCCACGCCGATCATGTTCTGCTCCGCAATGCCGCAGTTGAACAGGCGGCTTTTGTACTCAGGAGAGGCGGCGGCGAACTTGGCCGTGGTCGTGGATCCCGAAAGGTCGGCGTCCACCGCCACCACCGGCAGGCCTTCCGCCGCCAGTTCGGCGAGCGTCGGCCCGAAGGCGGCGCGGGTGGCCTTCTTCGTCTTGGCAAGCGCCGCGTCGGCAAGCTTGGCGGCAGGGGCGGCGTCAGTCACGGCAGGCCTCCTTTTCGCAGGCACCCGCCAATTCGGCGAGCGCGGCTTCCAGTTCCTCGGCGTTCGGCGCCTTGCCGTGCCATCCCGCCTGGTCTTCCATGAACGACACGCCCTTGCCCTTCACCGTGTGGGCGATCACCGCGTGCGGGCGGCCCGAGCGGTCGGCCTTGCACGCCGAAAGCACGTCCACCATCCCCGCGATGTCGTGCCCGTCCGCCTCGCGCACGTCCCACCCGAAGGCGGCGAACTTCGCGGACAGGTCGCCCGGGTCGCACACCTCGCTCGTGCGCCCGTCTATCTGCAGGTTGTTGCGGTCCACGATGGCGGTCAGGCCGTCGAGGCCGCGGTGCGCGGCGAACATGGCCGCCTCCCACACCTGGCCCTCCTCGCACTCGCCGTCGCCCAGAAGCGCGAACACGGCGCCCGCCTGCCCGTCGAGCGCAAGGCCCGCCGCGCACCCGGCGGCGATGGAAAGCCCCTGCCCCAGCGAGCCGGTGGACACCTCCACCCCCGGCACCAGGCTGGAGTCGGGGTGCCCCTGCAGGCGCGAGCCGAGCTTGCGCAGGGTCGTCAGCTCCTCGCGCGGGAAGTACCCCGCATGCGCGAGCACGGCGTAGAGCGCCGGGGCCGCGTGGCCCTTCGCCAGGAAGAACCAGTCGCGCCCGGCCTTGCGCGGCTCGGCGGGGTCGTGCTCCAGCACGCCGCCCATGTACAGCGCGCACAGGATGTCGATGCACGACAGCGACCCCCCGGGATGCCCGCTTCCCGCCTCTGCAATCATCCGCACGATGTCGCGCCGCATCTCGTTGGCGCACCGCTCAAGCTCGGTCATGCCGCTCCTCCCCCATCCATCTCTCTCCACATCGTTAACAACAGGGCGTCTGTGGTGGTGCAGATTGCCTTAAAGGTTCCGAGGGCTTGAGCTAAGCGGCCTTCGTGCCGTGTGCGAAGGCCCTCGGGTTCTGAAAGGCAAGATGCGCCGCCACAGGCGGCCGTCATTGCGATACCCTCCATTTGTGGTAGCCTATCACGAATTCCTCCAACTCGCCGTCGAGCACGGCGTCCACGTTGCCGGTCTCGATGCCGCTGCGCACGTCCTTCACCAGCTGGTAGGGGTAGAGCACGTAGTTGCGTATCTGGCTGCCGAACGTGTTCTCCATGCGCTCGCCGCGCAGTTGGGCCAGTTCCTCGGCACGCTTCTGCTCTTCCAGCTCGTAGAGCTTGGCGCGCAGTACCTTGAACGCCGCCTCCTTGTTCTGCAGCTGGCTCTTCTCGTTCTGGCACGTCACCACGATGCCCGTGGGAAGGTGCGTGAGGCGCACGGCCGAGTCGGTGGTGTTCACGCACTGGCCGCCCGGGCCGCTGGAGCGGTACACGTCCACGCGCACGTCGGCGGGGTTCACGTCCACCTCTATGTCGTCGGGCAGCACGGGCAGCACCTCCACGCCGGCGAACGTGGTGTGGCGGCGCTTCTTGTCGTCGGTGGGGCTGATGCGCACGAGGCGGTGCACGCC
>CAJFUR010000058.1 GCA_904420215.1 uncultured Eggerthellaceae bacterium
CGTGACGATGGCCAGCCCCATGGCCATCAGCAACAAAAGGTTGACGAACGCCACGTTTTCGGCGGAAACAAGGCCGCAAAGCTCCAAAGCCGTCTTCGCAACCACCAGCAACAGGGCGGCACCCAGGCCGAGTGCACCCTTGAAGAGGTCTCGGCGCCGATCCGCCTTCATCTCCTCGATGCGCTTGACGACCTTCGCCGGCGGCCGCTTTTTCCGCTTGGGATCCATAGCCTCTCCCTTCGTGTCTTTACGCGCCCGCACGCCGTGCAGGCGGTCTGACTTGC
Source organism: uncultured Eggerthellaceae bacterium (assembly GCA_904420215.1). Classification (GTDB taxonomy): domain Bacteria; phylum Actinomycetota; class Coriobacteriia; order Coriobacteriales; family Eggerthellaceae; genus CAJFUR01. The sequence continues at coordinate 285 of CAJFUR010000058.1, forward strand.
AAAATCATTGTATCGGGCGAAACCGGGTCCGGGGCTTTTCAAGGCGCATCTATTACGTGCCTTGACCGTACCTCCCATTTGACAAGACTTCGCGAAAGGCATGTTTCTTTCAGGCCGATTTCAGGGTTCCCGCTACAATGGGAACGAGGTCGCAAAACGAGGTCACGAGAAACGGAAGAAGGCAGGCACCGCCATGCAGGTCCTTGTCGTGGAAGACGACGTGCGCCTCGGTCAGGCGCTCGGGCACATATTGGAAGAAAACGGCTACGGCGTGGACGTGGTGCACGACGGCGCGAGCGGCCTCGACTATGCCGCGAGCGACCTGTACGACGTCATCATCCTGGACGTCATGCTGCCGAAGATGGACGGCTTCGCCGTGGCGAGCGAGCTGCGCCGCAAAGGCGTCGGCACCCCCGTGCTGCTGCTCACCGCGCGCGACGCCGTGGCCGACAAGATCACCGGGCTGGACGCCGGCGCCGACGACTATATGACCAAGCCGTTCTCGCCGGCCGAGCTGCTGGCGCACCTGCGCGCGCTCACCCGCCGCCAAGGCGAGGTGCTGTTCGAGGTGCTGCGCGCAGGCGACCTCGAGCTCAACTTGGAAAGCTACGACCTCGCCTGCGGTGCGAAATCCATCCATTTGAGTTACAAGGAATTCTCCATCTGCCGGATACTCATGGCGAATCCGGGCCAAGTGGTGTCGAAAGACCAGCTCATCGCCAAGGTATGGGGCGTGGAATCGAGCGCCGAGGACAACAACGTAGAAGCCTACATATCGTTTCTGCGCAAGAAGTTCACGTTTCTGGGATCGGGCGCGCGCATCGAGACGCTGCGCAAGGCCGGCTACCGCCTCGCGCTGCCCGGAGGCGATGCGGAACGCGACAAGGACGCAGCGGGCGGCGGCGACAGCATGGAGCGCGGCGGGCGCGCGGCGGGCGGAGGCGCGAGACGCGGCGGGAGCGCAGCGGGCGGCCGAAACGGCGAGGGCACCCCCGGCAGGAACGCCTCCACCGGGAGCGCTCCTGCCTGCGACGCAGGGTGCTGACCCATGGAAGCCGCCATGCTGCGCAGGCTGCGCGCCAAGTTCATCGCCCTCAACATGGCCACGGTGGCCGTGGTTCTCGCGATTCTCTTCACCGCCATTTGCTACATCGACTACCAGCAGGGCGTGAGCAGCGTCCATGCCGCCCTCGATGCCTCCATCGACCGTGCCGCCGGCACCGGCACGCAGCCCCCCGCTCCCACTGGCACCGATGCCACCGCCGACGCCGGCGCCGCGGGTGACGTTGACGCAGGCGATTCCGCAGGTGCGGGCGCCGGCGCCGCGGACGGCACCGGCGAACCGGCCGCCCCAGGCGACGCCGACGGTGCCGGCAACAGCGCCGACGACGCAGGTGGCGCTGCCGAAGGCGCCGCTGCAACGGCCCCCGAACCCGCCGGCATGGCCCCACCGGAAATCGGCGGCAAGCGCGCCAAGAACGATCCCGTCATCCCCGTGGTGGTGTGCGCCGTGGAGGCCGATGGGAGCAGGTCCATCGCCCCTTCCGCAACCACGGCCTCCATCGCCGACGACGTGCTGGACAGCGCCGTGGCAGCCGTCGCGGACGAAAGCGAGGGCACGGGATACCTCGACGCGCTCGGCCTTTTCTACGCGAAACGCACTGTGGGCGGCACCACGCTTCTGGCGTTCGCCGACGCAAGCGCCGCGGCGTCGTGGCAGTCGCTCGCCCTCGCGCTTGCGGCCATCGGCGCAGGCGCGCTCGTGGTGTTTTTCGTCGTAAGCGTGTTCTTCTCACGCTGGGCGCTCCGCCCCGTGCAGCGCGCCTGGAGCCAACAGCAACGCTTCGTCGCAGACGCCTCGCACGAACTCAAGACGCCGCTCACCGTCATACTGGCGAACACAGCCATCCTGCGCGAGCACCCCGAGCGCAGCATCGCCAGCCAGAGCCAGTGGATCGAAAGCACGCAAACGGAGGCCGAGCGCATGCAGGAACTGGTGTGCGACATGCTTGACTTGGCGAAGCCCGACCACGCCCCCAGCCGACAGCACGAGCCGGTAGACCTGACCGATTTGGTGGAAGGCGTGCTGCTCCAGTTCGAATCGGTGGCGTTCGAACGCCACGTGGCGCTCTCCGCCAAGATAGACCGCGCCGTGAACGTGACGGGGGACGCCACGCGCCTGCGCCGCCTGACGGCGACGCTGTTGGACAACGCCTGCAAGTACACCAACGAGGGCGGCAGCATCGCCGTCACGCTGCGCCAGACCGTGCGCCGCATAGAATTGAGCGTGCACAACACCGGAACCGCCATAGCACGCGAGGACCTGCCGCACGTGTTCGACCGCTTCTACCGGGCCGACAAGGCCCGCACGCGCGCAACGGGAAGCTATGGGCTGGGGCTTGCCATCGCGCGCGAGATCGCCAAAGAACACGGCGGCGCCATCGAGGCCGCCAGCGAGGAATCAGCCGGCACCACCTTCACCGTCACCCTCCCCCTGCCAACCGCATAGGCAAGCCACACGCCATGCAAGCCCGCCGCTTGCGCAACCCATACGGCGACCGAAAGCCGACAACTCGCCGCAACGCAGCCGACGCTCTGCCGGATTGCCGCCCTGCGTCCGTCGAAACCCCCAAGAAGAACTCGCGGCCTTCCCAAGAATCTGCAAAGACGATGCGGCGAAGCACGGCTCCCTTTGTGCTGCATTTTTGCTGGACATGTGCCGGGTTTCTGCCATGTCCCTGTTAGATGGCGTCGTTACCATGGCCTTGGTGCACAAACGAACGGCAACGAAGCATAGGCAGAATGAATTGCAAAACATACCATATATGTTATACTTTTTCTGCCTTCGCAGCATGGAGGCACAATGGACGGCAAGAAGTTCCGGCTGATTTGCTACAGGCAGGAAAACGGCTTCGCGCCCATGGAGGGCTTTTTGGGTTCCCTGGAACAAAAGCTGCAAGCCAAGGCCCTGCGCGACCTCGCCGTGCTGCAGGCAAAGGCCGACCTGCTGAGGGAACTTATGACCAAACCTTTGGGAAAGGGCTTGTTCGAGTTGCGTCTTCGGCAGTCGAACGACATTGCGCGGATGATCTTCTTCTTTTGCCCAGAGCGGACCATCGTCGTCACGCATGGATTCGTCAAGAAGTCGGGCAAAACGCCGCGCAAGGAGATAGAACGGGCCCTTCGCTACAAAGCCGACTGGGAAAGGAGGCATCCCCGTGGACGACCTTGACAGATGCATTGCGGAGCATATGAAGGACTCCGAATTCGCTGCCGAATGGGAGCGGCTGGAACCGGAGTACGACATCATCACGGCGCTCATCGATGCGCGCGCCGAAGCCAACCTGTCTCAGCGCGAACTCGCAGAACGCTGCGGCATGAAGCAAAGCGCCATCAGCCGTTTGGAGGCGGGAGGGTCGAACCCCACGCTGAAGACCCTCGTGCAACTCGCGCACGGCATGGGCAAGAAGCTGAAAATAAGCTTCGTGTAAGCGGAAAGCGGGAAAAAGCGGGGCGGGTCCCCTTCCGGGAGCCCGCCCCGCCCGTGCCGCACTCTTGACCTAAGGCCGCGGCCGATCATCGCCGGCCAGCCGTCGCGTCCCGCCACGCGTGCGCCAGCCAGCCCAGCGACCCCCGCACGCTCCGGCGCGGCTTTGCCCCTACACGTAGAACAGCATGTCGTTGTACGTGGGCACCGGCCAGTGGTCGCGGTCGGTGATGATTTCCATGGCGTCCACCGCAGCGCGCAGCGCGTCCATGACGGAAATGACGTTGTGCGCGTACTCGTTGGCGCGCTCCTGCTGGTCCTCTATCTCGATGGCGGCATGATGCGCTTCGTCGAGCCTGTTCAGCTGCGTGTCGATTTCCTTGATGCCTGCGAGCAGCTTCTGCAGCAGTGCGTTTTGCGGCGACACGTCGGCGCTGGCGCAAGCGGCCTTGATGGCCGTTATGTTGCCGGCGACCTCGGCGGCGTAGTCGTTCAGGGCCGGCAGGTACGCGCGGCGCACCATGCGCTTCATCGTGCGCGCCTCGATGTTCAGCAGCTTGTTGTACTTCTCCAGCTTGACCTCGTAGCGGCTGGCCACCTCCGCCGCAGACAGCACGCCGAATTCCTCGAACAGCGCAATGCTCTTCGGCGACACGAAGCACGGCAGCGCATCGGCCGTGGTGCGGTGGTTCGCCAAGCCCCGGCGCTCGGCCTCTTCCGTCCATTCGTCGGAATAGCCGTTCCCGTTGAAGATGATGCGCTGGTGCTTCGTGAGCGTCTCCTTGATGTAGGCGATGGCCGCCGCCTCGAACTGCTCGCCTTCCAGGCCCTCCATGGCATCGGCGAAGTCCTTGAGGCTTTTCGCCATGGCCGTGTTCAGGATCATGTTGCAGTCGGACAGGTTCACCGCCGAACCCGGCATGCGGAACTCGAACTTGTTGCCCGTGAACGCGAAGGGGCTCGTGCGGTTGCGGTCGGTGTTGTCCTTCAGGAAGTTCGGCAGCACGGCCACGCCCAAGTCCATGGCCACCTTTTCGGCGTTGGTGTATTCGTGCTCGTCTATGAGGGCGTCCACGATGGCGCCCAGCTCGTCGCCCAGGAACATGGAGATGATGGCCGGCGGCGCCTCGTTGGCGCCCAAACGGTGGTCGTTGCCCGCCGAGGCCACCGACATGCGCAGCAGCTCCTGATAGTCGTCCACCGCCTGAATGACGCCGGTCAGGAACACCAAGAAGCGCAAGTTGTCCATGGGGCTGTCGCCCGGGTCCAGCAGGTTCTTCTTGCCCGCCGAAATGGACCAGTTGTTGTGCTTGCCGCTGCCGTTGATGCCCTCGAACGGCTTTTCGTGCTGCAGGCACACCAGCCCGTAGTGGCTCGCCAGCAGGCGCATCTTCTCCATGGTGAGCAGGTTCTCGTCAATGGCGCGGTTCGTGTTCGTGAAAATGGGCGCCAGCTCGTGCTGCGCGGGCGCCACTTCGTTGTGCTTCGTCTTCGCGGACACGCCCAGCTTCCACAGCTCGTCGTCGAGCTCCTTCATGAACTCGTTCACGGTGGGGCGGATGGCGCCGAAGTAGTGCTCCTCCAGCTCCTGGCCCTTGCACGGAGCGTAGCCGAACAGCGTTCGCCCGCACATGATGAGGTCTTGGCGCTTCTCGTAGTCCTTCTCGGAAATGAGGAAGTACTCCTGCTCCGACCCCACGGTGGTGACCACGCGCTGGCGCGGCTCGCCGAACAGGGCGAGCACGCGGTTGGCCTGCTCGTCGATGGCGCTCATGGAACGCAGAAGCGGCGTCTTCTTGTCCAGCGCTTCGCCGGTGTAGCTGCAGAACGCCGTAGGGATGCACAGCACCTCGTCCTTGATGAAGGCGTAGCTGGTGGGATCCCACGCCGTGTAGCCGCGGGCCTCGAACGTGGCGCGCAAGCCGCCGGAGGGGAAGCTGGACGCGTCGGGCTCGCCTTGGATGAGTTCCTTGCCGGAAAACGTCATGATGGCGCGTCCGTCGCCGCACGGGTCCAGGAAGCTGTCGTGCTTTTCCGACGTGATGCCCGAAAGCGGCTGGAACCAGTGCGTGTAGTGCGTGGCACCCTTCTCGATGGCCCACTCCTTCATGGCGTGCGCCACCACGTTGGCCACCTCTATGTCCAGCGGCTCGCCTTCCTTGATGGTTTTGAGCAGGCTCTTGTACGTTGCGGAAGGAAGCCTCTCCTGCATCGTGTGTTCGTTGAACACCATGGATCCGTAGATTTCCGACACTTTCGCCATAGGTGTGCGCTCCTCACTCGTGCGGCCCCGAGGACATGCGCCCCGGGCCCCGTTCCTTCCGCGGCGCCGTTTGCGAACCGGGCTTTCGGGTACTCGCATACGATACCACGCCCCGCCCCGCAAGCAGGCCCTCAACTTGCCCTTACCAAGCTAACGGCGAAATGTTTCGAGAAGTTTTCCACCAAGGGAAGACTCCGTTTCGCCGCAGGCGCGCGGAGCGCGGGCGGGCGCGCCGCCCGCCGCGCCAAGGCGGCAGTGCGGGCGACGCGCGCCAGGGTGGCAATGCGGCGGGAGCAAGGCGAACGGGAAGCGACGCTCCGCCGAGATGTTCCTTTACAGGCGGGCGTGCTTGCCGCGGGTGCGGTAGTCGCGGCGCGCCTCGGCGTAGTAGCGGTAGTGCTCCACCTTGTGCGCGTCGCTGCCTATGTGGCTCACCAGGTTTTCCTCGAACAGGCGCCGCGCAGGCTTGCGCTCCGCCCCCAGGCGCCCCCCGGCCACGAAGTCGGCCGAAACCTGCAGTTGGCAGCCCATCTTCACCAGCCGGCGCGCCACCTCCACGTCCTCTTGGATGGCACGGTAGCGCTCGGGGTGCGCGATGATCACCTGAAAGCCCTTGGCCTGCAGCTCGAATATCGTGCGCTCGTACACGTCGAAGTCAGGCTTGCGGGCGCGCGTGGAAAGTTCCAGCAGAAACTCGTCGGTGCCGTCGAAGTGCAGGCGGTCGGCCCACTGCATGCCCAAGTCCATGAGCTTGGCATGGTTGACTTCGAAGCCCATGGTCAGCGGGAAGCCCCCGGCGTGTTCCACCAGCAGGTCGTAGGCGTCCCACATGGCGTCGTAGTCGAAGTAGGGGTCGCGGCAGTGCGGCGTGCACACGATGGACGTGATGCCCGCCTCGCGCGCGGCGGCGAGCATCGCCAGCGACTCGTCCAAACTGCGCGCGCCGTCGTCCACGCCGGGAAGGATATGGCAGTGCACATCCCTCATCGGGCGGCGCGCCCTCCCCGCCCTTCGGAGCGGGCGTACCCGGCGCGGTTCGCCGCCTGCGAAGCGGCCACGCGCCCTGCCCCGCGCTCGGCCCCGGAACCGGCCGCGCCACGCGCCGAAGCCGCGGCAGCGCGCCCGGAGGCCGCCCCGCGCGCATCCGCTGCGGCAGAGCGCCCCGACGCCGCCGCCACGTCGCCCGCTTTCACGCGCTCGCCGGACGACGTGTAATAGGCGTAATAGTACTCGGAACCCGTGCCCTCGCAGAAGGTGGCGCAAATGCCCAGCACGTTGGCGTCGGCCTTCTTCAGCTGCTCGTAGGCATCCACCACTTCCGCGCGCTTGGTGGAGTTGGGCTTCACGATGAGAATCGTGCCGTCCACCATGGTGGAAAGGATGGCCGCGTCCACAAACGTGCCCACCGGCGGCGTGTCGAACACCACGTAGTCGTAGGTGTCTTCCAGCATCTTCACCAGCTTGTGGTAGCGCTTGGACGAAATGATGTCGGCCGGGTTGGGAATGTTCGGCTCCACGTCGAGGAAATACAGGTTCGGCGTCGTGGTGGCTGCGATGGCGGCATTCAGCGGCGTGGCGTCGGTGAGCACGGAATAGGCCCCCGCCGCGGGACGCACACCCAACATGCCCGCCAACGTGCGCCGGCGCATGTCGGCCTCCACCAGAAGCACGGTCTTGCCCGAGGTGGCAATGGCGCGCGCCAGCTCCACCGAACAGGTGGACTTTCCCTCGTTCGGCACCGAACTGGTGACGACGAGGGACTTGATGGGCGCATCGGGCGACATGAAGCGGATGTTCGCGAACAGCGTCTTCGCGGCGTTCTGCACCTCCAGCGCGTTGGAGGACTGCTTCTTTTTCTTGGCCATGACCTCGTCCTCCCTATCCCTTGATGGTGGGTATGCGGCCGATGACCGGCACGCCCAACAATTCTTCGGCTTCCTCGGGGCTGCGCACCCGCGTGTTCAGCATGTCCATCAGCACCACGATGGCCACCGCCACGAAGATGCCCGCCAGGAATGCCACCGCCGTGTACAGCGGGCGCGAGGGACCCGAAGGCGCCGCAGGCTCGGCAGCCTGGTCGATCACGTTCACGCTCTTCACTTCCATGACCTCGCGCGCCACGGCGTCGGTGGTGGAGGCAAGCTCGTTGGCGATGATGGCCACCGACTGCGCCGACTCGCCGGTCACGGAAAGCGTGATCACGCGCGTGGAAGTGCCGTTGGTCACCTCCACGTCGTAGCCATCCAAGCTGGTCATTTGCAGCGATTCGGCCGTGTCGCCCAGAACGCGCTCGCTTGTGATGAGTTCCGCCACGTCGTTGGTGAGCATCTGGCTTGCGGAAAGGTCGGTGTTCGTCAGTGCCCCCGCACTGTCGTCGGAGCGCGTGAGCACGTACATGGACACGCTGGCCGTGTACGTGTTCGGCAGCACGAGCCACGCGAAGGCGGCCGTCGCCACGGCGAACGCCACCGGCAGCGCCACGACCAGCTTCAGGTGCTTGCGCAGCAGCTTCATCAGTTCGAGCAGTGTCATGTGAATCCTTTTCGTCCCTCCGCCGGCATTCCCGCGCCGCGCATGCGGCGCCGCCGGCGCTTCTTCCTCCCTGCGGCTCGGCGAATCCGCCCAGCCCGCGCGGCCCGTCCGAGCCAGCCTGCGCCGCGCGACCGCATGGCCTGCTCGGCCGCACGGCCCGCCAACGCCCCGGCCCTAGCCCTCGCCGCCTTCGGTTTCCGTGCCCGCTGCGGCGCCACCTCCGCTGCCGGAGCCTTCGCCCACCGTGGCCACCTCGGGCGCCACCTGCGAGTCGCCCTGCGTCGCCACCGTCTGGGCGTTCGGGTCGGCGCCCATGTCAACGCGCTGCATCATCTCGGTCCACCCGGTCTGGTCGGTCACCACGTAAGACACGCCGTCGAGCATCGTGGTGGACGACGGCACCGTGGCCGAGTAGAACGTGATGGTGCCGGCGCCTTGGAACTTCTGCGCCAGCGCGATGATGTCGGTGATGGAGTAGTCCGTGGTTATGCACTCGGCCAGCTGTTGGATGGTTCCCGGCAGGTCGATGGGCGACACGGAAAGCACCTGCTTGATGATGGCCTGCAAAAGCAGCTTCTGGTTGTCGGCGCGCTGGAAGTCGCCCCGCTCGTAGCCGTAGCGCTCGCGCGCGAACGCAAGCGCCTGCTCGCCGGTGAGCAGCTGTTCGCCGGCTTCTATGGCCATGCCCGTGTTCGAGCTGCCCGTCTGGTTGTTGGACACCGGCACGTTCACCCACACGCCGCCCAAGGCGTCCACCAGCTGTTCCAGCTCTTCGAAATGGATCTCGGCGTAATGGGAAATGGAGATGCCGGCGAACTTGTTCACCGCCTCCACCGCCATGGCCGCGCCGCCGTAGGCGTAGGCGGCGTTGATCTTCGAACGACCGTATCCCGGCAGGTCAACCATTGTGTCGCGCGGGATGGACACCATGGTGAGCTGCCCCGTCGTCTGGTCCACGCGCAACAGGATCATCACGTCGGAGCGCGACGCCACGTCGCCCTCGCGCGCATCGGAACCCAGAAGCAGCATGTAGAAGGGCTTTTCCTTGGCTTCGGGGGCGGGGTCGGCCAGAACGGCGCGCAGCTGGCTTTCCGCCTCCTTGTCGTCGAAGGAGAGGGCCTGGTTGAGCGAGTTGAGGTACAGTGCAACGGCACCGCCGGCCAGCCCCACCACGCACACGAGCGCCACCAGCGTGACGAGCACGGCCCGCCTGCCCTTGCTCGGCTTCTTGCGCTTCTTGCGGACGCGGATGATCTCCTCGGTTTTCGTCAGGTCGGGAACCGGGCGCAGGTTGTAGCCGCCCGCCTGTCCTGCGGCGCCGCGCTCCGGGCCTTGGGAAGCCGGGCCGCGGGATGCGCCGCCGCGCGGGGCGGCATGTCCTGCGGCACCACGGACACGCGCAGGGGAAGACGCGCCGGACGCATTGGGCGCGCCGGATGCGCTGGATGCGGCACCTTCGCGATGCGGGCACCGGGGCTCCTGCGAGCGCATCGAACCCGCCGGCGAAGATGCATGCGAGCCGTGCCGCTCGGCGCCATGGGCGACATGGGCGGAACCCTGCCGGGTGCCGCGCTGCCTGTCGGCTCCGTTGTTTTCCTGTTCGAAGGAAGGCGTCATCGGGCGCTCCACCCCCCTCGGTCGTGCGGGAGGCGGGTCTTTCCGAGTTGCGCAGAAGAAGCGGTCCTGAAGACGCGGGGCACGGGATATGGAATCACACCGAAGTTCAAAGTAGGCTCTCTATCCAAGCGCGGGGCATCTCGCTTGGCCCTACTGGCGTCCCGTTACCGTCCAAGTACGACCCGTCCGCAAGCCTGCGCCCAGCGCGCTCTTGTAAATGGCTATGCGAAACGACACTTTAACATGGCAATGATACCGGCATTGCGAGCGCTAGGCAACGCCAGAACGGTTTTCCACATCTTTCCCTTTCTTCTATTTGCAGGATAGACATACGCAGCGCGCCGCAATGGGGAGGACAGCGGGGCCTCCGTCTGGTACCATTCCCTTGTGACGCAGGGGGAACGGCCACCTGCCACCCACGGCATGACACGGAGCCCGCATGGATTCAGCAGCCACCAACCCGCAAACGCCCCGCCCGCAGCCAAGCCGCAACGCAAGCGGCCCGGCGGCAGGCGCTTCGGCCTCGCCCGCGCCGACGCCGCGCGCGACGCACGTGGTGGGCGAGCCTGTGGTCTTCGACGGCTACGTGGACGACTTCGAGAACAACATTGCCGCCATGCAGTTCTCCTTGGACGACGGGGCCACATGGACGACGTACAAAACGCTGGGCGTCACGGCAGACAAGGGCGTGAACTGGCATTTCTCCTACACGCCCACACGTCCCGGCCGCTATTTGCTCAAGGCGCGCGCCGTCGATGGGGCGGGAAACGCCTCGGCGCTGGTGGCCAGCTACGCCTTCGAGGTGCAGCCGTGAGCGGCGGCGCGGACGCGGCGCGCGGGACGGGCGGCGCCACGGGCAGCGCGGCGGCCCCGCTCCCCGGCAGCCCCCTTTCATCCGGCACGGCAGTCCCTGTCACCGGCGAAGTTGCAAACACGCATCCCGGCGGCCCAGCGCCGGGCGGCGATCCAATCTTGGGCGGCGCCCCCGCTCCCAACCTCTCCACTCCGTCCGAGGTCTTCGGCGGCTTCCGCCTGCGCGCCGTGGGCGGCGGGCCTTTGCGGGGGGCGTGGATCTTCCGCTCGTGCGAGCTTGCCCGCATCAGCGGCGAGGAGGCGGCGTTTCTGGTGAACGACCTGAACATCGGGGCCGTCTACGACATTCGCAACCAGTGGGAAGTGGCCGCGCATCCGGAGCCGTACCTGATGGGAGCAAAAACGGTGGCTCTGGAGCCTTCCACGGAACGCCGCCGCAAGGACGCGCAGTCGCGCCTGGTGGCGGGAGTGATTGGGGAATACGGCAAGCCCGAGGAACGCATGCGGCTCAACTACCGGCGCTACGTGCGCGAATACCCGCTCATCGGCGCCGCCCTGCGCTCCCTCGCATCCGAGCGCAGGGCGGCGCTCGTGCATTGCGTGAACGGCAAAGACCGCACCGGCGTGCTGTGCGCCGTGCTGCTACGCGCGAGCGGCGCGCACGCCGACGACGTCATGGCCGACTATCTGGCCACCAACGCCGCCAACGCCGAGCGCATCGCGCAGGAGGCCGCACGTCTCGGCGCCGGCATGACCGACGGCGAGCGGGAAATCCTCCTGTCGTTTCTGGAGGCCCGCCCGTCGTACCTGCAGGCGTTCTTCGACGAGGTGGACGCCCTTTACGGCTCGTTCGAGCGCTACGTGCGCGATGGCCTGCGCCTCACGGACGCGCAGCGCGGAAGCCTTGCAGCCCTGCTCGCCCGCTGAGCGCCCGCCCCCAGCACGGCCTGCCGCGCCAGGGACGGTGCGCGACCCCGATGCCCAGCGCGGCGCCACATCGCCATGCTCCCGTTGCGCGCCGACGCCATGGCCCGCCGGCCAGCGCCCGCCGCACCCTACTCCTCGGTCACGTCGCCCGACTGGTCGAGGCTGATGGGTTCGCCCACGAACGTGGAAGGCGGCTGCACCCACACCTTGAAGAAGTCTTTCGTGCGCGCCGGCACTTCCCGCGTGCTGAACAGGGGCTGGCCGGCGTAGTCGTGGTAGTCGCTCGCCACGCCCAAAGCCTCCATCCCCAGCCCGCGCGCCACGTAGATGGCCCGGTACAGGTGGTAGGTCTGCGTGGCTATCACGATGCGCTCGGCGCCGAACACGTGCTTCGCGCGGTACATGCTCTCATAGGTGGAAAACCCGGCATGGTCGCAGAACACGTCCTGCGAAGGCACGCCCTTGCCGATGGCGTAGTTCTTCATGGCCAGCACCTCGTTGTACGATTCGGTGCCGTTGTCGCCGCTCATGATGATTTTAGGGGCCGCGCCGGCAAAGTAGAGTGCTATGCCCGCGTCCAGACGGTCTTGCAGAATGCCCGAGGGCGTGCCGTCCGGCAAAACCGAGGCGCCCAGAACCACGATGGCGTCCGCGTCGAAGGAGGCGGCCGCTTCGGTGCCCACGATGGCATCGCGCGTCATGAGCACCATGGCCACGTTCGTGGCCGCCAGCACGAGCGCGACCGCGACCACGCACCCCGCCACCACGTGCAGCATGCGCCTCACCCATCCCTTTTTCTTCCGCCTTTTCATGCCCCCGATGATAGCAAAGCCCCGAAGCCCGCCAGCCGCCGTGCGCCCAAGACCAAAGAAGCCGCAAAACTGCCCGCGGCATCGCGCGCGACCGCATGCCCGCACGGCGCACGACCCCATCCGCGGCGCAGCGCGCCCGACCCGCCCCGCCCCCACGCGCGGCAAAGGCCACACATGAAAGAACCCGCCACGAGGGCGGGTTCTTTTCGCATTGCATTCGAGGCACACCGCCTGCCACATGACAGACGGCAACGCCGCGCGGGGCGGGCGGCGGGGGAAACCCGCGCGTCCGCACCTGCAGGCGCGGACGCGCGGACAGAGGGAGAAGCCCGTCCCCGCCGCGCCCGTCCGCGAACAAAACCTTAGCGCTTGCTGAACTGCGGGCGCTTGCGGGCCTTCTTCAGGCCGTACTTCTTGCGCTCGACCATGCGGGAGTCGCGCGTGAGGTAGCCGGCCTTCTTCAGCTCGGCACGGTAGTCGCCGGCCTCCAGCAGGGCGCGGGCGATGCCGTGGCGCAGCGCGCCGGCCTGGCCCGAAATGCCGCCGCCGTTGATGGTGGCCTTCACGTCGAAATGACCCATCGTGTCCGTCACCTTGAACGGCGTCTTCGCGTAGTCGAGAAGGGCCTCGCGGCCGAAATACTCCGCACCCTCGCGGCCGTTGATCGTCACCTTGCCCGTGCCGGGGAAGATGCGCACGCGCGCGACGGCGTTCTTGCGACGGCCGGTGCCGTAGTACAAAGCTTCACCTGCCATGAGTTACTCTCCCATCTTGATCTCGCGGGGCTTCTGAGCCATGTGCGGATGCTCCGCACCGGTGTAGACCTTGAGCTTCTTGCCCATGGCGCGGCCGAGCGTGTTCTTCGGCAGCATGCCCTTCACGGCATGCTCGATGACGCGTTCGGGATGCTTGGCCATGGCCTCGGTGAAGGTCTCGGACTTAAGCCCACCGGGATAGCCGCTGTGGCGGTAGTAGACTTTGCTTGCAGCCTTCGTGCCCGTCACGCGGATCTTGTCCGCATTGACGATGATCACGAAGTCGCCCGTATCGACGTGCGGGGTGTACTGCGGCTTGTGCTTGCCCTTGAGAATCTGGGCGGCCTTGGTCGCCACGCGACCGAGCACCTGATCGGTCGCGTCGATCAGGACCCATTCGCGCTCGACTTCGCCGGGCTTTGCATGGTACGTCTTCACTTCTGTCCTCCATTGGTAGCGCCCCTGCGCAAAAGCGTTTCGCGGCGTTTCCGCTAGCGGCGGCCCGCATCCGCAACGATGCGCGCCCGCAGCGGCGCAAACCGCCTTCTGGCAGGGTTTCGTTTTTCAAAAGTGCAGGTCATCTGGATGCCGGTTTCCTACGCCGACGCGCTTCCCTGGGCCTGGACTCCCATTTCCACGCTTCCTCGTGCACCTGCGGTACGGGGCTTTTGAAAGCGAACTTTTGAAGTATACCCGGCAGCATTCCGGAAAGTCAACGAAAATCCCTGCCATTCGCCGCGATCTGCAAAAAGTCTTCGTCGTGTTATCATGGACAATGGCAAAGCCGCATGGGAGAATGCGGCGCGGCAAGACGAGAGAGACGAACGACGTGGATCCATTTGCATTCATCACCTTGGTGACGCTGGTTGCCGGCGCGGGCGGCACCGGGTTGGGCGGCCTCGTTGGCGCCCTGTTCAAAAGCGAATCGAACCGCACGGTGAGCCTGCTTCTGGCATTTGCCGGCGGCGTCATGCTGGCAATCGTGTGCTTCGACCTTCTGGCGGAAGCCGTAGAGGCGGCGGAGCAGATAAGCGCGCACGCCGTGCTCGTGGTGATGGGCGCCGTGGTGGCGGGCGTGGGCGTGGTGTATGGCCTGAACTACGCCATCGACCGCCGGACCCGCCCCGAGGTGCCGCACGTGGCCGACGCCGGCCATCCCAAGACGCACGACGACTTGGACGAGCTCATCCACGCCGACCACCTGGCGGAACACCGGCGCCACCGGGACTCGCGGTCTTCCCTCGTGATCGCCGGCATCGTGATGGCGTGCGCCATCGCGCTGCACAACGTGCCCGAGGGCATGACCATCGGCGCCAGCTTCGTGGTGTCGGAAAACCTGCTTCTGGGCGCCGGCATGGTGATGGCGGTGCTCATTGGCCTGCACAACATCCCTGAGGGCATGGCGGTTTCCGTCCCCCTCATCAACGGCGGCATGGGGCGCATCCGCGCGGTGCTGGTCACGGCCGCCTGCGGGCTGCCCACCGTGCTGGGCGCGTGGCTGGGCTACTGGCTGGGCGACATCGGCCCTCTGGGGTTGGCGCTGAGCCTCGGCTTTGCCAGCGGCGCCATGCTCTACGTGGTGTTCGGCGAAATCGTGCCGCAGTCGGTGCTGATGTACCGCTCGAAGGCTCCCGCCTTCTTCGTCATCGTGGGCATCCTGCTGGGCATGCTCATCATCTTCTACTAGCGCAGGCTGGCGCACGCTGCACGGAGACAGCCATTCGACTCCGAACTTTCCCACTTTGTGGGTGAAGTTCGGAGTCAAATCAAGCGAAACGCCAGCAAACGTCAAGCACAGGCTCCGAGTTTTCCCACTTTGCGGAAAAGCCCGGAGTCGAAATTCCCAACCTGCGCCCCGAGATTCTGGCGTGACCGCTGCGCCGGGGCCGCGGCGAGACGGCCCCGGCACGACCCCAGCCTTTGGCATCCCGGCAATCGGGAGAGTGCCGGCAAAACAGCCCCAACCGAAGCGCACCCGCCACGCCGCCGCCAACGCGGCCCGGCCCGATGCCGCCTCCGCGCCGCGCCATCCGGCTTTCGGCGTCCCGACGGCCGGGGGGCGCGACGCCCTGCGCCCGCGCCGCCTACACTGCGGCAAGCGCCCGGTCGATGTCGGCTACAAGGTCTGCGGCGTCCTCGATGCCGCACGAGAGGCGCACGAGGTCGGGCGTGATGCCCGCGGCGGCCAGCTCGGCGTCGTTCATCTGGCGGTGCGTCGCGCTCGCGGGATGCAGCACGCAGGTGCGCGCGTCGGCCACATGGGTGGCAATCTGCGCCAACTCCAAGCGCGCCATGAACGCCTCGGCCGCCGCGCGCCCGCCTTCCACGCCGAAGCTCACCACGCCGCAGCTGCCGTTGGGCAGGTACTTCTGCGCCAAGGGGTAGTTGGCGTCGCCTTCCCAAGAGGGGTGCCGCACCCACGCCACCTTCGGGTGCTCGGCCAAAAACCGCGCCACAACCAGGGCGTTTTCGCAGTGCCGCGCCATGCGCAGATGCAGGCTTTCCAGCCCCATGTTCACCAGAAACGCGTTCTGCGGCGACTGGATGGCGCCGAAATCGCGCATGAGCTGGGCCGTCGCCTTGGTGATGAAGGCGCCGGCAAGGCCGAAACGCTCGGCGTACACCACGCCGTGGTAGCTTTCGTCGGGCTGGGTGAGGCCGGGGAACTTGTCCGCGTGCGCCGTCCAGTCGAAGCGCCCCGCGTCCACAATGGCCCCGCCCACGCTGGCGCCGTGGCCGTCCATGTACTTCGTGGTGGAGTGCGTCACGATGTCGGCCCCCCACTCGATGGGGCGGCACATCACCGGCGTGGGGAACGTGTTGTCCACGATGAGCGGCACGCCGTGCGCATGCGCCGCCGCGGCGAAGCGTTCGATGTCCAGCACGGCAAGCGCCGGATTGGCGATGGTTTCGCCGAACACGGCCTTGGTGTTCGGTCGGAACGCCGCCTCCAGCTCCCCGTCCGAACAGTCCGGGGAAACGAACGTGCATTCCAGCCCCATGCGGCGCATCGTGTGCGCGAACAGGTTGTACGTGCCCCCGTAGATGGCCGACGAAACCACCACGTGGTCGCCCGCCCCGGCGAGGTTGAACACCGCGAAGAAGTTCGCCGCCTGCCCCGACGACGTGAGCATGCCCGCCGCGGCACCCTCCAGCTCGGCTATCTTGGCCGCCACGGCGTCGTTCGTGGGGTTCGCAAGGCGCGTGTAGAAATAGCCGGATTCCTCCAGGTCGAAAAGCCGTCCCATGTGCTCGCTCGTGTCGAACTTCCACGTGGTGGACTGGTAGATGGGAATCTGGCGCGGCTCGCCGTCGCCGGGGCGGTAGCCGCCCTGCACGCACGTGGTGCCGAGGGATTCCCGCTGCGCGGCTGCAGCGCGCCCTTCGCGCTCCCCGGCCGCAGCGCTCTCCCCGCGCTCCACCACCTGCTGCGCGCCTGCGGGTTGCCCGTCCACAGCCCGCCGCACGTCCGCGGGTTGCCTGCCCGCCTGCCGCGCGCCTGCAGCCTGCCGTCCATCCGTTGCCTGTTCTTCGTTCACTCATTGCTCCTTGCAGAATGGGTTCGCATTACCCGAGCATTATAACCACACCGTCCCGGCAAGCGGTATCGCCCCGTTCCGATAGCGCGATATCGCTTTTTAAGATGACCAGACCATCTGATTATTGGGTATCATGTACGAACCGACTTTCGACCCACGCGCAGCGAATGCGAGGTTTGCCATGCCCATCAGAATACCCGACGCACTGCCCGCCACCGAAGTCCTCGAGGGCGAGAACATCTTCGTCATGACGGAATACCGCGCCATGCACCAGGACATACGTCCCCTGAAGGTGCTGCTTTTGAACCTCATGCCCACCAAGATAGTCACCGAGACGCAGATCATGCGCAAGCTGTCGAACACGCCGCTGCAAATTGAAGTGAGCCTGCTGCAAACGGCCACGCACGACGCGAAGAACGTGTCCGAACAACACCTCGACGCGTTCTACACCACCTTCGACGCCATACGCCACCAGCACTTCGACGGCATGATCATCACGGGCGCGCCGGTGGAGCTGCTCGACTTCGAGGACGTGGACTACTGGGACGAGCTGTGCCGCATCATGGCATGGTCGTCCACCAACGTGCATTCCACCCTGCACATCTGCTGGGGCGCGCAGGCGGGCATCTACTTCCACTACGGCATCCCGAAATACGAGCTGCCGCAGAAGCTCTCGGGCGTGTTCGAACACGCCGTGGTGAAACCTTCCTCGCCGCTGGTGCGCGGGTTCAACGACCGGTTCCAGGCGCCGCACTCCCGCTACACCGAGGTGCAGGCAGCCGACATAGAGGCGCATCCCGCGCTGGAGCTGATAGCCACGTCCCCGGAGGCCGGCGTCTACCTTGCCAAAAGCACCGACAGCCGCCACTTCTTCGTGTTCGGCCACCCCGAGTACGACACGGAGACGCTGCGGCTGGAATACGAGCGCGACCGGGGCCGCGGCCTGCCCGTGGCCCTGCCGCAACACTACTTCCCCCACGACGACCCCACGCAGGAGCCGCACTCCACGTGGCGCGCGCACGCGCAGCTGCTCTACACCAACTGGCTGAACTACTACGTCTACCAGACCACCCCCTACGACCTCGACGAAATAGGCGCGGAAGCCGCAGGGCGCAAGGCGAACAGCGATGCGCCGCGCGCCGTGCCAACCCCAACCGGCACACCCGCCGCCAGCCGCACCCCTGCGCCCTCCGCGCGCGGCAGTGCAGCCTCCGTGCGCAACCACGCGGCGCCCGACCCCTACCTGCGCGCCGAGAACGAGGACGACGACGGCTACGACCCCTACTCCGACCGCCGCGAGGAGCCCCCGCTGTTCGAACCCGACCCTTGGAGGTAGCGGACGATCCGCCGCCAAAGCGCGCAGGCGCAGACCCTTTTGCGTTAGGTTTGGCAATCAACCGGAGACTCACAACTTAGGAATCGTGCAGATTCCGGCCACATCATAACTTGCGAATCGTGCAGAAACGAACCATCCTGTAACTTAGGATTCGGCAAAAGAGAATGGCTCGATTGCAGGGGGGTATGGCATACGCCGACGCGGCCCGCACCGTGGTGCGCGGGCCGCGTCAACGGGGAAGACTATGGGTTTGTCTTGTCGGGAGGCTCCGCTGCCCGCCTCGCCGGGAGGCTTCGCCAAAAGGCCGCGTGCCCCCTTGCCGGCCGCCTTACTTTCCGGCGGCGGCGTTCTCGCCGGCGATCTTGCCGTACACCATGCACATGCCCGCGGAAAGCCCCTTCAGGGAGATGGGGTATTGCACGGCGAAGCGGCCGCCCTGCGTCGCGCCGCACACGTACAGGCCGGGGATGCGCTCGCGTTCGGTGCTGTACACGTGGCAGTCGCTGTCGGACTCCAGGCCGCCCAGGTTGCCCAGCGTCAGGGCACAGCCGCACTCGGCAGCGTAGAACGGGCCGTTCTCAAGCGCGAACAGGCGCTTCGAGCTCTTGAAGAAGTCGGTGTCCTCGCCCGCCGCACACAGCTCGTTGTAGCGCTCGATGGACGCCTTCGCGGCCTCCACGTCCATGCCGTCGATCATCGCGAGCAACTCTTCCACGGTGTCGGCCTTCAGGCAGCGCCCTTCCTCCACTGCAGCCTCGATGTCGGCAGGCGTGCGCACGTTGATGCGCAAGCCCGAGGCGGTGTAGTCGGGCAGCGCGTCTTCGCGGTAGATGCAGGCCACGCCGTGAGCGGCCGGGAAGTACTGCAGCTGCTCGGGCCACGACGAGTCGAAAAACTGGTAGGCCTTGCGCTGCGGCTGCAGCTCCACCTGGTTTTCAAGCTGCTGGCCGGGAAGGTCCTCGTTCATGAAACGCTCGCCGCGCAAGTTCAGCCACAGGTAGCCGTTGTTACCGATGACGCCGCGGCCGTCCGCGCCGGCGCCGCCGCCCATGTGGTGGATCATCGGGGCGTGCCACTGCTCTATGCCCGCGCCGGCCCACGCGCCCATCTTGTGGCCCTCGCCCACGTTGGTGTAGTTGCCTTCGTCGTCCATGTCGATGCTCAGGATCTGGATGCCGTTCTCCACGCACTCGGGCGCATAGAACTTCATCATTTCCTCGTTGCCCAAGTAGTCGCCCGTGGCCAGCACCACGCTCTTGGCATTGATCTTCAGGTAGGTGTCGGAACCTGCGGCCTGGGCGTAAATGCCCGTCACGGCCCCGTCGTCGCCCTGGATGAGCTTCACGCCCTTGGTGCTGTAGCGCACGTCGGCGCCGCCGTCCACCGCCACCTGCAGGTTGTCGGCCATCACCGTGGACAGGCTGCTGAAGCCCACCGACGTGGGATAGCACGGCAGGTCTTCCTGCGTGTAGTCATACGTCTCGGGCACGGGGTACATGTAGGGGAACATATAGTTCTCCTGGTTCTCCGCGGGGATTTCCGCGTAGCTTTCCGGGGCGATGTAGAGGCTCTTGCTCGCGGAGACGAACCAGTCCAGCGCCGCGCCCGACTCGTCGTAGTAGCGGCTGATGACGCTTTGGCTCACATGGTGGCTGCACTCCTCCATGTGCATGTTGACCACCATCTTCTTGTCCAGGAAACCGTCGCCGCGGCCCCACGTGGCCTGCGTCTGCCCGCCGAAGATGGCCATGTCGCTGGCGGCGCTGTTCAGCTTCGAGGAGCTTTCCAGGCACACCACGCGCGCGCCGGCCTCCACTGCGGCGCGGGCGGCCGGGACGCCGGCGCAGCCCAAGCCCACGATGACCACGTCGGTGTCGATTTCCTCCGAAACGTCGGCGTCGGAGATTTCGGGCGCCTCGCCCAGCCACGGCATGACGCCCGTGCCATCGAAGCCCACGGTGCCGCCCGCCGCGCCGGCGGTGCCGGCGGCGTCCGCCTCGCCCTTGGCGTCCGAACTGCTCTTGGGCGCGCAGCCCACCAAACCCGCGCCGGCCACCACGGCGCCGGCCAAAGCGGCTCCCGACAAGAACTTGCGGCGACTCATTCCCTCTACGGCCATGTTCCATTCCTCCTATGATCGTGTTGGGGAGCGCGGCCCTTCCCGAACCGCGGCCCGTTTCCTCGGCGGCCTCCCAACCGCCGCGGGGCTTGCAGGCGCGGGCACGCCGGTTGCGGCCCGCCGCGGCTGCGTTCGTCCGGCGCCCCGTTTCGGAGCCTTGCCGGACCCGCCCCGTTCCTGCCGCCATTATTGCGGGTGGGTCTCGGCGCCACACCATCCCCCATGGTCGAGTTGCGCCAAATTATGGTTGATTCGCGAACGCCGGCAGCGCCCACCCGGGCGTTTGCGGGCACTCGTCCCCCTTTCGGCATCGACCCCCATGGTTGATTTTGGGGAAAATCGGGTGGAAATTATTCGGGAAAAGGGAGAAAGCGGGACGAAGACGCCCGGAAAGCGCCGCCGCATGCCGAAAACCGCCGCAGGACCTTTGCGCGCGGCGCAAGGCCGCCACGAAAGACGGCGTGTGCCGAAACCGGGCGGGTTTATGTCATAATGGGCGCGGGAGGGACAGTTGGCAGCAACTCGCAACATAGGCGTGACCCCCGCGCACGTGCGCTTCGCGTTCGGCTATGCCTGCATGGCCGCCTGGGCCGTGGCCCTTTTGCTTGCGCCGACGTTCGGCGACCCCGCCACCATTCGCCCCGCGCCCTTATCCATGCTGCCTGGCCTCGTTCCCTGCTTGGGAAGCATCTTCCTTTACCGGAAGTTTCCCTCGCTGGCGGGAAGGACGGCATTCGTCACGATCGCCGCCCTGCTCACGGCTGCGGGCACCCTGCTGTGCACCTACCCCGACCTCGCGTCGAACGGGACATGCCGCATAGCGGGACTCGCGCTTTCGGGGTTCTTCGCCATCATCCTGCTCATGGCGTGGTTTGACGCATACGCGCGCCTGAGCCCGCGGGCGGTCATCGTCCTTGCGGGATGCGCCATCAGCGTCGCCTCCGTCATCTGCTGGGTGGCGTTCTCCCTCCCGGCAGCCACCGCCGGCATTCTGGTGTCGCTTCTGCCCATGGCGGCGTTCATCATGCTGCCGGCAGCGCCGCGCGCCCGGCAGGCGAACGCGGCGAATGCGGCGGATGACGCGGAGGGAGACTGCGTGGGCGCGGGGGGCGGCGGACGCGGCGCCGCGGACGCGGAGGACGCCATGGAGAGGGGCTGCACCGCTAATGGCGCGGGAGGGGACTGCGCGGACGCGAGAGGCGGCGCGGGCCCCGGCAGCGCAGTGACCGAGGCGGTGGCCAAGGCCGCGCGCAACCCCGGCCTCAAGGCGATCATGGCCGCCGCCGTGCCCCTGCGCACGCTGGTGGGGCTTGCCATCACGTTTTTCATCGTGAGTTCCATCGGCTCGCTCGCACCGGAGTTCGGCCTGTTCAGCAGCGTGGTCAATCCAGCATCGCTCCTTGTGCCGCTGGGCCTCACCGCCTTCTTCGTGGCAACCGCCCTGCTGGCGCGCCGCTCCATCGACTCGTCCATCCTGTACAAGATCCTGCTGTCGGTGTTCGCGGCGGGCGTGTTCCTCCTGGCCATTTCCGCGGGCATCAGCGCGCCGCTCGTGTTCTACGCGAACATCACGGCCGACGTGATGATGTGGACCGTCCTCGCCCTGTGGGCGAAGAAGACGCCGGTTGCGCCCCATCTGGTTTTTTCCGTGGGCTGGATTGCCGAATGCGTGGGCAACTCGCTCGGACAGACCGTTGCGCCCCTGTTCGCGGGGCAGATCCAGGTATTCTTCGCCCTTGCCATCATGCTCATCGTGGCCGCCATCGGGTTCGCGTTCAGCGAGGGGCACCTCATGCTCGACATCGACTTCGAAGAAGCCGACGCCCCGGCGGGGCGGAACGCGGGCGTCCTGGGCGGCCCCTCAACCCTTGCGGCCAACGCGGTTGCCGATGGCGCGAACGGGAAACCTTGCGAAGCGGGCAGCCGGAACGATTCGCGCGCACCAGACGGTCTGTCCGATGCAGGCGGCGCGGCGGACAGCCCGTCTGGTGCGGGCGGCTCGCCTGCCGGGAGTTCCCCAGCAACCCCACCCAGCCCTATCGGGGTCGTTGGGGCTTCCGCCGAAGCCGCGGGCGGGGTCAAAGCCGCGGCCGAAACCACAGGCGCCATGCGGGACCTCCCGGCGGACGCGCTTGGCCGCTTCGCCGCCACGTCCCCCGCCGACGCGCTTGCAGCATTCAGCGCCGCCCACGACCTTTCGCCGCGCGAGCACGAGGTGTTCGTGCTGTGGGTGACCGGCCACGGCCTCAAGCACATCGAGAACACGCTTTTCATTTCGGAGTCCACCGTGAAAACGCACCTGCGCAGCATCTACCGCAAGTGCGACACCCACAACCGCGCCGAGATCATCGCCCTCTTCGAAAGCGAAAGCGCCCGCTAGCGGCAGGCCGCAGACCGCAGGCGCCCCGACGCCCGCCGGCCGCAGCTACGCTGCCGCAATCTCCGGCGGCTTCGGCGCGCGCGTGGCGTTGTCGGGGTTGATGGTCATGCTCTGGAAGCGGTCGGTCATGTACTCGTTGTCGAAGTACGTGGCGTAGAACTCCTCCACCGGCGTGTCGGCCTCGTTGCCCGAAAGGCGCTCGTACCAGCAGTCCAGCGACTGCAGCGTCATCACGCCGTCGATGATCATCAGCACCGCGCACACCGTCGTGACGGTGTAGCGCAGCTTCCATGGAATCAGGTTCACCAGTTTCAGCATCCACGGCAGCAGGAGCTTTATCCACACCACGCCTAAGAAGCCCCACATGGCCATGAACATGCCGTTCGTGCGCCCGTCGATGGAAAGGAAGGTGCCCGTGTAGTCCCACGCCACCGCACCGAACGCGAACTCCATGAACCAGCTGACCAGATACTCGAACGCCCCCCCTATCACCGCGCTCACCAAGAAGATGAGCACGACCGACTTGTCGTGGAAGCGGTTGAGCGCCATGGTCATCAACACGGCGCCGAAACCGTAGATGGGCGAGAACGGGCCGAACAGCATGCCGGCGCGGTCTTGGTAATGCCCCGGCTCCACCACCACGAAATGGTACACCGTCTCAATGACCAGCCCCAACACGCAGCACACCACGAATATCCAGAACACGTTGAAGAAGTCCAGCGTGATGTAGCCCTTGCCCGTCTCGTCGCGGCCCAGGGTGCCGTCCTCCACCTGCTCGCGCGTTTCCATGTCGCGCAGCAGGCGCTGCAGCTCGCGCTCCTCGGAAAGCGAGGGGTCTATGTAGCTGAGCAGCGCAATCAGCAACACCATGATCACCGCGAAGAACACGAGCGTGACATTGATGCCGAACAGCATCACGTCGCAGAGGATGCCCGCAACGGCAAGCGCAATGAGCACCTCGGCCGTTTGCGCCGCGTGCCGCCGCTTGTTGCGCAGAAGGCGGACGCCGAACATGATGAACAGCACTGCCAGCAGCAGGAGCACACCCACCATGACGAACATGATTATCGTGGTGGTCATCGTTTCGTCGTTGAAAGCCCCTTCGCGGAACATGACCACCACGACATAGGCGGTAATGCCCACCATGGGCAGCGGCGCCAAGCCGCCCAGAAGGCACAGGACACCGAACAGCTTCAGCGGCAGGGGAAGCTTCTGCTTGTCGATGGGCGCCTCGCCGTCAAGCGGGGCTGCATCAACGGACTGGTCACTCATGCCATTCTCCTCACCAATGGGCGCTTCGCCGCACGCCGCGCGGTCATGCGCCGCGCCGTGCGAACGCGAAGAACGCGTCCACCGTCAATTCGTCGAATCCGCGCACCGCCACGTCGGCGAGCGCCTGCAGGTCTTCGTAGGTTCCCGCCAGGTCGCAATCGTACACGCCCACCGTGGGGTAGCCGGCGCGGCGCAGCGTGCGCAGGGCGTATGCCGCGTCCTCGAACCCCCACGTGGCCTCCAGCGGCGTGCCCATGAGTTCCCGCGCGCGGTCGTACACGGCGGGCTCGCGCTTGGAGGCGCCCACGTCGTCCACGGAAACGACCGCCTGCAAATACGGCATGAACCCCGCGTGTTCCAAACCCGCCCGCAGATAGGGCAGCGGGCTGGACGAAGCCACGCTCATGCGCACGCCGCGCTCCGCCAGTCCCCGCACGAAGGCGAGCGCGCCCGGGCGTTCGCAGGACTGCGTGCGGTAGTGCTCCAGCATGAGTTCGTCGATCATGCGCACCACGTCTTCGCCGCTTTCCCCCAAGCCGAACAGCTCGTGCAGGTACGCGCCCGATTCCGGGATGGTCAGCGTCGTCAGCTTGTCGGTGTTCTCCTTCGTGAGCACCGCCCCTGCGCGGCGCGCCAGCTCGTCCTCCACGCTGCGCCATGCGCGCATGGTGTCCAACAGGGTGCCGTCGCAGTCGAAGATGACGCCTTGGGGTTCGATACAGGCATTCAACTGGGGTTTTGCAGCCATGTGCCAGCTAGTCCTCCACGCGGATGAGCGACGGCTCGTCGCGCAGCACGTCGTCCAACTCCGCGATGTCCGCCAGCACCTCCCGCACGCTCTTCTCGCGCGCCGTGTGCGTGACGTACACCAAGTCCACCGAGCCGCCCTCCTTGTGCCCGCGCTGCACCACCGAGTACACGCTCACGTTGTGCTTCGCGAACACGCCGGCCATGGCGGCCAGCACGCCGGAGCGGTCGGCCACC
>CAJFUR010000059.1 GCA_904420215.1 uncultured Eggerthellaceae bacterium
CTTGCCCATGCCCTTGCAGATGTTCTCGCGGATGTCGGACTGCACGTGGCCGTACTTCACGTTCACGAAGCCGCCCGGCACGTCGATGGAGCCGGTGAGCACTTCCACGGCCGCCACGGCAAGCGATGCGCCCACGGCCCATTTGGTTTCGTCAAGCGGCAGGCCCCACTGCAGGGCCACCGTGCCGGCGTCGCCCAAGTAGCGCGCCGCGGCCACGATCTTCTCGGCAGGCATCCAGGAGATCTTCTCCACCACTTCGGGCGTGTAGGCGGCCGCCCGCTCGGCAAGCGCCTCCATGCCGTACACCCACATGTCGCAGAATTCCTTGTCGTAGAGCTCTTCCTGGATCATGATGTTCACGATGCCCAAGGCCACGGCGGCATCGGTGCCGGGACGCGGCTGCAGGAATATGTCCGCATGGGCGGCCATCCACGTCACGCGCGTGTCCACCACGAACAGGCGGCTTCCGTGCTGCATGCAGTCGATGACCCAGTGGCCGAAGAAGCCGTCGGCGTTGGACACCACCGGGTTGCACGCCCAGTTCAGGATGACGTCGGGACGGCGGTACTCCGGATCGTCGAAGCGCTCGGCGGAAAGCTGCGCGCAGTCGGCAATGAAGTCGGAACCGAAGATGGCGTTCATGGCCTGCAGGCGCGGCGTGTAGCAGCAGTCGCCCGAAAGCATGCCGGCGGTGTCGTTGGGCGTCTTGAAGCCGGCAAAGGCCAGAGACGACGTCTGCCACGTGGCGTTGCGGCCCGTGCCGATGCCGGTGACGATGGACTTGGGGCCGTATTCCTCGGTCACCTCGCGCGCCTTCTCGGCAATGATGGCATACGCCTCGTCCATGGTTATTTCTTCCCACTTGTTCTCGCCGCGCTCGCCCACGCGGCGCAGGGGATGCAGGATGCGGTCGGGATGGTTCACCGCCTCCAGCATGTCGAGGCAGCGCATGCACAGGCGCCCGTCGTTCACGGGAGAGCGCGGGTCGCCCTCTATCTTCACCAGCTTGTCGTCCTTGGTGTAGAACAAGACGTTACAGCCCTGATGGCAGCCCGGCCCCGACCACTGGCAGCTGCGCGTGACGGTCACGTCCCCCTCTTGCCACTGCCACTCTTCGCGATAGAGATCGGGATTCATGCCTTCTCTCATCCAAGCTCTCCTTCCTCTTGCCGTCCCAGCTCGTTGACCGCATCTTACGGAGGGGCGCACGCATATGAAAAAGTCGGATGTTCCCCCTTCGCCATGGTGGGAGGGCATGGGGCGGCAATGCGGAGCACATGGCCCCAGGCGCGCCTGCGCATGCCTTCGGGCGGCGCCCGCGCATGGTTGATTCGCGCTTCGCGGCATGGGGCATTCGGGGCTTCGGCATGGCTGTTCCCACTTCTCGCATGGTGTATCCGGCGCTTCGGCATGGTGCCATGCCCATTCCTTATAGATGCCATTCCTCTTTCCCGGAGAACGCGGGAGACGCAAAGCAGAGTGATACAATGAGCGAATCCATAAGCGCAACGGGGGTGCAGCATGAAGATCGAATCGCTGTATGAGTTCATTGTGCTGGCGCATTACTTGAATTTCACGACGGCGGCGGCCAATTTGCACACGTCGCAGCCCAACCTCAGCAAGCACATCTCGGAGCTGGAGCAGGAGTTGAACGTGACGCTGCTGCGCCGCGAGAAGCGCCTGGAACTCACGGCTGCCGGCGCGGCGTTCCTGGAAGACGCCATCCAGATCCACCATATGTACAAGGACGCGGTGAAACGCTGCCGCGACATCAACGCCTGCGCCATGGAGGAACTGGTCGTTCAAGAGCCCTACATCATGGACGCCATGAGCGAGATCCTGTTCAAGTCGGTCATGCGCTTCAAGCGCAGCGACCCGCACGTCATGACCAAGTACTACGCGGAAAAGGGCAAGAAGTCAGTGGAGCTTCTGGAAGCCGGGAAGGTGGACATAGCGCTCACCATCGACTGCAACAGCAGCGACTGGATAGCCAAGGTGAGCGAGAAGAAGAACGTCATTTTCTACCCCGTGGTGCGCGAGCCCTTGCACGTGTGGATGTGGGAGGGCCACCCCTTGGCGTCCAAGCAGGTCATCATGCTGGAAGACCTGCTGAACGTGCCCATCAACATGACCGCCACGCGCAGTTTCGACCCCATGCGGTTCGCCATACTGGACCTTTTCGCCACCGCGCTCGGCAAGCGCCCGAACCTGCAGACGTTTTCCTCCGAAACGCTGAACGAGTTCTTCTTGAACACGCACGACCGCAATGCGGTGTTCCTGGTGTCGCCCGGCGTGGCCGCATCGCCGCTGCTGCAAATGCAGCACACCATGGTGGCGCGCCCGCTGGACGACGAACGGGCGCACATCACGTCGTTTCTCATCTTCCGCGCCGACTACCAGAAGAAGTCAATCGACCGCTTTCTGGACACCGTGGAGAAAGTGGTGGAGGAAGACATCCAGCAATGCGAGGGATGCACGTATCTGGGAAACGCAGGCGCATGCGACGCGTGACGCGCGCGAGGGCGTGTGGGATAAGTCGCGACGCGTGTGTAAGGCATGGTTTCCGGAAAACAAAACTTGGCCGGGGTTTGAGGATTGCCGGAAATTCTTCCATTTGCCAGTTGCGGGCTGTCCGCTAATCGACCGCTTCGAAGCATGCGGAACAGATGGTGAATTTATTCGCTCTTTAAATGGGCTATGGGCCGTCAGCCAACTCGAAAAGACTACTTTTCATGTAACAGTTATATATGGCTAATTTTTGAAGTTTCATAAGAAAAGTTAACTTCGTATGACTTTGATGGATTTTGTTATACACTGTGTAAGTGTAGAAAGGATGGGGGCCTACCTCATCTACGGGTGGAGATATATGGGAGGGTATGGAGACAATGGCAGCTTCATCGTTTACGGAAAGATTCATTTCGAGGCGCAACTGCATTAAGCTTATGGGAGGGTTCGCATTGGCTGCGGGTACCGCGATGGTTCTTCCAGGGTGCAATTCCAATAATCAGAGCGGTCAGCCCACTGAAGGTTCTGATTCCGATGCCGCAGAGCAGAAGGATTCTTTGCGTATTGGCATTACGGGTAAATCGACTGATGTGCTCGATATGGCGGCAGCTGATGGTTCTACATTGTTGCCGTTCGCGGTTTGTCTCAACGTTTTTGACTCGCTCATGCTGATGAAAGACGACGAATTCGTTAATCAGCTTGCCGAAGAAGTAACGTCCAATGAGGACGCGACCCAATGGACGATTCGCATTCGCGAAGGCGCCACTTTCCACAATGGCAATCCGGTAACTGCCGATGACGTGCTTTACAGCTTGCAGCATGTTGCGAACTCCCCGAATGGCATGATGGGGTACATGTACGTTGATTGGGAAAACTCGTCTACTGACGGCGACCGCACTGTCACTCTTGCAATGATGCAGCCCCATGCGACATTTGTGGAGGAGGCGCTAGGAGAGATTTCTCCCATTTTCCCCAACGGATCTTCCGATGAGGACTTTAATACCGACATAGGAAGCGGCCCCTACAAACTCGTCTCCTTCTCGGCCGACACCGGAGCGGTACTCGAAGCGTATGAGGACTATTGGGATGGCGCTCCGTCTATCAAGACTGTTGAATTCGTCCCGATGGCCGAAGCGGCAACCCGCACGACGGCTCTTACTGGCGGGCAAATCGATTTCGCAAATCAAATCTCCGCAACTGACGCTGCGTCCATTGAAGGCAACGAGGGCTTTGAGGTGTTTGCGCCGGGCGTCGGCCATTCTTCTGCGTACAAATTCTGCCTTAATGCGACGAAGCCGCCTTTTGACGATCCAGAAGTCCGAAAGGCGTTCAAGGCCATCGTGGACCGCGAAAGCATGGTCGAGACGATCACTCGCGGACAAGGCGAAGTGGGTAATGACGTTATGGGGAAGGGGCTATCTGGCTACAACGAGTCGCTGCCTCAGCGTGAGTACGACCTTGATGCCGCCGTTAAGGTATTCCAAGACAAGGGCATCACTTCGCTCGATGTGCTTACTTCTGAGATGATTTCGGGCATCAAGGATTCTGTCGATATGTTGGCTCAGCAAATGGAAAA
Organism: uncultured Eggerthellaceae bacterium; assembly: GCA_904420215.1. Taxonomy (GTDB): domain Bacteria; phylum Actinomycetota; class Coriobacteriia; order Coriobacteriales; family Eggerthellaceae; genus CAJFUR01. The sequence continues at coordinate 4,082 of CAJFUR010000059.1, forward strand.
GGCCGGGGTTACGCTGAACGTGACGGAAGTTGATCCGGCGAACCTGTTTACCGACATGAACGCCATTTATAATACCCAGGTTTTTGCGACATATCTTCTTAACAGGCCATACGTAACGACTGCCGCCATATACACTGGCGGAGGATCCCCCTACAACTTTAGCCAATGGAACGACGAAGAGTACAACGCCCTGCTTGCCGAAGGCATGGCGACTGGCGACGAAAGCGCTCGTGCCGATGCGTACAGCAAATCTCAGGAGCGTCTCTGGGAAGAGGGTGCCGAGGTTGTTTGGGGGTATGCTTATGAGCTCTATGGGCACATTGCGGGGCTCGATGGCGTGACGATCAGTCATTCCGTGCCCCTGCTTTCCAAGGCAACTCTTTCGTAGCGTTGAAGATGCCGTTGCCAAGCACTCAAATAGATGCAGGGGGGCAGGTGTCTGGCCCCCTGCTTGTTAAGAAGCGCAAAACCGCCCTAGGAATGCGCTTGATGCGCGTCATTGGTCGAATCGTCAAGTTTGCCGCGCTGCTGTTCTTCGCGTGCTTTCTTGTGTTTCTTGCCCTTGACGTTCTTCCCGGAAATGCCGCAACGCAAACGCTTGGCTTTAACGGAACTACTGAGCAAATAGAGGCATTGGCCCATCGATGGGGGCTCGATGCCCCGTTGCTCGAGCGTTTCGCCTCATGGGCGGCTGGCGTATTTTCAGGCGATTTGGGATACGTTCTTTCTACGGGCAAGCCTGTTGTCGAGGCTCTGGCAGGGCCTCTTGCGAGAACCGCCGTGATGTTTTCCATTTCGCTTGGAGCAACGGCTTTGCTTGGTGTAGCATTTGGCACCATGGCCGGCTTGGCCTCTGGTCGAGCATCAGACAGAATCATAAGTTCCCTATCGCTTGTCATTCGCGCGCTGCCCGAATTCATCATTGCCATTCTGCTCATGTTCCTTCTTGCCACCGAGTTTAACCTCCTGCCGGCCGTTTCGCTCATTCCTGTTGGTGGGGATGCGTTTGACGACCCCTCTATTTTCGTCTTGCCGATTGCATCGATGACTCTGATCGGAACCAGCTCTGTAGTGAGATCGGCGCGTGCTGTCGTACAGCATGAGAACCAGTCGCTGCATGTAGAAGCGGCACGGCTTGCTGGCGTTGGAGAAGCAAGGGTGGTGTTGCGGCATGTTCTGCCAGCATGCATCGCCCCTATTGCGCAGGCGCTTGCCCAAGTGGTTCCCTATCTCATAGGTGGCGCGGTCATAGTGGAATCGGTTTTTAGTTTTCCCGGTCTTGGAACGATGCTTGTTTCTGCCGTCATGGATAGAGAACCCAATGTTCTTATGGCATGTGCCCTCATTATGATTTCCGCGTCTTTGGTGGCGTTCTGGGTTGCCGATTCTTTGGGAGGAGGCGACCATGGCGAAGAAGAGCTTCGGCAGGAAGCGCATTAGCATACCCAGCGCAGGGCTCGCCGTTTTCTTTGCTTTATCCGTGCTGTTCGCTTTGGTCGGGTTTTTCATTCCGATTGATGGAGAAACTGCGGGAGGAATAAGTTTCGCCCCCGCATCCGCCGACCATGTTCTGGGCACAGATAATCTTGGGCGTGACGTGTTTGCTAGGGTGCTGCACGGAGGCGCTCAACTGCTTGGCGTTGCCGCCGTCTCTACCATCGTGGCCACAGCCGTTGGGATAGCGTGGGGTTTTGCGATTGTGGGAAAAGGAGTGCTGGCAAAGGCGCTTGGGTTTGTTGTCGATCTTTTTGTTGTCATGCCGTCGATGCTGGTCATGATGGTGCTTGTATTTGGAATGGGTTCCGGAATTGCCACGATGGCTTGCGTGACAACCGCTGTTTCGGCTCCTTTTATAGCTCGGTATGCGCGCTCTGTCGCATTGCCTGTTCTTGAATCCGGCTATGTGGAGCAAGCTCGTCTGGCTGGCGACCCTACATGGAAAATCGCCGTTCGAGAAGTTCTTCCGAATATCGCATTGCCGCTGGCAACAGATGCAGGACTCCGTTTCATTAGTGCCGTCTATCTCGTTGCAAGCGCGGCGTTCCTCGGTTTCGATCCTCTTGGAACCTCGGCAGACTGGGGAACGATGATAGAAGCGGGGGCAAGCGGCATGTCGCTCAACCCGTGGGCCACAATTGCCCCTGCTCTGGCGCTTGCCTGTGTAACGGTATCGGGAAATCTTCTCATTGACAGAATAGGAAAGAGGAGCGAATTGTAATGGGGGAACTCTCGCCCAGCCGCAACGACGGAGTTCGCGTCGAAGGTCTTGTTGTTGAGGATATGGCCGGAAGGCCCGTTCTCGATGCCGCCTCTCTTGCCGTTTTGCCAAGGGAGATTCGCGCCGTGGTCGGCGAATCGGGTTCGGGGAAAACCACCCTTGCATTGGCTCTTCTAGGTCGAGTTCGCAAAGGCCTTACTGTCAAATCTGGCGAAATATCAGTGTTCGGAAAAGACGCTTTGAAGCTGAAAGGCAAAGCCCTGAGAAGCTACAGGAGGAATGACGTTTCCTGGCTTTCTCAAGATCCTGCCCTGTCTCTCACTCCGCACATGCGTGTGGGAGAGCTTCTCCGCGAAGTTTCGAGTGCAGAGCTTAAGTCGGATATTGATCAGCTGCTGAGATCGGTGGGGCTTAACGAAGTACAGGGGATTTTGCGTAGGAAACCATGGGAATTGTCTGGCGGGCAACGCCGTCGCGTAGCCATTGCTAGAGCAGTTGCGGCTCGTCCCAAGCTTCTTGTGCTTGATGAGCCAACCGCCGGACTTGACGCAACGGCGGCACAGGACGTGACTCAAATGATCGTCGGCCTTCGCGAGCGTTCCGGCATGGCCGTCATGGTTATCACCCATGATCTTTCCTTCGCCAGCAAACTGGCAGACACCATCACGGTTATAGAAAAGGGGAAGATTGTTGAGGAGGGGGCGTGTAAAGCCGTTCTTGAGGCTCCTCGCTCCTGTTATACCCAAGAATTGATAAGGGCACAGGCGCTTTCGTCTTGCGATAAAGCGAACCAAGACGATGCCTCTCTGCCCCTTTTGCGCGTGTCTGACTTAACCGTCACAACCCCCGATGGCAAAACCGCAGCGTCTGCTGTTTCGTTCGAGCTCCATGCAGGCGAAGGGCTCGCTATTCTTGGCCCCTCGGGCGCAGGGAAAAGCACGATTGTCTCGGCGCTTGTGGGCTCTCGCGTTGCCGACTCCGGGAAAATCGAACTGCGCATTGGCGAAAACCTCGAAGAATTGCCCCTCGCGCGCGAAGATCGAGAGATAGAAAGCCTGCTTTCGATGCAGGTGATCCCCCAGGATCCGGCCGCAAGTCTTAATCCGGCCTTGTCGGTCGATGTGCAATTGGATCGAGCTGTATCGAGGCGACACCCCGATTGGGGGAATCCCCGGCGAAATGGGAAAGTCGTTTCGTTGATAGAACTGGTGGGATTGAACGAGGGAATTTTGTCCGCACGCCCCCGGGCGCTGTCGGGCGGGCAGGCGCAGCGAATTGCCATTGCTCGTTCCTTGGCTCACGAGCCTCGTGTTCTCATTTGCGACGAATCCACCTCCGCCCTTGATGCCACTACTCAGAAAGGCGTTTTGGATGTTCTCGCTCGACTGCGAGACCGTGAAGGCCTCGCCCTCATCGTAGTGACCCATTCAGAGCAGGTGGCTTCGTTTCTTTGCTCGAAAACGCTGATGGTAGGAATTTAGCAAGGTCTGGGAGTTTTTCCTTGTCGTGTAAAATATTGCCGCAAGTTCAGCCGCCATCGATCGCGAATAACCCGATCGAGCGACTAAAGTCGATCAGACACCTCGAACGGCTATTGGAAAATCGATACGAGACAATTTAGTTCGCTGCCGAAGAACCACGATAACCGTTGCGTTCCTCCAGCATAACGGCCAAGCCGTTCATGACTATGGTGATAAACAGCTCGTAGAGTTCATCGTAGTATTTTATCCGGTTCTCCGAACTGCTGCATGATTTGTCTATGCTTTTACTGAGGGCAGCAAGGCCATCGTCTGGATCGTCTACCGATTTCAGATACCTCTCCGCCGCCCTCTCTCTTTCGACCGTCTGAAAATCCCGTTCATCTTCCTGCGCTATGAACTGACACGCCTGACTCATCACCATGCTATAAATCATCGCAGAGTCATTTCCGAATCCAGCTTCTTTGAGGACGTGAATCCCTCGAGAAATAGTTGTTCTGGATGTGCCCATTCCAGGGCCGTACATGGCAAACCGTTTAGCTATCCCTGGATATTTACGCAATTCCAACCTTAAGTCCGTCAACAACTTCGTGAACCAAGTTCGCCATTCCTCTTCAGCGGGAGGAACCTCCAAATCGCGCAAAGCACGATCGGATACTTTTTGTAGCACATCTTCCCTATCGCCAACATGCCAGTAAATGACCCTTGTGTAAACTCCCAGTTCGGCTGCAAGCTGGCGCATGCTCCAACGCTCGAGGCCGTGCTTTTGCGTCAGGCGCACTGCGGCGTCGATTATCGCTTCTTCAGTGATGGCGGGGCGCTCGGTAGGCTTTCGTGCCGATTTGGAAGGCATCGCGTTATTCCTCTCACTTCGAGTATCGCCAATATAGCACGCTTCCCCCCACCTTCTCGAACAAAACAGTGCAGTTTGGCGCAAACGCGGGCGTGTGGGATAATGGGGCGTGCGCGCGGTGGGCGCGCGGCGGCGACGGGCGGCAAAACGCCAGAACAGGATGCGAATCGGCATGCCCCTCCACATTGTCAGGAACGACCTTTCCAACATGCGCACGCAGGCGGTCGTGTGCCCGTCGAACAGCGAGCTGCGCCTCGACGGCGGCGCCGGGGGCGCCGTGGCACGCAAGGCGGGCATGGAGCAACTCCAGCACGCATGCGACGCCTTGGGCGGCTGCCCAACCGGCAAGGCCGTGGTCACCCCCGCTTTCGACTTTCCGGCCGACGTCCTTGTCCATGCGGTGGGACCCGTGTGGCACGGAGGGCAGTCCGGCGAATGGGAGGCGCTTCGCTCGTGCGTCACCGAGGCCCTGACGGCGGCGTTCGACGCCGGGGCCGAAACCGTGGCCCTGCCGCTCATGTCGGCCGGCACGTTCGGGTTCCCGCCCGCCGCGGCAATCGACGTGGAGACGCACGCCATCCAAGACTTCCTCGAAGACCACGACATCGACGTGTGGCTCGTCTTGTACGACCACGACTCCATCCGGGCGGGACGCCGGGTTTTCGATGCCATCGAGGAATACATCGACGACGTCTACGTCGCGGACGGGCGCATGAGCGAGGCGGGCGCGGCGCGCAGGGCGGCGGGACGGCGCGCAATGCGGCACGGCGCAGCCTCGGCGGCCCCCGGCCCCCGCGATGCGGCACACCGCAGGACGGCGAGGCGCGAAACGGCCCGCGAAACAACCCGCGAGACGGTGCGGCTTGGCGCGGGACGGCCCAACGAAGGCGCGCCCGCCCGGCCCCCTTCGCCTGCCCCCGCCCTCGACGCCCCGGCCGCCGATGCGGCTTTCGCAGCCTCGGCGGACTCCGGCCCCTGCGATGCGGCCCCGCTGTCGGACGTGCCCCTGACAAGCCTCGCCGAACGCCTGAGCACGCTTGACGAGTCCTTTGCCCAAACGGTCCTGCGCCTGATCGACGAGCGGGGCATGACCGACGTGGAGGTTTACAAGCGCGCCAACATGAGCCGCCAGCTCTTTGCGAAAATCCGCCGGGACGACAACTACCGCCCCACCAAGAAAACGGCCTGCGCCCTCGCTTTCGCGCTCGGCCTGAGCCACGCTGACGCCCTGGCCCTGTTGGCACGCGCCGGCTTCACGCTGTCGCACAGTTCGAAGTTCGACATCATAGTGGAGTACTTCCTCATGCAGGGCATCTGCGACATCTACCAGGTCAACGAGGCGCTTTTCGCCTTCGACCAGCAGCTTCTCGGCTAGGCTGGGCCGGGGCGGGGCTGGGCGCGGCCGGGCGCGGCGGCGCGGGAGTTGTCCCCTCGCGGTTTACCAACGCGCCCGGGAAACGACGTAGAGTTCCTTTCGCAAGGAAAGCGGAAACGGCAGCGAGCGAAAGGACCCGCCATGAAAGACTACACCGAGATCGTTTTCATCCTCGACCGCAGCGGATCGATGCAGGGACTGGAGGCCGACACCATCGGGGGCTTCAATTCCGTCCTCCAGAAGAACAGGGAGCAGGAAGGCGACGCCGTGGTGTCCACCGTGCTTTTCGACGACCGGGCCGAGATCATCTGCAACCGCAAGAACATCCGCGACGTCAAGCCCATCACGCGCAGGGAATACTACGTGCGCGGCTGCACGGCCCTGCTCGACGCGGTCGGCGGCGCCATCGACCACGTGACGAAAACGCAGAAGGCCCTCCCCAAACACCACCGCGCCAAGAACGTCGTGTTCGTCATCACCACCGACGGCTACGAGAACGCAAGCCGCAGGTACACCTACCACGACGTCAAGCAGCGCATCGAGAAGAAGCGGAAGAAGGGCTGGGAGTTCGTGTTCATGGGCGCGAACATCGACGCCGCCGCCGAAGCGGCGCGCCTGGGCATACCCGAAAACCGCGCCGCGACCTGCTTCGCGGACGGAAGCGGGACGCAGGCGGCCTATGCGGCCATGGCTTCCGCAACCTGCAAGGCGCGCTCGGGCATGCTCACGGACGAGGCTTGGAGGGACGCCATCGAACAGGACGCCGCCGCACGCGGCTAGCAACCGCCAGCGGGCCGGAAAGCACGGCGCAAGCGCTGGGCGCGGCGCGGCACGCAGGGATTACGCGGTGCGGAGTGGCACGCGGGGCTGGGCAGTTGAACGGCGAAGGGAGCCGCTGCGCTCTGCGGGCGGCGAGGGCGCTGCACGCTGCGGGCGGGATGGACAACTGGACGGCGAGAGCAGCCGCCGCACGGCTAGGGGCTAGAGCGGGCGACGGGCCTCGATGGCGCGGCCCAGCGTCACCTCGTCGGCGAACTCCAAGTCGCCCCCCACCGGCAGGCCGCTGGCAGGGCGCGTCACGGCAATGCCGAGCGGCTTGATGAGGCGCGCCAGATACGAGGCAGTGGTTTCGCCCTCCACGTTGGGGTTGGTGGCCAAAACCACTTCCTGCACCTCCTCGGCCGCCAACCGCTTCATCAGTTCGGCAATGTGCAGGTCGTTGGGGCCGATGCCCTCCATGGGCGAAAGCGCGCCTCCCAGCACGTGGTACACGCCGGAGAAGACGGCGGTGCGCTCGATGGGCGGAATGTCGCGCGGCTCGCTGACCACGCAGATGATGCCGTGGTCGCGCTTGGCGGACGAGCAGATGTCGCACAGCTCGCCCTCGGCGTAGTTGAAGCAGCGCGAGCAGAAGCGCACGGTCTCCTTCACCTCGGCGATGGCCTCCGATAGGCGCAGGGCCGTGGCGCGGTCGGCGTTGAGGATCCAATACGCGATGCGCTGCGCCGACTTGGGACCCACGCCGGGCAGGCGTTCGAGCTCGTCGAGCAGTTTCTGAATGGCTGGCGCAGCGTACACGGCGGTTCTGTCTCCTTCTTGCAGGTGTGCGTGGAATTTGAGCGGCGGTTACATGAGGCCCGGGATGTTCATGCCGCCCGTCGCGGCGTTGAGGCGCTGGGCGCTCAGGTCGGACACGCCGCGCAGCGCCTCGTTCACCGCCGCGAGCACCATGTCCTGCAACATGTCCACGTCCTCCGGGTCCACCGCCTCCGGGTCGATGGCAATGCTTTGGATGGTCATGTCGCCCTTGGCCACCACCTTCACCATGCCGCCGCCCGCCGTGGCCTCGAATTCCAATTCCTTGATCTCGTCTTGGGCCTTGGCAAGTTCTGCCTGCATGCGCTGGGCCTGCTTCATCATCTTCTTCATGTCCATGGCGTCTCGCTCCTTGTCTTGTTGTCGCGTTGTCCAGCTGTCCTGTTGTCTTGCTGTCTCTTTCCCGCTGTCTCGCTGTTCTGCCGTCCTGCCGTCTTTCTGTCCCGTTATCTCGCTATTCTGCCGCCTGCTATCTTTCTGTCCCGCTGTCTTGTTGTCTTGTTGTTCAGTCTCTCACTTCTTCGACCACCACGCCGTCACCGAAACTGGTGACGAGAAGGGCCTCCAAGTCGGCAGGCTCCGCACCGGCGGAACCGGGCGCGCCAGCTGCGGAAAAGGCGCCGCCGGATACGGGCGCGGAGGCCGCGGCGGGGGCGCCCTGCGGATGCGTGCCAGCCGCCGCTTGCGCACCCTGCGGCTGCACGCCGGCGGATGCGCCTGCGGCCTGCGGCTGCGCGCCCCGCGACGCCGCGTCTGCGCCTTGCATCCGGGCATTCGCCGTCGTGCCTTCAACCTGCGGCTGCGCGCCAACCCCTTGCGCCTGCCCGGACGCGGCCTGCGCGTTGGCCGAGGCAGAAAACGGCGTCACAGACGTGGTTGCATCGACGGCGTCCGCAGGGGCGGGAGCATAGTCTTCGTAGCCATACGGTTCGTCGTCGTAGGGAGGCATGTCGTAGTCGTCGTAGGGCGGCACGTCGTCGTAGGCGCCAGCCGACGATGCAGGCTCCCCCGCCTGCCGCGCCTGCGGCTGCGCGGACGCCAGCGACGCGGAAGATGCCGCCACCTGCGCCGATTGCTGCTGCGGCTGCTGTGACTGCGCCGCCTGCTGCTGCGGTTGGGCAGCCGGTTGCGCGGCGTGCGATGCAGCAGCCTGCGCGGCCTGCTGCTGCGCGGCCGGTTGCACGGACGCCGATGCTTGCGGCTGCATGGCCGCCTGCGCGGCGGACGTTGCGGCAGCTGCATCGGGACGCGCCGCAGGCTGCGCCGCCGCCTGAACGGACGCCTGCGCGACAACGCCGGCCTGCGTTGCCGCCTGCGCGGCCACCGGGGAGAACTGCCCAGACGTTCCGGCCTGCACCAGCACGAACGCCAGCGGTTCGCCACACGCCTGCCGCAATGCCTCGGCCAACGCATCCTGCACTTCCGGCTTCTGGACGGCCTTGAACGCAAAGGTGTTCTCGGCCGGGAACTCCACGGCAATGCCCGACTGCTCCGGGCGGTACACGGCCTTCGTGTTGAGGAACAGCACGCCGTAGGCGGCCTTGTTCTTCTTGAGCGTGGCCAGCGCCGCCTGCCACATGCGCTGCAGGGCGGCCGGGTTCTGCAAACTTGCCAGCAGGTTCGCCGAAGGCGCACCCGCCGTAACGGGCGCGGGCACTCCGCCTGCCGCCGACGGGGCAGACGCATCCGCAGCGCCAGCGGCAACATGCGCGCCAACGGACGAGGAAGCGCCGCCCGACGGAACGGACGGCTCGGGCGACGCCGGCACGAAGGTCGTCGGGGACGCCGAAGACGCAGGCGCAGGCGCTGCCGCGGAAGGCTGCATTGCCGCTGCAGGCTGCACCGCAACGGGCGCTGCCGCCAATGCCGCCGGTTCCGTCGCTGCCGCACGCACCGGCTCCGCAGCCACCGAAGCCGCGGGCACGCCCCCAGCCGCCGCATGCGCCGCAGCAGCAGAGGCCGCGCCGCCCGCCGCAGGCGCACCCACGGCAGCGGGAACCTCGCCCGTGCCGACACCGCCCACCATGCTGCCCGCCAGCATCGCTCCTGCAGCAACGCCGCCGGTGCCCGCCGCGGCGGCACCACCTTGCGGCGCCGCGCCGCCCGCCGGCACCGACACCACGTGCGCCACGGCCGAGTGCCCCGCCTCCAGCGCCTCGATGCGCTCCGCCAGCGACTCCAGCGTCAAATCGGAATCGGGCCGCACCATGCGCGTGAGGGCGATTTCGAAGGACAGGCGCGGGTTCGTGGACGTTTTCAGCTCCGCCGACACGTCGCCCAGCACGCCGAGCATGCGGGCCAGCCGGTCGGGGCCGAACAGCGGCAGTTCGTCGGCCAGCTCGCGCCGCACCGATTCGCCCACTTCCAACGCCACGTCGTCGCCAGCCAACGCCAACACGTACATGTTGCGGATGTGCTCGGCCAGGTCGCGCACGAACTGCGCCAGGTCGGCGCC
>CAJFUR010000060.1 GCA_904420215.1 uncultured Eggerthellaceae bacterium
CTGGTGGATGAGCACCATGGAGTTCGGCAGGCAGAAGCGCTTGCCCGGCGTGCCGGCGGAAAGCAGCACGGCCGCCATGGAGGCGCATTCGCCGATGCAGATGGTGGAAACGTCGCACTTGATGAAGTTCATGGTGTCCAGAATGCCCAGGCCGGCCGTCACCGAGCCGCCCGGAGAATTGATGTAGAGGGAGATGTCCTTTTCGGGATCGGCGCTCTCCAAGTGCAGCAGCTGCGCCACCACCGAGTTGGCCACGTGGTCGTCAATCTGCTCGCCCAGAAACACGATGCGGTCGTTCAACAGGCGCGAATAGATGTCGTAGCTGCGTTCCCCGCGCGGAGACTGCTCGATGACGTAGGGAATCAGCGCCGAGGTAGCGGTTTGGATGCTCATGCTCTTGCCTCGCTTTCAATAGGGTGCGGCCGCACGCGGCGGCCGCCTGTCCATTCTTCCCAATGATACGCCATTGCGCGGGCGCCCTGCAGGCGCTCCGCGCAGTGTTGCCGGCGTGTGGCCTTCCTGCGTCCGCGGCCTTCGCGGCGCGCTGCGGGCAAACGCCCTACTCGGCCGCCGCGTCCTCGCCGGGCGCGTCGGTGGCCTTCTTGGCGGCCTTCTTCTTCGGGGCGGCCTTCTTGGCGGGCGCGTCCGCGTCCTTCCCATCCGCCGCGTCCGCGGGCGCCTCCGCGTCCTTCTTGGCGCCCTTCTTGGAGGCGGCCTTCTTGGCCGGCTTCTTCTCGGCCTTGGCGTCGGCGTCCTTGGCGGCAAGATCGACCTCGGTCACCTTCGCCTTGTCCATGACGTCGAGCATGGCGTTGGTGCGCGCGATGCCCTGGCGGATGAGGTGGAGCTGGCCGTTCTTGCGCCAGTCTTCCTCGAGCGCCTTGGGGTCCTCGGCCCCGCTCTTCTCGAACTCGGCCGTCACGTCGGCGGGCGTGGCCGCAAGGCCGAAGTGGCGCGCCCAGGCGTCAAGTGCCAGGTCCTGCTTGGCCATGTCCAGCGCCTGCTGCTTCACGTCCTCCTTGAACTGCTCGGAGGTCAGGTTCTGCTGCATGAGGTAGGTGTCGAAGGTCATGTTCTGGCGCTGCAGCTGCTGGAAGAAGTCCTGCAGCAAGCTGGCCTCGGCGTCCTCGGCCATGCCCTGGGGCACCTCGCCCTCCAAGCGTCCGGCCAGCACGGCCAGGCAGGCGTTCTCCTTCATGCGGGGCAGGATGTCGGATTTCTGCTGCGCTATGGAGTCGGCGATGCGGGAGCGCAGGTCGGCCACGTTCTCGAAGCCGAGCGTCTCCTTGGCCCACTCGTCGGTGACCTCGGGCAGCTCCTTGGTCTTGACGACCTTGACCTCGACCTCGAAGGCCACTTTCTCGGTCTTGCCGGCCACCTGCGCCATCAGCGTGGAGGAACCGGCGGGCACGTCGATGGAGAACGACTTCCCCTGGCCCTTCTTCATGCCCACGAGCTCCTGGTCGAACGCCTCGGGGAACAGGCCCGAGCCGAGGCCGTAGATGCGCGACTCGCTCGAAAGGCCCTCGATGGCCTCGCCGGCGTCGTCGGCGGCCTTCATGGCAAGCTCGGCAAAGCCCCCTTCCTTGATCTTGGTGGCGGCGCTGGCGTCCTTGAAGGTGTAGTAGTGCTCGCGCAGGCTTTCCACCTGCTCGTCTATCTCGGCGTCGCTCGCGCCCTCGGCGGGAAGCTCCACTTCCACGGCGTCGTAGCTGGACAGCTCCAGCTCGGGCTTCACGGCCAGCGTGAACTCGAAGGCGTAGGGCTTGCCCGACTCCACCAGGCCGCCGTCTTCGAACTCCGGCTTGCCCGTGGGGTACAGGTCGTTCTCGTCCACAACGAGGGGATAGGTTTCGTTCACCACCGCATCGGTCACCGTGGCGCGCACCGCCTCGGCACCCAGCGCGTTGTCGATGACCGGGCGCGGCGCCTTGCCGCGGCGGAATCCGGGGAAGTTGTACTTGTAGGCGAAGTCCTTGTAGGTCTTCTTGATGCGGTCGTCGATCTCCTTGGCATCTACCGTAACGGTCACCTTGACGCGGTTATCCTGCAGTGCCTCTACTTTTGTCTCCACGTAGCCATCCTCCATCGTTTCATTCTCGCACATGCCGTGCAGCGGCTCGCGCCATCCCCAAGGGTCAACGAGGCCAAGGCCATGGCGCGGCCTTGCCTGCAAGCACGCCAAGTGGGGATTATCTCACATATGGGGGCGGTATGCCAACGGGGAGGTTTCAGGTTCACGAAGAACCGACACGGGGGCGCCGCGCAGGCCGGACGCGCGACGGGTGGCCGGGCGCACGGCGGAAGCGCGCGCCGGACGCGCGGCGAAAGCGCGGGCTATTTCGCAGCGCCTGCGCCGGGGCCGTCACCAAACAGCAGGCCGCACTGCGAAGTCGGGCTCGCCCGCCTCGACGAGTTCCGACAGACAGAAGCACATGTAGAAGGGCGCGTAGGTTACCTTCCCTTCCACCTCCACGTTGCTGCGACACAGGACGACCCCCTCGCACGCACGCGAGGCCCTGTTGGCAAGCACGCCGTCGATGGCCGCGTGGTTCCTGAACTTGCGCCCCGACTTCACCTCGATGGGAACGACCCTCCCGCACTTCCCCTCGATGAGGAAATCGACCTCGTTGCGCGCTCCGTCCAGAAAATAGTAGGAAACGATGCCCTGGGCAACCAGCTCCTGGGCGACGGCGTTTTCGTACACGCCCCCCAAGTTCGGCGCCCGCTCGTCCAAGTAAGCCGCGCGCGCGGTGCTTTGCGGGTAGCGCGAGAGCAGCATGCCCGTGTCGGAGTGGTACAGCTTGAACTTCGAGGGCAGCTCCGTGCGCTTCAAGGGGGATTTCGCCTCGCTGACCCGTTCGACCTTCAAGGCGACCCCGGCATTGACGAGCCACAGGAAGTCTTTCGCATAGCGCCCGTAGCGCGCATCGGCCCCAAGCGAGCTGACGACGAAGCGGCTGTTGGGTTCCTCGAGCTGAAGCGGAATGCGGTCGAACACGTCCCGCACGCGCAAGGCGGCCGCGCCGGCATACTTCTCTATGTCGTGGCGGTACTGGGCCACAAGCTCGCTTTGAAGCGAGCGCGTGCTGGCAAGGGCGTAGCCGTCGTCGAGATACCTCTGGACCACTTCCGGCATGCCGCCCACCACAAGATACGTGCGGAAGTTCCGCAGGAGGGATTCGTGAACGTAGCGTTCCACCGGCACGCGTTCCACGAAAGCCGCGCGAACGTCGTCGAGGACCGCCTCCGGCACGTTGAGCGCCCAGCAGTATTCCTCGAAATCCAGCGGGCGCATGGTTGCCTCGCGCACGTAGCCCACCGGGTAGGACCGGACCCCCTTGAACTCCGTTCCCAGCATGGAGCCCGAAAACGCATAGGAGAACCGCCCGTCTTCGACGAGGAACTTCGCCATGGTCATGATGTCGGGGAGTTCTTGGATCTCGTCGATGAAGACAAGGGCGTCATGATCGACAAGCGGCACGTCGGACAAAAGGACGATGCGGTTGATCAGGTCGGCGACGTCGGTCGCCTCGGAGAAGACCTTTTTCGCACGCCCGTTTTCCAATAGGTTGAACTCGACGTAGGAACGGTAGTGGGCCTTGCCGAACGCCCGGATGCTGTAGCTTTTGCCGATCTGCCGGGCACCCGTCACCAGCAGCGCCTTGCGCGATTCCCCTTTCCACGCCAGAAACTGTCCCTCGATTTTTCTTCGCAGCATGCAGCGATTCCTTTGTGTACGAAATTGAACGATTCGCTTTTCTGTAATTGTAACAAAAATAGGAAATTCGAATAAACGAACCTGTAACAAAATGCACTCGTTCGGACGAAAGGAACGATAAATGACGCAGGCTATTTTGCGGTGCTTTCTCCGGGGCCGTCCGAAGACCCGCCGCGCTTCCTTGGGCCGGCGTTGCGGCGAAGCGCCTGGGCGACCCACCGCCAGTGCACCACCACGTGGACGAGCAGCAGCGCGAGCAGCACCTTGGCCGACGCCGCATGCAGCGGGTCCCAGAAATAGTAGCCCTGCGCATACCAACCGAAGGCGCGCAGCACGTCGCCGGACACCATGAGCCCCGACGCCGTGCATGCCACGAAGGCCGCGAGGACAAGCACGTCGAGCACCAAGTTGCCCGTGCGCACGATGCTGGGATTCGCGCGCGCCGTGCGGAAGGCGTCGGCAACCCAGTCGACATGCAGGGCGACGTGGACGACGAACACCGCGAAAAGGCCGAGGCCGATCCACTCGTGCAATCCGATGCCGGTGAGCGCGGGGTTCAGCGCCACGAGGCAAACGGCCAGCGCCACCGCGTCGATGGCGAGGTTCTTCCTGTCCATGGGCTACCCCACCTCCTTCGAGAGCGCCTTCACCAAAAGCACCAGCCCCACCACCAGCGCCACCGGCATGAGGATCCAGACGTTGAGGCTGGCGTCCGAGGCCTGGCGGTAGCGGCCCACGAGCGAGTCCCACGCGTGGCACTCCACGCTGGCGCACGACGCCTCGGGGCAGGACATCTCGTGCAC
>CAJFUR010000061.1 GCA_904420215.1 uncultured Eggerthellaceae bacterium
GCCCTACATCGTCATCATCATCGACGAGCTGGCCGACCTCATGATGAACGTGGGCAAGGAGGTGGAGTTCTCCATCAGCCGCATCGCGCAGCTGGCGCGCGCGGCCGGCATCCACCTCATCGTGGCCACGCAGCGCCCCTCCACGAACGTGGTGACAGGCCTCATCAAGGCCAACATCACCAACCGCATCGCGTTCAACGTGGCCTCGGGCATCGACAGCCGCGTGGTGCTGGACACCCCGGGCGCCGAGCGGCTCATCGGTTTGGGCGACCTTTTGTTCAGCAAGCCCGAGTACGCCAAGCCGCAGCGCATCCAGGGCTGCTACGTGTCCGAAGACGAGATCAACGCCGTGGTGGCGAGGTGGAAGGAACAAGGCGAGCCGGAGTACCATTCGGAGATACTGCAGACGAACCTCATCACGCTGGGCGCGTCCTCGCCCGACGGGTCGGGCGGCGGGTCCACCTCCGACGACCCGCTTCTGTGGGAAGCGGCCGAGATCGTGGTCTCCAGCGGGCTGGGCTCGACCTCGAACATCCAGCGCAGGCTCAAGGTGGGCTATTCGCGCGCAGGACGTATAATGGACATGCTGGAGGAAAAGGGCGTCGTCGGGGCCCCGAACGGCAGCAAGCCGCGCGAGGTGCTGGTGGACGCCATGGAGCTGGAGACGCTGAAGGCGTTCGAGGCGAACGATGCGGCGGAGGGCGCGTCCCGCATGGAGGAGTGACGACGTGGCACAGACGACTTTCGGAGAGATACTGCGCGAGGCGCGCGAACGGCATGGCCTCGACCTCGCGACGGCGGCGCGGCGCCTGCGCATACGCCCCGACATCCTGCGCGCCATAGAAGAGGGCGACTTCGCGCGCATGCCCCCGCGCGGCTACACGCGCAACATGGTGAACGCCTACGCGCGGCTGGTGGGGCTGAACCCCACCGAAATGACCCGCATGTACCTGGACGGCGCCTATGCCTACCAGGTGGGGCGGGCGCGCAACGAGGCGCAGCCTTCCGGCTTCGACATGGGCGCCTCCCGCCGCCGTTCGCAGCGCGGGCGGGAAGACGCGCGGGAGACGCGGGGCGAGCGGGGGCGGGACGGACAGGGCAGGCGCCCCGGAGAGCCTGCCCGCCAAAACGCGTTCGGACGCGTCCTCTATGAAGACCGCACCGACGCGGGCGGGCGCACCTACGCGCAGGACCGCATGCACCCCTCACGCCACGCCGCCGTGCCGGGAACGCAGTACACCAACTTCTACGCGGGCCCGAAGGCTCCGGGGCAGATGCGCTCCAAGCTGCCTTTCGTCATAGCCGCCGGCGTGGTGCTGGTGGTGCTCGTCGTGGTGCTGGTGCTGGTGTTCGGCAACAGAGGCGAGGCGGAGCAGGACGTTCCCAGCGTGCCCATCACCGGCCTCACCGACACGTCGAACCCCGTTGACGACGCCACGGGAGGGGACGACGGCGCCACGCAGGCGCCCACTCCCGTGGCCCCCGACAAGGTGGTGTTCTCGTTCTCCGTGCCGGCGGGAAGCACGGCCTACATCGAGGTGTACGAGGGCGACGGCGGGCCGAGCCTGGCCGAAGACGTGGCGGGGCCCGCGGAAAAGAGCTACGACGTCACGACCACCCTGCGGTTCGTGACGAGCAACCCCGAGAACGTGACGCTCATGCTCGCGGGCGAGCAAGTGACCGCCGACCAGCTGACCGACGCCGGCGGCGGGGTGTACACCTACACCGTGGACTTCGCGGCCTACCTCGAGCAGTGGAAGGCGGCGAACCTGCCCGCGGAAACGGAGCCCGTGGACACGGCGGCGCCGGCGGCGGCCGCCTAGGGGCGCGCGGGGGCGCAACCGCCGCGTTATGGGCGAGGGGCGGGCGGGCCTTGCGGGCCTTCCCGCCCCTCTTTCGTTGGGGCGCGCCGGGCCGCCGCGCGTCTGGCGCCCGGCGGCTGCGCGGGGCCGCATTCCGTCCTTTTCCCGCGTTCTTCGGGCCCGTGCTTCTGCGACGCGGCCGGATGGGGTATCCTAAACGGTTGTGAAATCGCGCGCGCCGCGCGGCGCGCATGCCCCGGCAAGAAAGGACGCCCCATGGCGAAGGAATCGAGTTTCGACGTCGTCTCGACCGTTGACATGCAGGAAGTGGACAACGCCTTCCAGCAGGCGAAGAAGGAGATCGCGCAGCGCTACGACCTGAAGGACTCCGGGGCCGAGGTGGCGCTCGACAAGGCGGGGCAGACCATCACGGTGTCGGCGCCCTCCGATTTCGTGGCCAGGCAGGTCATCGACGTGGTGGGCAGCAAGTTGGTGAGGCGCGGCATCGACTTGGCCGCCGTGAAGTGGGGCGACGCGCAACCTGCCGCCGGGCAGAGCGTGCGCCAGCAGGCGAGCATCGTGAGTGGCATAGACAAAGACACCGCCGGGCGCATCAACAAGGACATCAAGGCCACGAAGCTCAAGGTGAAGGTGCAGATAGAAGGCGACAAGCTGCGCGTGAGCTCGGCGTCGCGCGACACGCTGCAGGAAGTGATCGCGTTTCTGCGCGGGCAGGACTACGGCCAGCCGCTGCAGTACGTGAACTACCGCTGAGACGGGATGCCGGCTTTATGGGCTTCATGGATTCCCCCGACGGCATGGCCGAGCGCGCGCAGCGGCGGGAGGGCGCGCCCCGCGCGCGCTCGGTGGCGTTCGTCACCTTGGGATGCGCCAAGAACGAGGTGGACACGGCGCACATGCGCGAACGCGTGGAGGCGGCGGGGCATGCGGTGGTGGACGACCCCGCGCTCGCCGACGCGGTGGTGGTGAACACCTGCTCGTTCATCCAGGCGGCCACCGAGGAGAGCATCGAGGCCGTCTTCGACGTGGCGGGGCTTCCCCGCATGGAGGACGGCAGCGCCGCCCTGGTGGTGGCGGGCTGCATGCCGGCGCGCTACGGCGAGGCGCTGGAAGACGAGCTTTCCGAGGCGCGCGCCTTCGTGCCGTGTGCCCGCGAGGACGACATCGTGCAGGTGCTGGAAGGCATGTTCGCCCAGCTGCCGGAAAGCGCGCCGGGCACGCCCGGCGCAGTCGGCGGCGGGCGTGCGGGTGCAGGCGACGGAAACGCGCCTACAGCGGCGGGCGACGGGGCCGCGGAAGGCGGCGCGGGCGTGCAGCCTGACGGGGGCTTCCCCGCCGAAGCCGATGCGGCGGGCGCACGGGGGGCGGTTTCCGCCTACGTGAAGATATCCGACGGCTGCGACCGCTTCTGCTCCTACTGCACCATCCCCCTCATCCGCGGGCGCTACCGCAGTTTCCCCCTCGCCGACGTGTGCGCGGAAGTGGACGCGCACGTGGCGCGCGGCGTGCGCGAGATCGTGCTCGTGGCGCAGGACACGGGGCGCTGGGGCACCGACTTCGACGCGCCGTCGAGTCTGGCGGCGCTCCTGTCCGCGCTGGCCGAGCGGCACCCGCGCACGTGGTTCCGCGTCATGTACGTGCAGCCCGAGGGCGTGGACGACGCGCTGCTGGACGCGGTGGCGGCCCATGCCAACGTGTGCCCCTACTTCGACGTCCCGCTGCAGCACGTGGACCCGGAACTGCTTTCCGCCATGAACCGCCGCGGGTCGCGCGCCGAATTCGAGGACCTGGCGCGCCGCATCAGGGAGCGCGTGCCGGGCGCGGTGCTGCGCACGACGCTCATCGCGGGATTCCCCGGCGAGACGGAAGAGCAGTTCCAGAGCCTGTGCGACTTCGTGGAGGACGCGCCCTTCGACTACGTGGGCGTGTTCGCCTACTCGCGCGAGGAGGGCACGCGCGCCTTCGGCCTTCCCGGTCAGCTGGACGAGGACGAGAAGGCCGAGCGCGCGCAGCGTTTGCGCGACGTGGCCGACGCCGCGTGCCTGCCGCGCATCGCCGCGCGCGTGGGCCGGGAAATGGACGTGCTAGTGGAAGGGCACGAAGAGGACGGGCAGCTGTTCGGGCGCGCCATGTGCCAGGCGCCCGAGGTGGACGGCGTGGTGTATCTGGACGCGGGCGAGGTGGGACAGGTGGTGCGCGTGCGCATCGTGGATACGCTGCTCTACGAGATGGAGGGCGAACGGGCATGAGCGGGACGGACGCGCGCGCGGGGGCGCCGAAGGAGAGGCTGTGGACGCCGGCGAACGTGGTCACGCTCGTGCGCATCTGCTGCGTGCCGGTGTTCGTGGCGGCCATCATCACCCCGTGGCCCACGTGGATCCCCGCATGGAGCGACGCCGAGGCGTGGAAGCCGTGGATCGCGGCGGGCATCTTCGTCCTTTTGGCGGCCACGGACGGCCTGGACGGCTACTTGGCGCGCAGCCGGGGCGAGGTGACGACCTTCGGCAAGTTCATGGACCCGCTGGCCGACAAGATACTGGTGGCGGCGGCGCTGCTGGCCCTGGTGGAGCTTTCCGTGCTGCCTTCGTGGGTGGTGATCGTCATCCTCGCGCGCGAGTTCATCGTCTCCGGCATCCGCATGGTGGCCGCAAGCCAGGGCGTGGTCATTGCCGCAAGCTGGTACGGCAAGGCCAAGACCGTCGCGCAGATGGTGGCCATCGTGCTGTTCATCGTGAAGGACGGCGTGGTCATCACCGACTTCTCGGGCGTGGTGCGCAGTCCTTTGTACCTGGTGTCGTGGGCGGTCATGATTGTGGCGCTCGTGCTCACCATCGTGTCCATGCTCGACTACTTCTCCAAGGCGCGCGGGCTTCTGGGGTTCCAGCCGGCCGCCCGCGGCGGCGGGCGGGGCGTGGCGGAGGAAAACGGCGCAGGCGGGGTTTCCGCAAGCGCCGCGGGCGGCCGGGAGCGCCGGGGAAGCGAGGGCGCAGGCGGCGCGGCAGGCGTGCAGGAGGCAGGCGGAGAGGCGACGCAGGAAACGTGCCGGCAGGCGGCCGCGCGCGTGGTCTCGCTCGCGCGGGAGGCGGGCGTTTCGGTGGGCACCGCCGAAAGCCTGACCGGCGGCCTCGTGGCGGCCGCGCTCACCTCGGTGCCGGGGTCGTCCGCCTGCGTGCGCGGCGGCGTGGTGAGCTATGCATGCGACGTGAAGCGCGACGCGCTCGGCGTGGACGCCGGGCTGCTGGAAAGCCGGGGGGCCGTGGACGCCGATGTGGCCTGCCAGATGGCGCAAGGCGCGCGGGAGCGTCTTGGCGCGGACGTGGCCGTGGCGGTGACGGGCATTGCGGGCCCGGGCGGCGCCGAGCCGGGAAAGCCCGTGGGGACCGTGTGGCTGGGCCTGGCCGGCGCGCACGGGTCGCATGCGGAACGCCGCCGCTTCGCGGGCAGCCGCGACGAGGTGCGCGCCCAGACCGTGCTGTGGGCGCTCTCCGCCCTCGAAGCCGCCCTCGGCGGGGGCGGCGACGTGCAGGGCGGGTGAACCCCGCCGCGCCGCATGCCGGCTGGCGCGACGCGGGCGCCGCCGTGCCGCGGTGCCGCCGGCGTGCAGCGCGGCTGGCGGCCCGGCGGCGACGAAGCGGCGACGGGAAGCCGTGCGCCGGCGGGCGCGGATCCGGCCGCACGCCGGGAAGGCGCCGGCCCGTTGCGACGGGGAAGCGGACGTTTCGCGGGCTGCGGGCCACCCACGGGCCGAAAAGGCGCCGGCTTCACGCCGACGGAAGGCGGGGGAGAAGCCCCCTGTGCGCCGAAAACGCGCCGACAATGCACCGGCGGAAAACGGACGACGCGCCGGGAATGCGCAAGCGCCCCGCCGCATTGCGCCGCTATACTGGTGGCGCGGGGAAAAGGGGAGTTCGGTCAACCCCTTGACGAACAAACATATGTTCGTATAATAGGTGCAGGCAATGCAGTTCCGCGTGCCCCGCGCACGCCGCGAAGGAGAAGGAATGAACGAAGAGAAGACGAAGATGCTCAAGCTGACCACCGACCAGATAGAGTCGAAGTTCGGCAAGGGTTCCATCATGAAGTTCGGCGAGGGCGGACAGGACCTCAACATCGGCGTCATTCCCACCGGCGCGCTGCCGCTCGACGCGGCGCTCGGCATCGGCGGCGTGCCGCGGGGACGCATCGTGGAGGTGTACGGGCCGGAATCGAGCGGCAAGACGACGCTCGCGCTCCAGATCCTGGCCGAAGCGCAGGGCATGGGCGGCATCGTCGCCTTCATCGACGCCGAGCACGCGCTCGACCCGGTGTACGCCGCGCGCCTGGGGGTGGACATCGACGAGGTCCTCATCTCCCAGCCGGACACCGGCGAGCAGGCGCTCGAGATCTGCGACATGCTGGTGCGCTCGGGCGCCATCGACTGCATCGTCATCGACTCGGTGGCCGCCCTCGTGCCCCGCGCCGAAATAGAAGGCGAGATAGGCGACACTACGGTGGGCCTGCAGGCAAGGCTGATGTCGCAGGCCCTGCGCAAGCTGGCTGGGTCCCTTTCCAAGTCGAACACCACGTGCATCTTCATCAACCAGCTGCGCGAGAAGATAGGCGTCATGTTCGGAAACCCCGAAACCACCACCGGCGGCCGCGCCCTCAAGTTCTTCTCGAGCGTGCGCATCGACATCCGCCGCGTCGATTCCATCAAGAAGGACGGCGAGATCGTGGGCAACCGCGTGCGCGCCAAAGTGGTGAAGAACAAGGTGGCGCCGCCGTTCCGCCAGGCGGAGTTCGACCTCATGTACGGCGAGGGCATATCGCGCGAAGGCTGCATCATCGACATGGCGGTGGAGGCCGGCGTGGCCAAGAAGAGCGGCGCATGGTACACCTACGGCGAGGAGCGCCTGGGGCAGGGGCGCGAGGCGGCGAAGCAGACGCTCAAGGAGAACCCCGACTTGCGTGCCGAGCTGGAGGCGAAGGTGCGCGAAGCCTACGACATCCCCATCGTCACGCGCAGCGCCGAGGAGTCCGACGCGTTCTCGCCGGTGGCTAAACCCGGCAAGAAGAAGTAGGCCGCGCGCATGCACGGGCAGGGGCGCGATCCCTCGGCCGAAGTGAGGGCGCGCCTGCGGGAGCAGATGGAAGCCATCGAGGCGAGGGGGCGGGCGGGCGGCGCGGGGCAGCCCGGGGCGGATGCGGGCGCCGACGCGGCGGAGGACGCCTTCCGCAAGATCGAGCGGCTGGCATGCATGCGCGAGCAGTCGAGTTCCGCCCTGCGCTCCCGCCTCGTGCGCGAGGGCTTCCCGGAAGGCGCCGCATGCGCGGCGGTCGAGCGCGCGGTGGCATGCGGGCTGGTGGACGACAGGCGCTACGCCGACGTCCTGGTGCGCAGCCGCCTGGCACAGGGACGCGGCCGAAGGGGCATAGAGGCCGAGCTCGCCGCCGTCGGCATCGACGCCGAAGAGGCGGCCCGGCTCGTCGGCGAAGCGGCGGGAGCGTCGGGCGCCGGCGACGGGCAGGACGAGATCGAGCGCGCGCTCGAGTTGCTCGAGCGCCGCCCCCCGCATGCCAAGAACCTGCGCCAGGCGGCCTACCGGCGGCTCGTGCAGAAAGGCTACGGCTCCTCGGTGGCCGCCTCGGCGGCGCGCCTGTGGTGCGAGCAACAGGAGGCCGGGAGCCGCTAGGGGTTTCCGCCGCGCCGCGCCCGGGGGGGGCGGGTTGCGCCTTCCGCCAGTGCTGGCACCTCTCCCCGCCGCACCCGCGCGCACCGAGCGCGGGTGCGCCCTCCGCCCCATTATCATCCCGAGCGGAGCGAGTCGAAGGATCTCGGGACGCCAAAGATCCTTCGACTCGCTCCGCTCGCTCAGGATGACAATGGGGGAAGCAACACCATCGCCGGGTGCGCACGCCCGCATGCCGGAAAGCGGCGTTGACCGGTGATTTCCGATTATTTCTTGTCTAGGCTTTTACAAAGGTGCCGAAAGCCTTATCATATGGTGAAGCTTGAGTGATGCGCGCCTGACGAACCGGCGGGTGCTTTCCATAAACAACCGCATACGCTGCTTTCCACGTGCGTATTCTGCTCATGCCCGATCCCGACCGGCATTTTTCATGCCAGGGACCTGCTTTTCGAACACACGGGCGAACGAAACGGAACGAAGAACACGGAAGGGGGGAGCGTATGCCCGAGGCATTATGGCTCGTCATCGGAGCAGTCGTCGGCGTCGCTCTCGGCTTTGTCATCACCCGGTTTCTGGTCAATGCGCGTGCCAAGCAGGCCGCGCAGGAAGCCGAAAGCGTGGTTGCCGACGCAAGGAAACAAGCCGAGACGCTGCGCCGCGAGGCGCTCGTAGAAGCCAAGGACGAGGCGCTGAAGTACAAGCAGGAGGCCGAAGCCGAAAGCAAGGAGCGCCTGCGCGAAGTGCGTGCGGCGGAAAACCGCGTGTCGCAGCGCGAGGAGTCGCTCGACCGGCGCGTCGAGTCGCTCGATGCGCGCGAGCACCAGATATCGTCCCTGCAGGGGCAGATAGAGCGGCGCGAGCGTGATCTGGACGCCGCCGAACGGGAAATGAGCCGCCGGCTGGAGCAGGTTGCCGGCATGACGCCCGAAGAGGCGAAGGCGGAGCTGCTCGACAGCCTGAAAGACGAGGTCACCCACGAATCGGCGGCCATCATCCGCGACGCCGAGGCACGTGCGAAGGCCGAAGCCGACAAGAAGTCGCGCATGATCCTGAGCCTGGCCATCCAGCGCGTCGCCGCGGACCATTCCGCCGAGAACACGGTGTCCACCATCCACATCCCTTCGGACGACCTGAAGGGGCGCATCATTGGCCGCGAGGGGCGCAACATCCGCTCGTTCGAGCAGCTGACCGGCACGAACCTCATCATCGACGACACGCCGGAGTGCGTGACCATCTCCTGCTTCGACCCGGTGCGCCGCGAAATCGGGCGCGTGACCATGGAGAACCTGATCGCGGACGGACGCATCCACCCGGCCCGCATCGAGGAGATGTTCGGCAAGGCGGAGTCCTTCGTCAACCAGCGCGTCCAAGAGGCGGGCGAACAGGCGGCGTTCGACACCGGCATCCACGACCTGCACCCCGAAGTGGTGCGCACGCTCGGACGGCTGCGCTACCGCACTTCCTACGGGCAAAACGTGCTGAACCACTCGCTCGAGGTGGCCTACCTTTCCGGCGTCATGGCTTCGGAGCTGGGCCTCGACCCCGTTCCCGCCAAGCGCGCGGGGCTGCTGCACGACCTGGGCAAGGCCGTGGACCACGAGGTGGAGGGCAGCCACGCGGTCATCGGTGCCGATCTGGCGCGCCGTTTCGGCGAGCGCCCCGAGATCGTGCACGCCATCGAGGCGCACCACAACGACGTGGAGCCCAACAGCGTGCTCGACGTGCTGGTGCAGGCGGCCGATGCGGTTTCGGCGGCGCGTCCCGGCGCCCGCAAGGAAACCCTCGACGCCTACATCAAGCGCCTGGAGAAGCTCGAGGAGATCGCGAATTCCTACAAGGGCGTCGAACGCACCTATGCCATCCAGGCAGGCCGCGAGGTGCGCGTCATGGTGGAGCCCGAAGTGGTGGACGAGGCCGCCACGACGGTCCTCGCGCACGACATCGCGCACCGCATAGAGAACGAAATGCAGTATCCCGGCCAAGTGAAGGTCGTGGTCATACGCGAAAGCCGCGCGATCGGCATAGCGAAATAGCCATGGACGGGCAAGCGCTGACCACCTTCGTGGAATCAGTGTGCGGGGAAGGCCATCTCCGGGTCGAAGCCGACCTCGGGGATGGCTTCGTTCGTTTGAGGAGCGCGGAAGCCGAGCGCCGGCAGGCCGCGCACGACATCAGGGCGACGGAAGACATCGTCATCGAAATGCTGCGCAACGCGCGCGACGCGCAGGCGCGCAACGTGTTCGTCGCCGTCACGCGCGAAGGGGAGCGCCGGCGCGTCGTCATGGCGGACGACGGCTGCGGCATCCCCGCCGCCCTGCAGGAAAAGGTGTTCGAGCCGCGCGTCACGTCGAAGCTCGATACCATGCACGTGGACAAGTGGGGTGTGCACGGGCGTGGCATGGCGTTGTATTCCATCGCAGCGAATGCGGAAAGCGCCCGCGTGATGGCCTCGGCTCCCGGCCTGGGCACGTCCATTGCAGTGGAAACCGACCTTTCCCGCGTGGGTGAGAAGACCGACCAATCGACGTTTCCCACGTTCGAGCAGACCGCCGAAGGCGCCCTTTCCATGCGCGGCCCCCGCAACGTCCTGCGCACGGCTTGCGAGTTCGCGCTCGAGCACCGCGCCTCCTGCAACGTCTACTGCGGCTCGGCCACCGACGTGGCGGCCACGCTCTACGCCTTCGGGCTTGCAACCCTTTCCGCCGCCCAGCGCGCGTTCTGCCCGCACAGGGAAGACGTGCCCGTGTGCAAGCGCCTGGCCACGGCCGCCGATGCCGCAACGTTCGCGCAGGTGGCGGAAACGCTGGGGCTTTCCATCTCGGAACGCTCGGCGCGGCGCATCATGGATGGCGCCATCCTCCCGCTTGCCAGCCTGGCCGAACGCATCGGGGCCGAAGCTCTTGCCGGCCGGGACGCGGCAGGCGCGGGCGCCAGCCGGCAAGCCAAGGCCCCGGCTGCCCCGACCGACGCGCGGGGGCTGAAGCTTTCCGCTGGCGACGCCGCCGAATTGAAAGGCGCGGTGCGGCGGGCCTTTGCGGACATCGCGCGGCGCTACTATTTGGAGGAAGACACCGAACCCGTGCTGCGGGTGGGAAAGGACGCAATCCACATAACCATTCCCGTCGCGAAGCTGCGCTGAGGGAGCCATCGGCGGCAAACCCGCAGGTTGCGTCGCATGGGGTTTACGGATAGAATAATTATCAGCGCGAAGCGCAGCGAAAGGAACGCGCTGCGGCCCATTGAAACGAAGCATGAAACGGCCCTTCAATGAACCAGAAACCAACGAAGGATACGCACGTGTCAACCACAGCAGAACCCCGGCCGGAAATCGGCTGCCTCAAGGTATCGTCCAAGTCGTCCCCCGCCTCGGTGGCAGGCGCCATCGCCGGCATGGTGAAAGACGGCGTGTGCGTCGAAATACAGGCCGTCGGCGCGGGCGCCGTGAACCAGGCGGTCAAGGCCATCGCCATTTCCCGCGGATTCCTCTCTCCCGTCGGCATCGAGATCGTGTGCGTCCCCTCGTTCGCCGACATCGTGATCGACGGCGAGTACCGCACCGCCATCCGCTTCACGGTTGAGCCGCGCTACACGCGGGGGGTCGTTGCGGCCGATGCGCCGGTTCCGGCGGATGCCCTGCAGGGCTAGGAACGCCATGCACGCGCCCTTCGCCGACCTCACGTTCTGCATCCGCACGTTCGGGTGCCAGATGAACAAGCACGACTCCGAGCGCATTTGCGGCATGCTCGAGGCCCTTGGCGCCTTGCCGGTGGACGACGTGGAGTCCGCCGACCTCGTCGTCTTCATGACTTGCTGCGTGCGCGAGGCGGCCGACACGCGCCTCTACGGGCAGGTGGCCTCCCTGAAGAACGTCCCCTTGCGCCCCGGCACGCGCCTTGCGAAGCGCGTCGTTGCCGTGGGGGGATGCATCGGCCAGCGCGACGGCGAGAAGCTCACCCGCGCGCTGCCGCACTTGGACGTGGTCTTCGGCACGCACAACCTGGGGGCGCTGCCGCACCTGCTCGAGGCCGCGCTCGCCGACGGGCGGCACCATGTGGAAGTGCTCGACTCCGCGAGCTCCTTTCCCACCGACCTGCCCACTGCGCGCGAGCACGCCTGGGCGGCGTGGCTGCCCATCGCCATCGGGTGCGACAACTTCTGCTCGTACTGCATCGTGCCCCACGTCCGCGGGCGCGAGAAGTCGCGTCCCCTCGAGGACATCGTCGCCGAAGCGGAGCGCTACGTGGACGCCGGGGTGCGCGAGATCACGCTGCTGGGGCAGAACGTCAACTCCTATGGGCGCGACCTGTACGGCAGCCCCCGCTTCGCCGCCGTGCTCGATGCGCTCGACGCGACGGGCGTGGAGCGGCTGCGCTTCGCCACCAGCCACCCGAAGGACCTCACCGACGAGGTCATCGCCAAGTTCGGCACCCTCCGCTCGCTCATGCCCGCGCTGCACCTGCCCGTCCAATCGGGTTCGAACGCCGTGCTCGACGCCATGAACCGCCGCTACACGCGCGAACACTACCTGGGGCTGGTGGAGAAACTGCGCGACGCCTGCCCCGGCATCGCCCTTTCCACCGACGTGATAGTGGGGTTCCCCGGCGAGGACGCGCGCGATTTCGAAGACACGTGCCGCCTCGTGGAGGAAGTGGGCTACCACCAGGTGTTCACGTTCATCTACTCCAAGCGCGAGGGCACGCCGGCCGCGAAGCTCGAAGACGCCACGCCGCGCGAGGTGATCCAGCAGCGCTTCGACCGCCTGGTGGCCCTGGTGCAGGACCACGCCCTGCACGCCAACCAACGCGACGTCGGCACGACGGTGGACGTGCTGGTGGAAGGCGCGTCCAAGCGCGACGGGGCGATGATCGCCGGCAAGAGCCCGAAGAACCAGACCGTCCACGCGCCCGCCCCGCACGGCCTTTCCGCCGACGCTCTTGCGGGGCGCATCGTGCGCGTGCGCATCGACGAGGCGCGCACGTGGTACCTTTCCGGCGAAGTGGTGGGAGGGGAGTTGGAAGCAGGCCCGGCGGACGGGCGCCTTTCTGGCGCAGCGCCCGAGCGCACGGGAGATTCTGCAGGAGGCCCTGAGGGCGGCGCGGCAGACGGGCGCCCATGAGCGCGCATCCACGGAAAGCCCCTTCGGGCGCTGCCGGCCGCGGCGGGGACGCAGCCGGCAGCGGCGTTTCAACGGGAGCAGCGGCTGGAATTGACGCCGCAGCCGGGACCTGCGGCGCATCCTTCGTGTCGGCGCTCTCCGCGCCGGTCGTCTGCGTGGTGGGGCCAACGGCCACCGGCAAGTCCGCCTTGGCACAGGAAATTGCCTGCCGCCTGGGCGGGGAAGTGGTGAGCGCCGACTCCATGCAGGTGTACCGCGGCATGGACATAGGTACGGGCAAGGTCCCGCCTGCCGACCGGCGCGTTCCCCATCACGGCCTGGACCTGGTGGATCCGGGCGAGGCGTATTCCGCCGCGCTCTTCCAGCGCCACGCGCGGCAATGCTTTTCCGCCATAGACGCCCGCGGCGCGCGCAGCGTCCTGGCAGGGGGGACCGGCCTGTACGTGCGCGCGGCCATCGACGCCTACGCCTTTCCCGAAGGGGAGCAAGTGGAAAACCCCGTGCGGGCGCAGTGGGGCGCGTTCGCCGAGGAACACGGGGCGGAGGCGCTTTGGGAGGCGCTGCGCGGGCGCGACCCCGAAAGCGCCGCCGAGCTGCATCCGCACAACGTGCGGCGCGTCGTGCGGGCGTTCGAGCTTCTGGAGGCGGGGACGAGTTATGCCGAACAGCACCGTCACCTCGCCGCCATCGAGCAGGCCGTTCCCGCCCGGTTCTTCGGACTGGCCATGGATCCCGCTCGTCTCGCGCGGCGCATAGACGCGCGCGTTGACGAGATGTTCACCGCAGGGCTGGTCGAAGAAGTGGAGGGGCTGCTGAAGCGGGGCTTCCGCGACGGCATCACGGCGCCGCAGGCCATAGGGTACAAAGAAGTGGTTGCCGCCTTGGACGGGCAGGCGACTATGGACGAGGCGCGTGCGGCCATAAAGCAGGCCACGCGCCGCTACGCCAAGCGGCAGCGCACGTGGTTCCGCAAGGACGCGCGCATCGCGTGGCTGCAGGCGGACGGCAGGGACGCGCAGAGCCTTGCCGACGAGGCCTGCGCCCTGCTCGCGGCCGGGGATGCGGCCCGCAGGCCCTGAGCGGCCCCGGCGCCCCGGCCTTGCAACATGTGATATGATGGCGAAGCGCGCAGAGACGGCGCGCCTTCGACGGCGGATCGGACAGGAGCGTTCATGTAATACCTAGTAATCGTTTCTCATTTCCATTGCAAGCAACACTGCCGAGAAAGGATTACGCATGTCCGAATTCGAATCCGTCACAACGCGCGGCGCCCTGTCGCGGGAAGAAGAGCGCCGCGAGCGCGCGGTGCTCGTGGGAGTGGAGCGCCCTGGCCTCGCATGGCCGCTCGCCTCCTCGCTTGCCGAGCTGGAGCGCCTGGTGGACACCGCCGGCGCCGACGTGGTGGCCACGACGACGCAGCGGCTCGATGCGCCCAACCCCCGCACCTTCGTCGGATCGGGCAAGGCCGAGGAAGTGGCCGAACTCGTCCGCGCGCACGCGGCCGACCTGGTGGTGTTCGACGACGAGCTCACTCCCTCGCAGCAGTCGAACCTCGAGAAGGCCGTCGGGCGCGACGTGAAGGTCATCGACCGCACGGCACTCATCCTGGACATCTTCGCATTGCACGCCACCAGCAAGGAAGGCCGCCTGCAAGTGCGGCTGGCCCAGAACCAGTACCTGCTGCCGCGCCTGCGCGGCATGTGGGCGCATCTGGCGTCCAACCGCATGGGCGGCGGCGTCGGCTCGCGCTTCGGCGAAGGCGAAAGCCAGCTGGAAGTGGACCGCCGCATGGTGCGCAAGCGCATCACCACCATCAAGCGCGAGTTGGCGCATCTTGCCGAAGTGCGCGCCGTGCAACGCGAGGGGCGCTATGCCAGCGGCATGTTCAAGGTTGCCCTGGCCGGCTACACGAATGCCGGCAAGTCGAGCCTGCTCAACCGCCTGACGCAGGCGGACGTGCTGGCATACGACAAGCTGTTCGCCACGCTGGATTCCACCACGCGTAAGTTCGAGCTGCCGGAAGGGCGCGAGATAACCCTCACCGACACCGTGGGGTTCATCCAGAAGCTGCCGACCACCTTGGTGGAGGCGTTCAAGTCCACTTTGGACGAGGTCACCGGGGCCGATCTGATCCTGCACGTCATCGACGCGTCGTCTGCGGAGCGCGAGGCGCAGCGCACGGCCGTCGAGGATGTCCTCGAGCAAATAGGCGCACACGAAACGCCGCGCGTCGAGGTGTTCAACAAGGCCGACCTTCTGGACGAAGACGAGGCGCGCGCCCTTTCGGTCCGTTTTCCAAACGCACAGGTGGTTTCCGCGGCAACGGGGCAGGGAATGGACGGCCTTGTCGAGCGCATCGCCCAGGCGGCTTCGGAGCGCGACGAGCGCCTCGAGGTGCTCGTTCCCTACCGCCGGGGCGATCTGGTGTCGCTTGCGCACGAGCGGTGCCGCATCCTCGAGGAGTCGCACGAGGAAGACGGGACGCGCATCACGATGCTCGCCGGACCGGCGTATGCGGCCCTGTTCGGGGATTTCGTGGTGTAGTTTCCGCTTTGCAGCGGCGGTTGCGCGCCCGAAAGGCTACAGGCGGCGGAAGACGGCCACCACTTTGCCGGCAATGGAGCAGTCGCGGGTGATAATGGGGTCCATGGACGAGTTCTCGGGCTGCAGGCGAATGTGGTCGGCCTCCTTGTAGAAGCGCTTCACCGTCGCCCCGTCGTCTATGATGGCCACCACGATGTCGCCGTTGTTTGCGACGGGCTGCTCCTTCACCACCACGTAGTCGCCGTCGTTGATGCCTGCCTCGATCATGGATTCGCCACGCACCGACAGGAGAAACGACGGCGCGTCTCCCACGATGTCGGTGGGCAGCGTGATGGTGTCGGTGATGTTCTCTTCCGCGAGAATGGGCGAACCGGCCGCCACGTTGCCCACGAGGGGCACGTTCACCAGCTTGCTGAAACTCGGTTGGACGACGTTCGATTCGGGCATGGCGTCGTCGAGCGGGTACGTGAGGGCAATGGAGCGCGACTTGAGGGGGTCGCGCTTGATGAGGCCCTTGTTTTCGAGCGCCTTCAAATGCACGTGCACCGTGGAGGGGGAGGACAGGCCCAGGCTCTGGCACACTTCGCGGACCGTGGGGCCATAGCCCTTTTCGCGGATGCATTCCTCGATGCAGTCGAGCACCGCCTGCTGGCGCTTCGTCACCTTGTCGGCCATGGTTGCTCCCTTTCCCGCATTCAAACATTTGTTTCAGGGAACAAATGTTTGAAATTCTTGTTGACATGAACCTTTGTTCGCCTTATTATATATGCGAACAAAGGTTCTACGCAAGGGCTGGGAGGTAAAAAGATGAAGAATTTCGAGACGCATTACCCCACGCAAGGCTCGGCGGCCCTCAGCCCGCGTTACGAGGAAATGCCTGTTCGGCAAGGCATCATTATCGCATTTCCCGGCCAGGGGAGCAGGGATGGGCAAGACGGCGCCTTTGGCGCCGCGCATCCGTCACGCCCGGAGCGTCCCCTGCATGCGAAGCACGGAAGATGCGAGGCGCTGCAGTCCCCGTCGCAATCCCCGGCGGCGCATGCGGCCAAAGGCGTCCGCCACGCCACGGGCCGCCTCATGCAGACCGAGTTCGTGTCCAACGTGCGCCACGGCAGCGCACAGGGCGTTCCGTTCGGCCGCATGTCGCGCTGGCAGGCAGTCATGGTCGGGTGTGCGTTCTCGGCCTTGGCGTTCGCTGCGCTGTTTCTGGGAATTTAGCGGCCCGACTGCACGTCCTGAGTCGCCCTGCTCGCACCATCGCCGTGCATGGCGGTCCTGCAGCACCGCCCGTCTAGGTAGAGCCGTAGGATCCAGTACGCCCCGCTGCCTTTTCCGCTGCCCTCGGCGGCCGTTTCACCGCCCACAGTTGCTGCGTTCTGTGGGCGGTGCCTTTTGTGGTATGATACCTTCGTTTCAAAGGCGAAACGAAGGAGTGCCATGCGCTGTCCCGCTTGCAGTCACCTCGAGTCGAAGGTGGTCGATTCGCGCCCCTCGGAAGACGGCACCTCCATCAGGCGGCGCCGCGAGTGCTTGGACTGCGGCTACCGCTTCACCACCTACGAACGCCTGGTGGACAATCCGCTCATCGTGGTGAAGGCTGACGGCTCCTCGGAAGCCTATGACCGCCAAAAGCTCATGCGCGGCCTTCTGACGGCCTGCGCCAAGCGCCCGATCTCCCCCGAGCAGATAGGCGACGTGATAGACGACATCGAAGCCGAGCTGCGCAACGCCTCGAAGAACGAGATCGGCTCGAAGCAGCTCGGCGACATGGCGCTCGTGCGACTTGCGAAGCTCGACGACGTGGCCTACATACGCTTCGCGAGCGTATACAAGGATTTCCAAAGCGTCGGGGAGTTCGCCACGGCGCTGGAAGGACTGCGCTAACATGGACGCCCTTGCCGTGCCCATCAAGCGGCTCGACCCCGACCTGCCGGTTCCCGCATGTGCCTATCCGGGCGACGCCGGCATGGACCTGTATGCCGCCACGGAAGCCGAGCTGGCGCCGTTCGAGCGCGCGCTCGTGCCGTGCGGCATAGCCCTCGCGCTCCCACCGGGCTACGCCGGGCTGGTATTGCCGCGCAGCGGGTTGGCCATCAAGCGGGGCATCTCGCTGGTGAATTCCCCGGGCCTCATAGACAGCAACTACCGCGGCGAGATAAAGGCGGTGCTCGTCAACCTCGATCCGCGCGAGACTTTCCACGTAGCGCGTGGCGACCGCATCGCGCAGCTGATGGTGGTGCGCGCCGAGAACGTCGCATTCGCCACTTGCGCCGAGCTTCCTCCGAGCGAAAGGGGAGAAGGCGGCTTCGGAAGCAGCGGTGTTTCTTCCGGCATTTAGGGCGGCTGGCGCAGGCATTTGCAGCGTGCCAAGTGGCCGTCGGCCGCGTAGCAAAGGCTGAAACACGCCAAGCGGCTATGGGCGCCGCGCAGCAAACGCTCGAGCGTGCCGCGCAGCCGACAATCGCACGTTAGGTGGTCGCAGCATGTCGTGCTTGCCTGTTCGCCGTACTTAGAGTTACTCTAACCGCATTCGCTCCGCTGTGGAGAAGGGCGGGGCGAGTGGCGGCAAGAGCCAAGAGCAGAAAGGGAAACGTGCGAATCCCCGGCCGGCAGGTGCAACTTCCTGCCAAGAACGCCCCGTACGTCGATGCGGACGGCGGGTTGCCGGATTCAATACTTCGAGTAACTCTAAGTTATTTTCGCGCAATGGTTGCCGAATTCGATGCTTAGAGTTACTCTAAGCATATGACACGCAAGCAACGAAGGCCATTAGAGTTACTCTAAGCACAGATGGGAGCCGTTGGGGTTGCCCTAAGCGCAGAGCAGGCCTTGGCAGGAGCATCCCAAACACCGTTGGAGCAACCCCAAATCGGCCACGGAGCGCTCCGGCTGCAAAAGACGGAAGGCGCCCGCCGATGCGGCGCTGCAGAAAGGAACCCCATGCCCAGCGACCACGAAGCTCCCGATGAACAGCCCGCCAACTCCGCCACACCGGCCGAATCCGCGCGTTTCGGCATTGGCGAAGTCTCCGACATGACTGGCATATCGGCATTCACGCTGCGCTACTACGACAAGTGCGGATTCTTTCCCGGCCTCGCGCGCGACAAGCGCGGCGTGCGCTCTTTTTCCCATGCCGACATCGAGCAGTTGCATCTGGTCGAGGCCCTGCGGAAAAGCGGGCTTTCCATCGAGGGCATCCAGTACTACGTCCGCCTTGCCAAGCGCGGCCCATCCACCGCAGGCGAGCGCCTGTCCATCCTGCAAGAACGCGAGACGGCCCTCGCGTATCAACGGGACGAGATCGAGCTGCAGATCCGCCGCCTGCATGCCGCGGCCGTGGATTTATCGCTGAAGCTCGATGAGAGGCATCCGTGAATGCTATAGTTGGCAATGCGGTCATGGAAAACGCTTCTTTCCGCGACCTGGGAGTCATCCGAAGGCAAAACGGGGCCTTAGAACGGCTCTCAGAGCCTCGTTTATAAAACCGCAGATCAATCGTGGTGTTTTTCGAAGAGATGGGAGCGATGCTATGTCCGAGGGCGAAAATCAGCAGCCGGCGCCTCCTCATGGCTATCAACCGAACGCCTTCGACGTCAAGAACCTGCAGACGGCGCGCACCCTCATCGTGTTCGCGAGCATAGCGGGACCCGTTTCGCTGCTCATTGGCGGGATGCTCCTGAGCGGCGCCGGCATCGTGTGCGGCATCGTCGCATGGCGCAAACTCAAAACCCTCGAAAGCCGCGACACCGAAGTGGCCGGATTCGCCAGACAGATGAAGAAGCCCTGCACGGTAGCGTTTGTCATGTGCGGAATCGCATTCGTCCTCAACACGGTGAATTTCGTCGTCACCATGTCCGCCATGCTCGCCATGATCGAAAGCGGAGAATTCGTCGAACTCATGGCCGACATGGCCGGCGGCACTGCCGGCACGGACGCCTCGACGTGGGGATAGAAACCTACTTGGCTACGTGGGAAAACAATAAAGCCCAGCTTTTCGGGCCGGGCTTATCGTAGTTTACAAACTAATATGAATTATTGATAATATATGTTATGTAAAGTAAAAGGGAAATTATGTAAAGCATCGAGGTGAAGGGCTTGGCTTTAATAAGTTCGCGCGACTGCTAGGAGAAAATCTATGCGCGCGAAAGTCAAGGCTGTTTGTCTGAGTATTGAGAAGAACGACTTTACGAAGAAGGGCACGGGCGAAGTTATCACGTACCGCCGGGCCAAGTTCTCGGTGCGCGGCACCACCGAGGTCAAACGTCTTCCGGGAACACGAACAGGTCTTCTATGGACGCGCCCACGGCGCGCGAAACATCAACCGCCAGCTTGAGCGAAGGATTGTACTTCCCCGCCTCCAAGCGGCTTATCGTTTCCCTGCGCACGCGGACGAGGATGGCCAACTCGTCTTGCGTGAGGCCCGCCATCTGGCGGTACCTCTTGAGGTTGCAGGTGAATTCGCCCATGGGATCCTACCCTATGACGCCTCGTAGATGCGGAATGCTATGGCATAGGAGAACAGCGACGCCGTCCAACCGAATGCGGCCGCAAGCACGGCGCCTTCGCCGTCTCCAAGGGAGTTCGCGGCCACGAAGCCCGTCAGGAGCACCGCGCACGCCGCCACGCGAAACGCCACAGCCGAAGCCCTTCGCGAATTCTCCCTCCACCGCTCATCGGGATACTCGTAGTTGATCCTGCCCAGAACGAAGAAGGAAAAGAAGGCGAAGAACGAGAAATAGAACAGGTCGCCCGGATTCCCCGTTGCGAAATAGCGCAGGCCGACAAAGCCCACCAGACCGGCGAACCCCCCGAAATTGAGCAACGCGTTCCTGATGCGCATGGCCGCCCCCTTCCGCCTCTCCTATGTTCGCACATGTGATAAATACATCATATTACGAGATAAATATATCACATAATGAGAAAAGCGGCAACGAATGCTGCCGCAGAACAGGCGGCGCGCGGAACAATTGGCAACCTCAGACACTTTTCGCGCCGAGAACCACCGGGACACGGGCCAAAATGCGAGTTAAAGTATCGTCATCAAGTCCCCTGTTTCGCGAGTGCGTCTTTTCCTGTCTTCACGTTCCGGTCCGTAGCCCGAATTGCCTCACCCCTTTCCTGTGCCCCACTACGTACTCCCCCCACCCTTATGGGATTCAAGAAGTATGCAGGAAAGAAGAAAACGCCTTCAATCTAACGAACTAGTGGAAAACTCGCATGCGAATACCGCCCGCTCACATGCGGCTCCCCCAAGGAGTCGCCAACGATACTCCTGCACCAGCCGTGTTTGTTTCTTGACTTATCCTTCCATGTCCGTCATTCTCATGCAGAGGCGAAGGATCGGAGGGGGTGAATTTGCCCACATGAAAAAGCATAGGCTCCATTATCATCTGGCATTGCCCGTTACGGCCATCATCGTGACATTATTGCTAGTCAACATCGTTCTCAGCTCGTGCCTACAGCGGCAACAAGCAGAAAACACCATGCGCGACCAAGCCTACATCCTCTCGCAAGACATGGCCGCCATTTGGGATTTCATCTCCGTCAATCAAAACCGGATCAACTACGACCGGGACGGCGTCTACAACCAGAAAGGACTCTACTGCTCGAAGGCAGGCCTGTCTGTCGGCGCGTTGTTTTCGAAGCGTACCGATTACGTCATCAGGTATGCCGCATTGAACCCGAGAAGCGAGCAGAACCGTGCTGATGACTTCGAGATGGAGGCGCTCGTCGCCTTCTCGGACGATCCGAGTCTCGAAGAGTACACGACCTTTGGGGAGATGCAGGGAGAGGAAGGTCGCTATTTCCGGTACGCCGCCCCGCTGCGCATGGACGAGACATGCGAAAGCTGTCATGGAGGCGTTGCCGGCGAAATAGACGAAACGGGATATCCGAAAGAGGGCTTTGTTGATGGCGATCTGGTTGGCATCATCAGTATCGCCACACCCACCAGGCAATTCGAGCAGAATTACTTCGACAATGCGTTGTTGCAGGGCGTGTTCCTCGTGGTCCTGTCAGTGGGCTGCATGGTCGCAAGCTACTGGTTCATCCAGAAATACGTGTCGAGGCCGCTCGGAAAGCTGGAACGGGCAATAGAGCAGTCCGGCACCGATCGCTCATATGGGCAATTGGACGCCGAAGCGATTGGGGCGAAGGGGGAAATAAGCAGCCTAGTCTCTTTCTTCAACGATGCTTCAAGGAAGCTCGAAGCCGTTCATTTGGGACTCGAATCGGAGGTGTCGAAGAGAACCCTCGACTTGAAATCCGCAAACGCCCTTCTGGCCTCGCAAGCCGAAAAATTGGAAGCGCTGAACAGGCGCCTGAAGGCCGACAGCCGATACAAGTCGCATTATTTCACCATGATGAGCCACGAGCTTAAAACGCCTCTCACGGCCATCATCGCATATGCGAACATCCTCCGTGAAGCGAATGATTCGGGAAGCGCCTTGGACGCGGATGCGATAGAGGCCATCGCCAGCAATTCACGCGACCTCCTGCGACTTATCGAGAACATCTTGGAATCGGCGAAACTCGAAGCGGGCAAAACCTCGCTCGACATGCAGGTGGTCGATGCCGACGAGGTGTTCTACCATTTGGAGTCTTCGCTGGCATCGCTGGCCGCCGAACGCAACCTCGTCCTATCGTTTTTCAAGTCCAAGAGCATGCCGCTGTTCCTTGCCGACTCGGTCAAGTTGTCCCATATTCTGGAAAACCTGATCAGCAATGCAGTCAAGCACACGCCGGACAACGGCTGCGTCGTCGTCGAGGCCTATCATCACAAGAAGGACGAGACCATAAGGTTCCGCGTCATCGACAGCGGCACGGGCATACCGGAAAAGGAACAGCATGCGATCTTCGAGGAATTCGTGCAGGCGAGCGACCACATGGACAGACCCACAAGCGGCAGCGGCCTAGGGCTCGCCTTGGCGAAGGAATACGCGGAACTGCATGGGGGATCCATTCAAGTAAAGAGCGCAGTGGGGGAAGGCAGCATCTTCACGGTCGTCCTCCCCTATGTCGCCGTGGCGTCCGGAGAGGGGGAAGGCGATGTCTAGCAGCATCCTTGTGGCCGACGACGAACCTAGCGTGCTCAAAGTGGTGAAGTATTACGCGGAAAAGAACGGATACCGGGTCTATACCGCCTCCGATGGGGAGCAGGCTTTGGGTATCTTCCAAGATGCAACTCCCGATCTGGTCGTTCTAGACGTCATGATGCCGGGACTCAATGGATTCGAAGTTTGCGAGGCAATCCGAGAAACCGATGCCAGAGTTCCCGTGATCTTCCTCACGGCAAAGGGCGATCTGGTTGACAAGGGCATGGGGTTCAAATTGGGAGCGGACGACTATGTGACAAAGCCCTTCGAACCCGAAGAATTGATCATGAGGATAAGGACATGCCTGCGCAGGCGCGATGCGTTTCCGGCGGCAAGAAAGAATCCGGACGTGATCGACCTAGGCGACCTTTCCGTCAACTTGGACTCGAAAACCGTGGCAGTCCGCGGTGCGGGAGTGTCTCTGACGGCAAAGGAGTTCGATCTGCTGGCGTTCCTCGCGCAGCATCCGGCGGAGGCGATTTCCCGCGTGCGTCTTTTGCAGGGTGTATGGGGAGAAGACTACATAGGCGATCCCGGTGTCGTTGCGGTGGTTGTTCGCAAGGTCAGAGAAAAGATAGAGGAGAATCCGGCCAAACCGTGTCATCTGATCACCGAATGGGGATACGGATACCGACTCGTGTGACCGCATTCCCCGTCGTCTCGGAAATTCGGGAAGCCCGACATCCCGTTCGTCGCATTTCGCCCGCTCTTAATAATTCGTAATAATTCTTAATGAGTCCCTTAATATCTGGCACTGGCCGCGTTGATAGCCTATCTCCAATGAGTTGACGCTAGGGAGAGCGTTGGTTAGGAGGGTCTTATGGGTAATATCGGCCTCGAATCATCCAAAACGGGCATGAGCAGAAGGTCTTTCGTTGCTGCAACAGCCGCAGCGGCCGGAATTGCCGGTCTGACGCTTGCTGGATGCCAGCCGGCAAGTCAAGCGGAAGAAGCCACGGAAACCGCCGCCGAAACCGATGTGAAAACAGTGGGGGTTGCAAGTGGATACAATTGCTCGTACTGTTATCTGCAGGGAAAAATCAAGGACGGCAAGATCGTCGGCGTGGAACCGGGTCCGCTGCCCAACCGCCCCGGCAATAGCAATGCCTGCGCGCGCTGCATGGCATTCGTCGAGAAAGTCCAAGACGAAAACGCACGCATCCTGCATCCCATGAAACGCACCGGTGAGCGCGGATCTGGACAGTTCGAGCAAATCACTTGGGACGAAGCCATCAAAGAGATCTCCACGAAACTGAAAGCCGTCATGGAGACGAATCCGCAAGCTGCAAGTTTCTGGGGAATGACCGGCAACCTGACGACGCTGGCCAACCAGTCCGTCAACCGCTTCGCTTTCAACATCGGCGCTTCCACGTGGGAACCCGAGCACATCATGGGCGATCACGGCGAGTCGATCGGCATGTTCATGACTTGCGGCGACCCGGCCCCCGGCCACGACGGAGAGGACTGGTACAACTCGAAGTACCTGCTGTTCTTCGGTGCCAACAAGGTGGACACCTACACGCCCGTGGCCCGCCACATTGCCGAAGCGCGCCGGCGGGGCGCCAAGTTGGTGGTCATCGATCCGCGCTTGAGTTCCACGGCCGCAATGGCCGACCAATGGGTCCCCATCAACCCCGGCACCGATCCCGCGCTTATTTTGGCCATGATGAACCTCATCTTCCAGAACGGCCTGCACGACGAGGCCTATCTTGCCAACTACACCTGCGCTCCCCTGCTGGTGAACGACGAGACCGGCGAATACCTGCATCCATCCGAAGGGACGTACTGCGCGTGGGACGCCGCCGCCAATGCCGCGGTCGAGATCGATCCGGCAGATGCCGGCGGCGCGGACGACCAGACTTCCGGCCCCGAAAGCACCCTTGCCCTTACGGGTTCCTTCAATGTCAACGGTATAAACTGTCACCCCACCATGGACGATTTGGTTGCCGAAGCCGCTAAGTGGCCGGTTGACCGTGCCACTGCGATAACGGGCGTTCCCGTCGAGGTCATCCAGCAGTTGGCTCTAGAATACGCACAGGCCGAGCCAGCAGGCATCCAAGTCACGCAGGGCACGAACCGAACCCGCTACAGCTACGCCACCTCGCGTGCAGCCGTCACACTGGGAGCTGTTTGCGGAAACATCGGCAAGTCCGGCGGCGGCGTAGGCCGCGAGCACTTGGGCGTTCCCATCGCCACGACGGGCGATGCGGTGAACTTCATCAGCTCCGGCTCTATCTTCAACGACGGCGAATGGTACGATGTGGGCGAGAATTCCGGTGCATTCGGCGCATTCTTCGAGGTGCTGCTCGGGCCTTACAGCCTGAAAGCCGACGAACTCATCGCCGGCAACGCGTTCAAGTCTTCGGAATTCTACGATGCCGCCATCTTTGGAAATCCGGTTCCGGTAGATTTTCTTTACATCGCCATTTCAAACTTCATCAACCAGAGTCCCGATGCCAACAAGATAATAAACGAAGTGTTCCCGGCCATCGATTTCATAGTGACGGCCGATCCGTTCTGGACTTGGACCACCAAATACTCTGACATAGTATTGCCCGTTGCCACCTATTGGGAGTGCTGGGACGTGACCAACGACGGTCCTTTCGTGCGCATGAACCAGCCGCAAATCGAGCGCATGGGCGAAAGCAAGTCCGACTGCGAAATCTTTTCCCTTCTCGCTCAGGAAATGGGTGTCGGCGACTACTGGAACAAAACGGACGAGGAATGGGTGCGTACCTTCTTGGAGGGCAGCGAGCATCCCGGCATGGCGTCCTTCGACATGGGCGAAATGCTGAAAACCGGCATATTCGCCCGAGACGACGGGGTGTATGGCCCTTCCTACCCATTCGGCGACAAGAAGTTCGGCACCCCCACCGGACGCATCGAATTTTACCGGGACGACCTGGTTCCTTTCGGCGAGCAGGTTCCCACGTGCCAGCGCGTAGACGACAACCCCGAAGACGCCTTCAAAGACAGGTATCCTCTGCAGTTCATCCAATGGCACAGCCGTGCCGCCGTGCACACGCAAGGCATGTTGCCCGCGGCTACCAAGGCCATCGAAAGCGAGCCGTATCTAGTGATGAACTCCGTTGACGCCAACGCTCGCGGCATCGCCCATGGCGACGTGGTCCGCGCATTCAACGACCGCGGTTCCATGAAGCTGCTCGCGTTCGTTTCGGACGGCATCATTGAAGGCACTACCGGCATGTCGCAGGGCTGGACGCCCGAGCAGTTCATCGAAGGCCACTACCAGATGCTGACGCATTACACCAAAAACGCGGTCGAAGAGTTCGTGAGCGCCACCAGCAGCCCGTTCAATGACGTCCGCATTCAAGTCGAGAAGGCGTAAGGGAGGCAACGATGAGATACGGAATGCTTATCGACACGCGCTATTGCTCTGGCTGCCAGACCTGCGTGGTCAGCTGCAAAATGTCGAACCAAGTTGGAGGCGACGCATTTTACAGCCATGTGATCAGCCTAGACGGCGATGTTCTCTATCAGGCGACGGGCGTTTTCCCGGATGTCAGGATAAAATTCCGTCCGACGCTTTGCAACCATTGCGAAAGCCCTGCCTGCTTCGCCAATTGCCCAACGGGAGCCGTTGCAAAGGATGTCGAAACCGGTATCGTGTCAATCGACAAGGAGCTGTGCATCGGATGTGGCGACTGCGCGGCCTCGTGTCCCTACGATATCCCCATCGTCCTTCAAGACGAAGGAATTGCCGGGAAGTGCGATTTCTGCGCCTCCCGCGTTGCGAATGGCGAGTTGCCCTACTGCGTGGCGGCGTGTCCTACCCGCACGCGCTACTTCGGCGACATCGACGATCCCGACAGTGACATCTCGAAGATGATTGCCGAATTTGGAGCGAAAACCTACCTACCGGAAGCTGGAACCGGTCCCTCCGTGTACTATATCGTATAGCGGTTGGCAACCAATCTCTGCTCGGTTGATCCGAAGCGCGGCTGCAGGCGCCCGAAGGTTATCGAACTTCGGGCGCCTGTCTCGTCTCTGCGTGTTCTCCAGCGCTGCCGCTCTTTCCTTGGCCGTCTTTCATGCCTTGGAATCATCTGGCCACGCTTCACGCTCGGCACCGACGAAGATGTCGTCGGACCACCCAAGGCTTTCTGCCGCAATTTCCGGTCCACGTCTCCCAAACAGACTCTCGTAGGTGACACCCTTCATGGGCGCAACGCGACGATGAACGCGCGGTTTGGAAACAATTTCTATATTCCCCCGTTCGTTGACCCGCATCGACACGCAGTCCCCCTCACGCGTCTCCCAAGCTCGCGCCGAGGGCGCGCGCCTCGTCCAGGCCGGGGTTGCCGGCAATGGCGCCCTTCTCGTAGACGCCGTTCACGCACACTTCGCCGAGGTTTTCCCACCCGCAGTAGGCGGCGTCGGCGCGGTAGGTGTCCACCAGATGCCGCGCTATGGTGGCGTCCTTGTCCTCGTAGCAGGTCAGAAGCGCCGCCTGTTTGATGCCGAACGGCTTGCCCACGCCGCAGAACATGCGGTCGATGAACGCCTTTATCTGCGCCGGCCACGAGAACACGTAGATGGGCGTCACGTAGACGATGGCGTCGCACTCGCGCAAAAGCGGGTAGAACTCCTGCATGTCGTCGTCCTGGCAGCAGGCGCCCTCGTGGGAGAAGCAGTACTCGCACCCCAGGCACCCGCCGATGTGCGCGCGGCCGGCATCCATCCGCACGACCTCGCATCCCGCCGCCTGCGCCCCCTCGATGAAAGCCGCGGCCAGCATCGAGGAATTTCCCTTCACCCGCGGACTGCCCGTGACCACCGCCACCTTGCGCGCCATGCGCTCTCCTTTCCGTCGTGCGGGCCGCCTGGCCCCTCCCCTGCAACTCCCAACGTGCAGCCTGCGGCTTCCAACCCTCAACCGCAGCCCCGCATCGAACCGATGCACCCAGCCAGTATAAGCCTTTTCGCGGGCCGGGGAAAGGCAGGGAGACGTCCCGTCCTCACTCCCCCTCGCGCGCGACGCCCAGGCGGTAGCCGGCGTGCCACACGGTTTGCACGAACCGCGGGTTCGACGGGTCGTCTTCCAGCTTGTTGCGCAAACGGTGCACCAGCACGGTGATGCCCGTGATCTCGCCCGCGTATTCCGGCCCCCAGATCTCCTCGGTGAGCTGCCGCGCCGAGAACACCTGCCCGGGGTTGCCTGCCAGAATGACGAGCAGCTGGAACTCCTTGGGCGCCAGCGCCACGTCGCGCCCATAGGCGCGCACCTTGCGGTTTGCCACGTCGATGGAAAGGCCGTCGAAGCTCAGCACCTCTTCGGCGCGTCCCTGCGTCGCCGCCATGTGGAAGCGGCGCATGAGCGCCTCCATGCGCAGCAGGAGTTCCTGTGCGATGAAAGGCTTGACCAGATAGTCGTCGGCGCCCATCTTGAAGCCGATGCTCTTGTCCACGATGTCGCCCTTCGCCGTGACCATGATGACGGGCGTTGCCAGCCCGCGCGCCCGGATGCGCCCGCACACCCCATAGCCGTCGAGGGTTGGCATCATCACGTCCAGAAGCACGAGGTCGGGGCGGTGCTGGTCGAACAGGCGCAGAGCCTCTTCGCCGTCCTTCGCCATCAGGGCCTCGTGCCCGTTCTCTTCCAGTATGTGCCCGACGAGCGTGCGCATCCCCTCGTCGTCGTCGGCGAACAGCACCTTCATGCCCGTCTCCCTGTCTCTCTCGTCCCTGCGGGGCGCCTGCCCGGCGCCCTTCCGGCTCCCGCGCGGCTGCGGCGGGCGGCCTCCCCCGCGCCCGCTGTGGGAAGCCCCGTCCATAGCTGTCCGCGCTGCCCCTTCCGCGCGCTCACCGCTCCTCGTCGCCATCCGCCAGCAAGCCCAGCGGCTCGGCGGGCACCGTCACGGTGAAAACGCTGCCCTCGCCCACGCGCGACTCCACCGACACGTTGCCGCCCAGAAGCTCCACCAAGTTCTTCACCAGGGCAAGCCCCAAGCCGCTGCTGCCGTAGCAGCGGTCCACCACGCCCGCCGGAGGGTTGCCCCGCGCGAAGCGGTCGAACACGTGCGGCAGATCCTCCGGCGCGATGCCGCAGCCGTCGTCGGACACCGCAAGCAAAAGCTCGCGCGCGGCGAAGTCGTAGGACCCCTCCAGCCGCACGCGTCCGCCCGCATCGACGAACTTCACGGCGTTGGAGACCAGGTTCTCCACAATGCGGCGCAACTTCTCGGCGTCGGAGAGGACCACGGGCACGTCCTTGCCCACCGACACGCTCACCGTTGCCCGCTTCTTCTCGGCCAGAAACGTCACGCCGTCGCGCGCCATCCCCAGCAGGTCGGCCACGTCCACCGGCCCCAGGACCACTTCGGCACGCCCTGCCTCCACGCGCGTGAGGTCCAGGATGTTGTTCACCATGGAAAGCAGGATCTGGCTGGAAAGCTTCATCTCGCTCATGATCTTCCCCTCGCCCTCGTCGCGCGGTGTGTTCGTCTGCTCCCACAAATCGACGAAGGCCAGAATGGAAGTGAGCGGCGTGCGTATCTCGTGGCTCATCTTGGCCAGGAAGTCCTCCTTCAGCAGGTTATCCTGTTGGAGTATCCGGTTCATGCTCTCCAGTTCCCGGCGCTGCCGCTCCAGTTCGCGGTTGGATTCCACTATCTGCGCGGTGCGCACCTCCACCTCGGATTCCAGATGCTCGTAGAGCGCCTTCAGCTCGCGGGCCATGGAATCGAAGCAGCGCGCCAAGTCCGCCACCTCGTCGCCCTGTCCCACGTCGCGCACGTCCACGTCGAACTCGTGGCGCTCCAGCTTGCCCGCAGCCACCCCGAGCTTGCCGAGCGGGCGCGTGACCAGCCGGGAAACGCCGAAGAAGGCCACTAGCAAACAGCACGCGAGGAAGGCGAAGAACACCAGCGTCTCGCGCGCGGCGCTTTCCTGCGCGCTGGCAAGGTAGGTGTCGGCGGGAATGATGATGCTCACCGCCCCAGCCAAGTCCCCCTCGGCCTTGCCCTCCTTGGGGTACCCCATGACGTCCAGCTCGCCTTCGGGTCCGCCATGGCATTCCAGGCACGATTCCGCCATCCACAGCGGTTCCACGTAGCGGAACGCCTGCCCGTCCTCGGTTTCCACGAGGCCGTAATACGCCCCGAGGCCCGGGTCGTCGCGCAGCGCGTAGAGCGCCTCCAACTCGTAGTCGTCGGGCGCGTCGGTGGGCTTGCGCGTTTCGATGTTGGTGTAGTGGATGACCACGCCGCCGCTGTTGTTGGTGAACTTCTGGGCCACCACCTTGGCCGCCACCACGCAGTACACGTTGTAGGTGCCGTCGGCGTTGCGCACGAACTGCCCCTGGTTGATTTCGAGGAAGTCCCACACCGCGTCCATCTCGACGGCCAGCATGCGCGCGGCCTCCAGCATCTCGCGCTCCACTTGGCTGTGCTGCACCGAATCGCGCCAGAAACCGTTGCCCATCAGCAG
Source organism: uncultured Eggerthellaceae bacterium (assembly GCA_904420215.1). Taxonomy (GTDB): domain Bacteria; phylum Actinomycetota; class Coriobacteriia; order Coriobacteriales; family Eggerthellaceae; genus CAJFUR01. The sequence goes on from CAJFUR010000061.1 coordinate 29,696, forward strand.
GGCTACAGCCATGGCCACGAACAGCACCGCGAATTTCGCCTTCAGGCCGACCTTGCGCCGCGCCATGCATCCCCCGTTTCCCCGCAGGCGCCCGCCCGTCTCCCCCCATGGCGCGCGCCGGACGGCACCCGTCCCCGGTCAGACGTCCATGCTATACCTTGCCGTCGGCTCCTGCAAGCCTCTCCGCGTCGGAGGCCACGAAGGCGGCGAGCGCGCAGGCGACGGGCGCGTAGCGCGGGGCACGCCCCTTCCCGCACAGCGCGTCCGCGAACTCCTGCACCCAAACGCCCAAGTGTTCCCGCAGGAACTGCGCGCTCGCCGCCAGCGCGTCGCGAGCGCCCTTGGCGTCCGCGCACTGGCACGCCTCCAAGGCTTCCTTGGCAAGCACAGCCATGAAGTCCAGTTCCAACGCCACATGGTCGTCCGGGACGCGCCTGCACAACGCCGGCTCGAACCCGCGCTTGCGGTAGGCGGCGCGCACTTCCAAGGTGGAGGGTTGCATGACCAGCCGCCCGTGCGACGTGTACACCGATTCCCATGGCGGCGCCGGAAGGGCGGCAGGGCCCACGAACAGGCGCGTGTATTCGGCCTTCCACGCATCCAGCCCGTCCGCGTCGGCGCCGGCGGCGTCCTCGAGGACGCCGAGCAGCTCACGGAATGCGGGCGGCAGCGGCACGGGCGCGGCCGACGCTTCGCCGGCTTCGGTCGTGCTGCCGCTTCCGGGCGCCGCGTGCGCTGCGCCGCCGTCTCCGGGCATCGCGCGCGCCGCATCCCCGCCTTCGGCCGCCGATGCCAACGCGTCGGCGGCGCCCGCAACATCCGCCCCGCCACCGTCTTCGCCCGCGCCCGCTTCCGCCCCCGCGCTCCCGTCCGCCGCACCGCATGCGATGCCGAAGGCATCTCGCGCCACCGCGACGTCGATGGCCGAGAACAACTCCCCGCTCGGCTCCGCGCCGAACAGGCGCTGGAACAGCAGATAGGCGTACTGCCGCGCTGCCAGCCAGTCGGCCTGCGCCGCCGCTGCAGCGGGCGTTTCCCTGCGCCCACCAGCCGCCTCCCGCGCGCCTTCGGCCGCCCGCAGCGCGCCCTTCATGCAGGGCTGTGCGCCCCCAGCGGTTTCAGCCGTCGAAACCGCTTCTGCATACTCCCCCACCATGTAGCCTCCCCTCTTCGGCGGAAGGCGTCCCTGCCGGCCACATGGCCTCGGGGACGCCTTCCGCCTCGCCTTTCGGGGCCCCGCCGCCCGGGCGTGGCCCCGCACCCGACACTCTCCTTCGCCGCTAGAGCACGACCTGCCTGAAGTCGGCGTTCAGCGCCGATACCTTCGGCTCCACCAGAAGCGAGGGCGCAGTCTCCGACGGGTCGGGCAGGATGGGCAGGGCGTTCACCGCATTGGGGTGCTTGGCCTTCAATTCCTCGATGTCGCCCCACTCGATGGCGCGCATCACGCAGGCGTCCACGCACACGGGGTTCTGCCCGGCATCGCGGAACGCCTTGCACCCGTCGCACTTGCCCGAGGTGCCCTTGTCGTCCTGCAGCATGGGCACGCCGTAGGGGCACGACTTCACGCAGGTGCCGCAGCCGATGCATTCCTTGTAGTCGATGAACACCGTGCCGTCGTCCGGGTCCTTCTGCATGGCGCCCGAGGGGCAGTTGGCCACGCAGGCGGGGTTGGCGCAGTGGTTGCAGGTGAGCGCGTAGTGGTACACGGTGGCGTTGGGGTAGGTTCCCGTCTCGTAGGACCCGACGCGCCGGAACGTCACGCCCGGGGCCAAGTCGTTGCGGTCGCAACATGCCACTTGGCAGACCTTGCAGCCTATGCAGTCCTCCTGATTGAAGTAGAAGCCGAATTGCGTCATGGTCGTCCTCCCCCTTTATTCCTCGACCGTCGGGATGCGCTGGGGCAGCAGGTAGTCTTCCTCCAGTGCCTCGCCCGCGTACTTTTCGAAGTTCACTAGGTTGGTGTTGTAGCCGGCAACGCCCATGCCCGACGTTACCGGTTCCGTGAACAGGTTCTCCGCGCCGGCATGGTCGATGCCGCCCTCGTCCATGTCCACCCATGGGCCGTGCGGCAGCGCAACCACTCCCGGCATGAGCCGCTCGGTCACGCTGGCGGGACGCAGCGACTGCGCCTTGCCGTTCCAAATGCGCACCGTGTCGCCGTCCTGTATGCCCTTCTCGGCCGCGTCCACCGCGGAAATGAACACGGGGTTCGGCCACGCTTGGCGCAGGTAGGGCACGTTGTCGAACTGGGTGTGCGAGCGGCGCAGGTAGTGCGGGTTGAACACCTGGTAGGGGTATTCGCCCTTGACGCCGCCCTCGAAGTCGGAAAACGAAGCCTCGTAGCCGTTCACGGGCGCCTTGTAGGTCGGGTAGGGTTTCCACACGAAGCCGTCGGTGGTGTAGCCGCAGCCGTTCAGGGCATCGGCCTTCGTCTGGCTGTAGATCTCGAACTTGCCGCTGGGCGTGGCGAGCGGGTTCGCCTCCGGGTCGTTGATAAAGTCCTGGTAGCCCAGATAGGCGTAGGCGTCCCCAGCAGAGCGCTCGACCTTGTAGATGCCCTTCTCCAAAACCTCCGCAAGGGCCACGGCGCCTTCCTGCGGCTCGCCCTCCACTCCCATGGCGTCGATGTCCTCCTGCGTGATGGAGAACAGGGTGACGGGCTCGCCCGTCTCGGCGGACTTCATGGTCGTGCCGGCGAGCGTGTTGAAGAACTCCTGCTCGTCGCTCAGGGGGAACAACTCCCCGGCGTCCAGGCCCAGCTTCTCGGCCAGCCCCTTGGCTATCTCCTTGTCGGAGCGCGCCTCGAACAACGGCTCGGTCACCTGCGTGGCCACGATGAGGGCCTCGCGGTTGCGCAGAAACGCCGCCGCCCCGCCGCGCACGTCGCCCACCTTCTCCCATTCGGTGATCACCGGCAGCACCACGTCGGCGTAGCGCGCCTGCGTGGTGAAGGCGCGCGCAGTGGCGAACACGAAGTCCACCTTGCGCATGGCCTCGATGGCCCCCGTCGTGTCGAGCAGGGTGTTCAGCGGGCTGGCCTCCGTCAGGACGACAAGGCGCGTGTCTATGTCCTTGATGTTCTCGGGCAAGCACTCCATCAGTCCCCCGGCGCCGCGGGCGTTGAATTTGCCCGTCAGGATGGCGCTCCACTGCTCGGGGTCGTTCACCACGTCGGTGATGGGGTTGGCCGGCCCGGCCGGGGCGCCCGAGGCTCCCGTGAAGAAGATGTCGTCGATGCAGCTGCCCACGCAGTTGTGGTAGGCCGTCCCGGTGGAATGCCCCGGCTTGCCCACGTGCCCGCCCATCAGGCTCACGGTCATCCAGAGGTAGTTCGCGTCGTCGGAGTCGTTCGTGCGGAACGCCGCATAGCTGCGCAGCGTCGTGACCGCGTTGTCCTTCTTCAGCATGTCGGCGTAAAACGCGATGTCCTCCACCGGCGTGCCGCAGATCCTCGACGCCCATTCGGGGGTCTTGGGAATGCCGTCGTAGGCGCCCATCACGTAGTCGTGGAAATTCTCGTCCACCTTCGCGTCGGCGGGCATGCTGTCGCCGTCGATGCCCACCGTGTACTTGGCGAGGAAGTCCCAGTCGATGACCGAGCCGGGGGCCTGCTCGTCGTTGGCGAACATCTGGTAGGCCACGGCCATGAGAAACGCCGTGTCGGTGCCGGGGCGCACCTGGATCCACTTGGCGTCGAAATGCGCGGCGGTCACGTTGTACTCGGGGCCCACGAACACGAACTGCACGCCGGCCTTCTTCGCCTCGTTGAAGTAGTACATGTACGTTCCGGGGGAAGCCCATGCCTGGTTGCAGCCGTACAGCACGATGTAGTCGGCGTTCACCCAGTCGGTGCGGTCGTTCTCCTCGCCAAGGCCCATCAGCGGCATGCCCATGACCGTTGAGTGGTACAAGGCGGTGCCCATGGAGCCGGAAGTGGCGGAGGAAATGTAGCCGCCCAGCGAGTTGAGCACCTTCGTCACGTTGCCCTTGCACTGCCCGGGCAGCAGGATGGCGCGGTTGCCGTAGGTGTCGATGGTGTGCCTGATCTCCTCGGCAACGATCTCGAGCGCCTCGTCCCAGCTGATGCGCACCCACTCGTCAACGCCGCGCAGCTCCTTCTTGCCGCCGGTGTGCGCCTCCCAGTTCTTGCGCCTCATGGGGTACTTCAGGCGGTCGGCGCCGAACGTGTGCTGCTTCTTCGAGCGCCCGCGCGGGCAGGCGCGCAGCTGGGGCGAGGCCGGGCTGTCCTCGGCGGTGTCGTCGGTCTTCTGCCGCACCACCACGCCGTCCACCACGTACACCTTGTTCAGGCACATGCCGCCGCAGTTGTTGTTGCAGCACGCGGTGACCCACTTGCCCTCGACGGACGGGTCCAGCTCCGCGTCCACCGCCGTCGCGCCGGCCGCCTCGCCCTCGGTCTTTTCCAACTTGTTCTCCGGCTGGCAGCCCACCAGTGCCAGACCCGCCATGGCCGCCGCACTCGCTCCCACGAACGAGCGCCGGGTGATGCCTCCGTGCTCCCTTTGCATTTCCATGCAATCCCCCTTTTCCCTTCGTTTCAACCGTCGCTTTCGGCACGCGGACTTGCGGCCGAAGTCCTGCGGAGATTGTCGCTCCCCGCAGCGCCCTCGGACAATTGAAACGCCGGTTATAGATATTACATCGCTGTAATAAACGCCGCCAACCCTCCGCATGCCCCGCACTTACGGCTGCGGGGCATGTCCGTGAAAGTGGCGCCAGATTGCGATGTTGGTCACCCAAATGCACGAAAATCGTTGTCGGATGCCACTGGAAAAATCGGGAACTGGGAAAACTCCGAGACGAACCGTTGCGAGGCCTTTCCAAGGTCGGTTTTATGCACGAAAACCGCAATCCAGTGTCGCTTTCGCCCCGCGCCGGCGGCTGCAAAGTGGGCTGGCGAAGTCGGAAAATCGTGAAGACTTTGGGGGCTTCGGCGGCCGCGGCCCCGTTTTGCGGCCGCGACCCACTATACTGCAATCAGTCGCTGCAAACACGCGTTGGCTCCCCAGACGGGAGTTTGAAGAGTCAACCCCCGCAGAGGTCCTCGCCGCCTTCCCTCCCTCCCCTGCGGCAATGGACCCGCCTCGCGGCAGAGAGCCCAAGTCTCTGCCGCGAGGCAATTTTTTTTTTGCCCGCCGCCCCTTTCGGCCCGCAAGGGTGAGGAACACGCCGAAAATCAGCCCCCTCGTGCCGTGCCCCAGAGCCGCGCTTGGCGTACCATGAAAGAAAACGCCGCCGCGCCAAAGAGAGGCGCGCTACCGGAAAGAGGTTCCCATGGCCTGCTACCCCTGCACCCACTGCAACAAGTGCGGCATGTACTCCGCACGCGCTTCCGTGATCTGCGCCGCCTGCGAGACGCCCATCCCCGTGGGCTCGCCCCACTGCCCCCAGTGCGGCGGCAAGTCGTTCAAGACCGTGCGCCTGCCCGACGACCCCTCCATCGTGAACTTCGTCAAGAAGAAGCAGTAGCCACGGCCGGTTGGCGGGTGGGCACGCGGCCAGCCCACGTGCGGGCGGCTGCCGAACCCGCGCACCGGCTCCGTGAGGGTCCGTCACCTGCGGCGAAAGACGCGTACCCCGTCCACAGGCGCCGCTTCCCGGCCTCCCGGCACCGCCCCTGGGCGGCGCCGGGAGGACCCGCAACGCAAGGCGCGGCGCGCAGACACCCCCTGCCCGTCGCCGCTTAGTCCCCCGCCGTTTGCCGGCCTCGGGACGCCGCCTTGAAGCGGCAGTGTGCGCCTTTTTTCGCCGCAGGCCGGCGCTTTCCCGCCCGTGGCGGCGCACACGGGCCGCTATCTGGACGAACCCCGCCCGGTTGCGCTATCCTGTGGAGCAGCGATAGGGAGGATAGAAAGGGGAAATCCATGTTCAAGAAAGCTGTACTCGCCTGCGCCACGGCCGTTCTGCTCGCCTTCGGCGCCACCGCCCTTGCGGGCTGCGGCGGCCAGAGTGCCGAAGACCTCATCCGCGACAACCTGTCGGCCGAGTTCGACCAGGTGAAGAACCTCGACGAGGAATTCCTGAACGAAGTCACCGCAGACGCCTCCACGTCGGGGCTCGAGGAATTCGGCATCGACGCGGTGGAGCTCATGAAGGCGTACTTCGGCGGGTTCGACTACGTTATCGACGACGTGACGGTGGACGGCGACACGGCCACGGCAACCGTCACCCTCACCTGCAAGAGCTTCGACGACTACATGAACGCGATCACCGACGTCGCAATGAGCGCCAGCAGCGACGCCGACTTCGGCGCCGCCATCATCGAAGCCGTGAACGCCATCGAGCCGGTGCAGATCGACCCGATCGAGATCCCCTACGAGAAGGTGGACAACACGTGGGAGCCCACGGCCGAAGGCGAGCAGGCGCTCTACTCCGCCCTGTTCGAAGGCTAGCCCTCGAGCCGCGCCGCCGCCCAGCTGCAGGGCCACGGCAGGCGATGCGAGGAAACCCCGGGAAGCCGCGTTCCGGAACATGCCGGAACGCGGCTTTTCCTTTTGACGGGTTGCAACCCGTCCCAAGCCATGAAGATCCGCCTCTCGCCAGCCGCCTCCTGCGGGCAGGTTTCGCAGGACGCCAACCCACTCGCGCCCGCAAGCAATCCCGCGGCGGGCGCGCCATCTTCCTCCGGCGCGTCCGCCGCAACCCGCTCGCGCCCGCACGGCCCGCCCACTGCGCCAGCCGGAGGATTACCGAATGATGACAGAACGGCCGAACCTTTGCCGCGCGTGCTAGTATTGAGGCATGCCACCTGCACATTCGCACGGCGTTGCAAGGAGGATGCCATGGGGTATTTGATTTCCTTGCTGTGCTTCATAGGCGCCACCCTGTGCGTCTCGCTCATCCGGCGCCTCAACTGAAGCGCGCAAGGCGCGTGCCTCCGCCTGCCTAGGGCGCAAGGCCCGCGCTTCCGCCTGCCCGGTCATCGATCGGGCAGGCGGTTTTGTTGACACTTCCCGTCATTCAATTACAATCGGAGCGAACCCATTGATACGCCGCCCCGCGGCGAAGCGCGCCCGCGACGGGCCGGCGGCCCCGCCGCCTGCATGCCCGCCCGCAGCGCCCGCGCGCGGAAGGCAAGGCACTGCGAAAAAGGAATGCGCATTCATGGAAACCTGGCTTGCCTGCAGGCAGAAGCGGCTCGGCGTCGTCGGGCTGGTGTGCCTGCTCGTCATCACCTCGCTCGTCACTCCCCTGTCGCTGGACATGTACACGCCGGCCATCCCCCACATGACCGACTACTTCGACGCCGACGCCGGCACCGTCAACCTCACGCTGGTGGACTACTACCTGTTCTTCGCGGTGGGGCTTTTGCTGTTCGGGCCGGTGAGCGACCGCTTCGGGCGCAAGCCCGTGCTCGTTGCGGGCGTGGTCACCTATGTGGCGGCCAGCGCGCTGTGCGCCATGGCGTTCGACATCTGGATGCTGGTGGGCATGCGCATCGTGCAGGCCTTGGGGGCAGGCGCCACGAGCGCGGTCTCCACGGCGGTGGTCAAGGACGCCATCGCCGCCGACAAGCGCGAAATGGTGCTTTCGGTGGTGCAGGTCATGTTCGTCATCGGCCCCGTGCTCGCGCCCGTGGTGGGCGCGCTGGTGCTGCAGGTGGCCGACTGGCGCATGACGTTCTGGGTGCTGGCGCTCATCGGCACCGGATGCCTGGTGCTGGTGCTGCTGTTCGAGGAGACGCTTCCCGTGCAGGAGCGTGCGCAAACGGGCGTGGCGGGCACGCTGAAAAGCCTCGTGGTGGTGGCGAAAAACAAGGGCTTTTCGGCGTTCCTTCTCATAGCAGCCCTGTTCAACCTGCCCTTCATGGCCTACATCGCCGTGGGGTCCTACGTGTACATCACGTTCTTCGGCCTGTCCGAGCTGGCCTACAGCTGCTTTTTCGCCGCCGCGGCGCTCGTCACCGCGGCAGGCCCCCTCATTTGGCTCTTCGCCTCGCGGTTCGTGAGCGCGCGCACGTTCACCACCGTCCTCGTAGTCGTGGGCGCGGCGGCGGGCGTGGCCATGCTGGCAGTGGGCACCCTCTCGCCCGTGCTCTTCTGCGTCACCTTCGTGGCCTTCGCGCTGGCCGAGGCGGCCATCCGGCCCTACAGCACGAACATCCTGCTTTCCCAGCAGGAGCGCGACACGGGCGCGGCCTCGTCGCTCATCAACTTCGCCAACACGGCCGTGGGCAGCGTGGGCATGCTGCTCGCCGTGCTGCCGTGGCCCAACTACGTCGTGGGGGTGGGCGCCATCATCGTGGCCACCATGGCGGCGGCGGGCCTCGTGTGGTGGGCGCTCCTGCGCTCGCGCATCCCGCTTCCCGGCATCAAGGACTGAGGTCGCGAGGCGCACGGCGGACTGGCGACCCATCGCGCCTCCAGCGGCCTTCGGGCTGCGGCCCCGCCGAAACCTGCGAACGCCCGCGCCGCAGCTTGGGGAGCGTTTCTCCCAAGACCCCTCCCTCGGCCGCCCCTGCACAGCCAAGCGGCCATAGCCGCGAGCGCGGCGAAGGGGGTTGGCGCACTCCCTACAGCGAAAGCGCCGCCGTGCTGGCGAAGACGGCGGCGGCGTAGAATGCGCCGAGGGCTATGTTCAACCCGCACACCTGCGCCATGGCCCCGATGCGCGCCGCGGGCGCGAGCGGGTTTTTCAGCAGCGCGTTCAGAAGAGGGATGCATCCCAAAAGCATGAAGACCATCACCAGAAGCCCGTTCGGGAAGAACGCCGCCACCAGCACCACGATGGCCGCAAGCCACGCGAACACGAGCGCATGGTAGAGCCTCCGCGCGCGGGCACGCCCCAGAAGCACGGGAAGCGTGTGGCGCCCGGCCTCCACGTCCTTCTCGATGTCGCAGGTGTTGTTCGTCATCATGATCAGGCCCACGCCTATGATGGTGGGCAGGGCCCACAGCAGCGCCCGCAGGTCGAAGTCTTTCGTGAGCGCCTGGTAGCTGGCAAGCACGATGAGGCCGCCCATGACGAACCCGCTGGCAAGCTCGCCTATGGGCAGGTAGGACAGCGGCGTTTTCCCGGCGGAGTACAGCACCACGAAAAGGGCGCCCGCCACGCCGATGACGAGCGGGATCCACCCCGCCTGCACAATGACGTACACGCCCAGCGCGAACGCCGCCGCCAGAAACCCGATGGCCAACGCCAGCGCGGCACGGGGATTCACGTCGTTGTACACCAGCACCGCGTCGCTGGGGTCCACGTTGTCCTCGACCGAGTCCGCACCCTTCACGTAGTCGTAGTAGTCGTTGAAGGTGTTCACGGCCGCCTGCATGAGGATGGCGATGGCCAGAAGCACGCACGCCATGACGACCGACACGCCGCCGTGCGTGGCCGTCGCACAGGCCGTGGCCACCAGCACGGGGAAGATGGCCGCCGGCCACGTGTGGGGGGCCGCCAGCTGTACGCACATGCGCAGCGTGAGGCGTCCCGCAGCTCGCCCGGCGGCGGGCGTGGAAGCCCCAGATCCAGCGGCGTCCGGCGCCGAGGCAGCGGCAGGAACGAACCCGGCGGAGGCATTGCCGCGCTCGCTGGCGGCGGCAGCGCCGGAAGCACCGGCTCTGCCGCCAGACGCGCCCACGTCGGCTCCGTCGAGCATGCCGGCGGCGGCAGAGCGGGACATCCCGGCATCGGTGGTGTGACCCATGAGGAAACGCTTCCTTTCGCCCGGACGCCGCGCATGCCGCCTTCTGCATTCCCGGCACGGCGCAGGCATCCCCCAAGCGCGCACGGCGGTGATTCGGCGGAAGTTCGCCGCATGGGCCGCCGTTTGCGCTACGATATCCATGACGGAACCATTGTAACCGACGAGGGGGCCTGCCATGCGGGTTTGCACGCCAATTGCCGTCCGCTACGGCGAAACCGACATGATGGGCGTGGTGTACCACGCGAACTACCTGCTGTACTTCGAAGACGCCCGCACGGCGTTCCTCGAGGCCATAGGGTATCCCTACCGCCTCATCGAGGAAGCGGGCCTGATGTCTCCCGTGCTGCACTTCGCATGCGACTACGGCGAGCCGCTGCGCTACGGCGACGCCGCCGTGGTGCGCACGCGTCTCGTGCTGGCGCGCCCCACGAAGGCCACCTACGCCTACGAGGTGTTCCGCGAGGGCATGGACTTCGATGCCGACAAGCCGCTCGCGCAGGGCCGCAGCACGCACTGCCTGGTGGAGAAGGACACGTTCAAGCCGGTGAGCATGAAGAAGGCCACCCCCGAACTCTACGCCCGCTACCTCGAAGTCGTGGAACCGGAGGCGTGAGGCGCCTGCCGCGGACGTCCGCGGCAGGCGGAACGCCCCGACGCCGGCGGCGTCCCCGAGCCTGCTTCGCGCCTATTTCCAGCGTATCTGCACCGGGTCTTCGAAAAGGGTCGGCAGCGCCGCGGGGTCGAAGCCCTGCAGAAGCTCCTCCGGCGTGGCGGGGTCGCAGGTGGGCGCCAGCCCGGTGATGCCGGCAATGTGCCCGATGACGCCTTCGGGCGTCTTGAACCGCGCGAGCAGGGCGTCGAGGGCCGCATCATGGTCGCGCTTGGAAAGGCGCCGGTCGCGCTCGGCCACGACGAGCGGCACGTGCGCGTACACCGGGTGCGGCAGCCCCAGCAGGTCTTGCAGGTGCATCTGCTGCGGCGTGGAACACAGGAGGTCCACGCCGCGCACCACCAAGTTCACGCCCTGCGCCGCGTCGTCCACCACCACCGCCAGCTGGTAGGCGAACGTCCCGTCCGAGCGGCGCACCAGAAAGTCGCCGCATTCCCGCGCGAGGTTCTGCCGGTAGTCTCCCTGCACCAGGTCGCGCAGGAAAACGTCGCAGTCGGGCACGCGGAGCCGCTGGGCGGGCACACGCCCAGCCGCCGCGCGCTGCGCGCGCTCTTCGTCCGAAAGGCGGCGACACGTGCCCGGGTACACCGGTTTCTCGCCCCGGTGCGGGGCCGAGGCCGCGTGCAAATCGGCCCGCGTGCAGAAGCAGGGGTACACCAGCCCCTGCGCCGAGAGCGCGTCAAAGGCCGCGCGGTACGCCTCCTCGCGGCCATGCTGGAAGAAAGGCCCCTCGTCCCACGTGAGCCCCAGCCGCTCGAAGTCGCGCTGCACGGCGTCGGCGTAGGTGGGCTTCGAGCGCTGCGCGTCCAAGTCCTCTATGCGCAGCACGATGCGCCCGCCTTGCGCCTTCGCCACCAGCCACGCCACGAGCGCCGCGAACACGTTGCCCGCATGCATGCGCCCCGTCGGCGAAGGCGCGAACCTCCCTTTCACCGGCTGCTCAGACATGCGCCTTATTTCCTGCGCAAGTCTTCCACATGCTTCGCCTTGCCGGTGGTGCGCTCGATGCCGCCCGGCTCCACCAGCTTCACCTGCACGCCCACCAGAAGCACGCCCTTCAGCTTCTCGGCAATGGAAGCGCGGAAGGCGTCCATCTCCGCATACGAGTCGGAGAACGCCTCGGGCTTCAGTTCCACGTGCACGCTCATGCGGTCGAGACCCGTCTCGTTGTCCACCACGATGCGGTAGTGGGGCGTCACGCCCTCGATGCCGGCAAGCACGTCTTCCACCTGGCTGGGGAACACGTTGGTGCCGCGGATGATGAGCATGTCGTCGCAGCGCGAGCGCACCTTCTGCATGCGCGCCGTGGTGCGCCCGCAGGCGCACGGCTCGCGCACGACGCGCGTCAGGTCGTGCGTGCGGTAGCGCAAGACGGGGATGGCCTGCTTGTCCAGCGGCGTGAGCACCAGCTCGCCCACTTCGCCCTCCGGCACGGGCTCGCCCGTCTCGGGGTCCACTACCTCCCACAGGAAGTGGTCCTCCGCAATGTGCTGCATGTCGCGCGACGCGAGGCATTCCCCGGACACGCCCGGCCCCATGACCTCGGTGAGGCCGTAGTTGTCGGTGCACACGATGTGCATCCGGCGCTCTATCTCGGCCTTCAGCCCCGGCGGGCACGGCTCGCCGCCGAACAGCCCCACGCGCAGCGTGGAGGCCTCCCAGTCGAAGCCCAGGCGCTCCCCCACCTCGCACACGTGCAGCGCATAGGAGGGCGTGGCGATGAGCACCGTGGTGCCGTAGTCCTCTATCATGGCGATGTGCCGCTCGGTGTTGCCCGAGCCGGCGGGGATCATCATGCAGCCCAGCTTCATGAGGCCGTAGTGCAGGCCGAAACCGCCCGTGAACATGCCGTAGCCGAACGCCATCTGTGCCCGGTCGCCGGGCACGACGCCCGCCATCTGCGCCAGGCGCGCGATGCAGTCGCTCCACACGTCCATGTCGTGAGCGTTGTAGCCCACCACGATGGGCTTGCCGGTGGTGCCCGACGAGGCGTGCAGCTCCTTCACTTCGGAAAGCGGCACGGCGAAAAGCCCGTAGGGGAACGTCTCGCGCAGCACGCCCTTGTCCGTGAACGGGAGCTTGCGCACGTCCTCGAGCGTGCGGATGTCGCCGGGCGCCACGCCGAGCGCGTCCATGCGCTCGCGGTACCACGCCACGCGCCCGTAGGTCCACGCCACCTGCGCCTTGAGCTTCTCCAGCTGAATGGCGCGGATCCGCTCGCGCGGGGCGCATTCCACGTCGGGCGCGTAGACGGGCAGGCCGGAGAAGTCGCCTGCGGCAGCCGCGGCCAGGGCGGCCCCCTTGACGGTCAAGTCCACCATGCGCCTCACCTCCCGCCCGCCGGCGCCGCGGCGCCCGCCGACTCGCCGGAGGCGGCTCCCGCCGCAGCGGCATCGGCCGCCGCGGCGGGCGCGGCGCCGCCGGCAAGCGGGCTTGCCAGCATCGCTTGGTCCACCAGCTCCACCGGCTCGTGGGCGAGCAGCGCCTCGGCCTGCGCCACGTCTTTCACCGACAGCGCGATGTAGGTGGATATGAGCGAGTAGCTGTACGCCACGTTGACGCCGCAGTCGGCCATGACGCCCATCACGCGCGCCAGCTCGCCCGGGCGGTCGTCCAGGCGCACGCACAGCACCTCGGTCGTCGTGGCGGCCGCGCCCTGTTCGCGCAGCACCTCCAAGGCCCCCTGGGGGTCGTCCACCACGAAGCGCACGATGCCGTAGTCGCCGGTGTCCGACGCGCTGTAGCCGCGCACGCTCACGCCGGCCGCCTCGAATGCGTCCAGCACGCGGCGCAAATGCCCCGGCTTGCTTTCCAGAAACACGCTCACCTGCATGACGCTCATCGCGCGCCGCCCCCTTCCCCGCCGGCGAACGCCGCGCCCGACCGGAAGGCCGCCAAGTTGGCCTCGACCGTCTTTTCCGGCACGCGCGCCACGATGGCCGCCTCCCACGCCGCGCGCGGGAAGTCCAGCGCCGTGGAAAGCGCGCCCAGCAGCACCACATTGCCGGCCTTGGCCGTCCCCGCCTCGCGCGCCAGCTGCGTGGCGGGAATGAGCAGCGCCCCCAGAGCCGCCAGCTGCCCGCGGGCGTCTTCGGGCATGGAGGCCGTCCCGCAGGCCACGGGCAAGGGGACGATGGTCTCGTCGGCCACCAGCAGGCGCCCGCCACGCTTCAAGAAGGCGACGTTGCGCAGCGCCTCGGTGGTCTCGAAGGACACCACCACGTCGGCGCAGCCCGGGTCGCACACCATGGAGCGCACGTCGGAGCCGAAGCGCACCACCGTGGTCACCGCGCCGCCGCGCTGGGCCATGCCGTGGATCTCGGACACCTTGACGGCATGTCCCGAGCCGAGCGCCGCGCGCGCCAGCAGGTCGGCCGCAAGCACCGTGCCCTGCCCGCCCACGCCGCACAGAAGCACCGTCGTCGCGTCACTCATGAGCGCCTCCTTTCGCCCCTGCGGCGTTGCCGCCGCACCCCGCCACAGGTCCACCAAGGTCAGCGAGGGTTTCCCCAGTGCCCGAGATTCGCGGGATGGCGGAGGCGCCGCGTGCTTCGGCACGCAAGCCTCCGTCAACGGAGCGAGATCGGGTGCTGGGGGAAGCCGCAGCGTCGGCCGTTCCGCCGTTCGGCAGAACGGCGGAACTCGAGATGGCGGAAAAAGCACAATATTGGGAGCACTGCCCGCAGCCGATGCACAGGGCGGCGTCGATGGAGGCCCGCCCCGTTTCGGCGTCCTTGGCGATGGCCGGGCAGCCCAGCGTGACGCAGGCGCCGCAGGCGGTGCAGGCTTCGCCCACCGCATAGGGGGCCTCGCGCACGCGCTCGAGCAGCACGCACGGGCGGCGGAACACGATCACCGAAAGCGCGTCGGCGGCGACGGCTTCCTTGAGGGCGCGGCGCACGGCCTTCATGTCCCAGGGGTCCACGGTGCGCACGTCCTCGATGCCGAGGGCGCGCAGCACACCTTCCATGTCCAGCTCGCGGCTCGGGCGCTTCTGCAGCGTCTCGCCGTTGAAGGGGTTGCCCTGCCGCCCGGTCATGGCCGTCGTGCGGTTGTCGAGGATGCACACCGTGCCGCCGCCGCGGTTGTACACGGTGGACACGAGCGAGCTCAGCCCCGAATGCGCGAACGTGGAATCGCCGATCACGGCCACCACGGGGCGGTGCTCGGTGCCCGCAAGCGCCAGCTCGAAGCCGTGCGCCATGGAAACCGACGCGCCCATGTCCACGCAGGTGTCCATGGCGGAAAGCGGCGGCAGGGCGCCCAGCGTGTAGCAGCCGATGTCGCCCGTGACGATGGCCTTCATGCGGGCCAGCTCCTTGAACACCAGGCGGTGCGGGCAGCCCGGGCACAGCGCCGGCGGCCGCGCGGGCAGGCCGGCCGGCGCCTCGTGGTGCTCCGGCGCCGCAAGGCCGAACGCCGCGCGCACGGCCCCGGGCGAAAGCTCCCCGTCAAGCGGCAGGCCGGCCGGGAAGGCGGCCACGTCGATGCCGAGCGCGCGCACCTGCTCGGCCAGGTACTCGGAGGCCTCCTCCACCACGTAGAGCGCCTCCACCGACGCCGCGAAGTCGCGCAGGGCGCGCGCAGGCAGCGGCCACGTGCAGCCCAGCTTGAAAATGGAAGCGTCGGGCAGCGCCTCGGCCACGTGCTGATAGGCCGACCCGGCGCACACCACGCCCACGGCACCCCCGCGCCGCTCCACGCGGTTGTAGGGGCATTCCTCCGCCCACGCGCGCAGCGCCTCCACGCGCTTTATCTGCACCTTGCGCCGGGGCTTGGCGAAGGCGGGCATCATGACCCACTTGGCCGGGTCGCTCGCGTACTCCCGGTGCGGCGCCTCCGTGCGCGGCCCCGGCTCCACGGGGGTCTTGGTGTGCGAGACGCGCACGGACGAGCGTATGAACACCGGCACGTCGAAACGCTCGGAAAGCCCGTAGGCCTCGCGCGTGAAGAGCAGCGCCTCCGCGGCGTCGGCGGGGTCGAGCATGGGCACCTGCGCGGCGCGGGCGTAGTAGTGCGAGTCCTGTTCGTTCTGCGACGAGTACATGCCCGGGTCGTCGGCGGCCAGGACGACCATGCCGCCGCCCACGCCGGTGTAGGCGGCCGTGAACAGCGGGTCGGCCGCCACGTTCACGCCCACGTGCTTCATGGTGGCAAGCACCCGCGCGCCGGCGGCCGACGCGCCCAGCCCCACTTCGAGCGCCACCTTCTCGTTGACGCACCACTCGGCGTAGACGCCTTCCTTGAGCGCGAACGCCTCCAGCGTCTCGGTGGAGGGCGTGCCCGGGTAGGCCACCCCCACGCGCGCGCCCGCCTCCCACGCCCCCTGGGCGATGGCCTCGTTGCCACTCATCAGTTCCATACGCAGCCCCTCGTCTTGCTCGATGCTTCCACCGCCGCGCGCCCGCGCGCGCACCGCCGTCGGCCCCGCCCGCGCGGGGCAGGCGCCCTTGCGCCGTTCGGCCCGCCTTCGCCGGCGGCGCACCCCGGCGCAGCCCCCCGCGCCGCCCGCCCCGGCGAACTCGCGGCCCGCCGGGGCGGGCGGCGGCGCCTACTCCTCTTGATACAGCAGGCAGAACGTGCCTATCTGGATGACGTCGCCCGCCTGCAAAAGACGCGATTCGGCGCTTTCGTTGTTCACCCACACGCCGTTGAAGGAGTGCTCGTCGGTGATGACGTGCCCGGCGTCGGTGCGCCTGACGGTGGCATGCTGCCGCGACACCGTCATGTCGTTGAGGAAGATGCCGCATTGCGGCGAGCGGCCGATGGACAGCACGGCGTCTTCGAGCGCGAAGACCGTCCCCGTCTGCGGGCCGCGCACCACGCGCAGCGCCGCGTGCCCAGGCGCCTTGCCGCGCGCGGGCAGCGGCTCGTCGGCCAGCGTCACCGGCGCGAAGCGCTGCGTCGTCCCCAGAAGCTTGTACCCGCACGCCGCGCACAGCGCGTCGGACGCGCCGACGGGGTTTCCACACACGGGGCAGTTCTCGCTCATGCCGTTACCTCACCTTCAAAGACCGGGGGCGGGCCCCATGCCCGCCCCCGCAGGCACCGCGCCGCCTTGCGGCGGCGGACAAGTATGTGCCCGCATCCAGTATATCCCTAGGAAGCCGCGCTCTGCGTCTTGTCGTTGACGAGCGGGGTCTCATTCAAGGTGACCGACTGCGCCACCTGCTGCTGGCCCGAGAATCCCCTGAACAGGCGGTCCCACCACACGCCGATGCCCTCCAGCAGGTTCGGCGCGGCCAGGTCCTCGCATGCCACCAGGTCCATGGTGGCGATCACGTTGTTGCGCTGCTTGAAGGTGATGGTGCCCACCTTGTCGCCCGCATGCACGTCGCCGGTCAGCTCGTCGAACGAAAGCGACTGGCTCACGTTGCCGTTCAGGTCGAACACCTCCACGCTGGCCTGCGGGTCGGCCAGCGTCGCCTTCACGGTGGCGTCCACCCAGCCCGCATGCGCCACTTCGGCCACCACGGGCACCTGCATGGCCTGGCCCCCGATGGTGGCCGACGCCGTTTCGGGGCTGTTCGCCAGCGGGTAGTCGATCACGTGCTCGAACACCCAGTCGTACAGCGTGGTGGCGTCCTCGAAGCGCTGGGCCTCCGACGTGGAGTTGATCACGATGGCGAACAGCGTGCGCCCGTCGCGCGTGCACGCCCCCGCGAACGAGGGGCCAGCGCGGTCGGTGAGGCCGGTCTTGATGCCGCAGGCGCCTTCGTAGACGCCGATGAGCTCGTCGGTGGACTCCAGCTCCACGAGGCGCGCCACGCCGTCGGCGCCCGTCACCTCTATGGTGGCCGCCGCCTGCGCCACCACCGCGCGGAACGTCTCGTCCTGCATGGCGCAGCGCGCCATGAGCGCCACGTCCGCCGCGCAGCTGTGCAAGTCGCCCGCGAACTCGCCGTAGTCCAGGCCGTGCGGGTTGGTGAACACCGTGTCCACGCAGCCGAGCTCGGCCGCCTTGGCGTTCATGGCGGCCACGAACGCCTCGTAGCCGTCCTCCTGCGCGCTCATGAGCGCCCCCACGCTCTCGGCGATGGCTATGGCCGCGTCGTTGCCCGAGGGCACCAGAAGCGCGCTCAGCGCCGTCTCCAGCGTGAGCACGTCGCCCTCCTGCAGCCCCGCGGAGGACTGCCCCACCGTGGCCGCCGCCGCGCTCACCCTCACCGGCGTGTCGAGCGGCGCGTTCTCCAGCGCCACGATGGCCGTCATGATCTTGGTGATGGAGGCTATCTCGGTGGGCTCCTGCGCGTTGCGCTCGAAGTACACCGTGCCCGCGTCGTCGGTCACGATGGCGTACTCGGCCTCGATGTCGGGGCACTGCGCCGCAGCCAGCCCGCGCGAGTCCACGCTCTGGCCCATGACCACGTCGGCCTTGCGCACGTCGGCGTGGGCGGGCGTCTGCCCGAAAGGCGCCGCGGCGCCCGCAAACGCAAGGACGCAGGCCAGAAGCAGCGCCGCCGCGCGCCCGCGCGCAGCGCGGCGGATGCCGCGCGCGGCATCCGCCTGCGCCGGCTCCCGGAAGGAGCCGGCGCCTCCACCTGTGTGCCTAGCGGTCCAGTTCATAGATCTCTTCGGGGGCCACCAGCTTGAAACCCGCATCGGAGAGCCTCTGCTCGATGCCTTCGTCGCCGTCCACCTTGATCACGTCCACCGCCGTGCCGCCGGGCGCGGCGAAGCAGTAGCCGTACTCGATGTTCGCGCCGGCCTCGTCCATGAACTCCAGAAGCGACGCCAGCCCGCCCGGCTCGTCGGGCACGCGCACGCCCAGCACCGGCGTCACCGCCGCGCGGTAGCCGGCCGCCGTCAGCGCGTCTGCCGCGGCCTGCGGCGTGTCGCAGAAGATGCGGGCGACGCCGAAGTCGGCCGTGTCGGCCACGAACAGCGCGTACATGTTGATGCCC
>CAJFUR010000062.1 GCA_904420215.1 uncultured Eggerthellaceae bacterium
ATCTCGGAATGGTTGATGCAGGTCCAGTCGGACGTGTCGGCCGGGTCGATGGTGTAGTACTGGTATTTCGAAACAGGGTTGGGAATGTCTTTCACCCCCGACGCCCCCGCGGCCATGAGGAAGGGGCCGCCCTGGCCAGAGCCCACGTTCGACGTGACCACATGGCCCACCATCGCCCCGTATTTCCCCACGTTGCCCGTCATCCATCCCACCGTGAGGAACGCCTGCGCGAACTGGTCGCCGCGCGAGGTGCGCGCCGGGGCACGGCTGCACGTGAGCGCCATGGGCTTGGTGGTGGCCATCTCGTAGGCGAGGGCCTTGATGACGTCCACGTCCACGCCGCAAATCTCGCTCGCCCATTCGGCCGTCTTGGGCGTGCCGTCGTAGGTGCCCAGCACGTAGTCCTTGAAGTTGTCCTGAGGATTGGCGCCTTCGGGCATGTGGCCGGCATCGAAGCCCACCGTGTACTTGTCCAGGAACTCCTGGTCGTGCAGGTCGTTCGTGATCATCTCGTGCGCAAGGGCCAGAAGCATCGCCGCATCGGTGCAAGGGCGGATGCCGATGAACTGGTCGGCGAGGACCTTGGCGGAATCGTGGTAGATGGGGTCGATGACGATGACCTTCGCGCCGCGGCGCTTCGCCTCCAGAAACGTGAGGATAGGATTGCCCTGGCTCGACCAGACGGGGTTGTGCCCCCACAGCACGATGAGTTTGGAGGCCAGGTACTCGTAACGGTCGGACAGCGTGAGCGCATGGCGCGGCCAGCCGCCGCCCACCATCTTCTGGGACGTCCAGTAGAAGCCGCCCGACGACCAGCACGACCACATGGTGGTCGATCCGCCGATGGCGTTGAAGAACCGGCCCGGGCCGCTGCGCTCGGAAGAGAGGATGGCGGTGTTGCCGTACGTGTCAACAATGCGCTTGATCTCGGCCGCCGTCAAATCGAGCGCCTCTTCCCAGCTGATGCGCTCCCACTCGTCGCAGCCGCGCAGCGAGCGGTCGCCGCCACCCGGCTCCCAGTGCTTGCGCTTGATGGGGTACTTCAGGCGGTCGGCGCCGAACACCAGCTTGCGCATGGAACGGCCGCGGAAGCACCCGCGCTGCTGCGGCGCGTCGAACGTGTCGTCGCCCGTGACGTCGGTGCGGTCGCAAACCACCACGCCGTCTTCCACGTACACCTGGTTCACGCAGTTGCCGCCGCAGTCGAACCAGCACGAGGCGTTCTTCCACGTGCCGTTCATTTCGTAGGTCTGCTCGGGCGCGTTTTGGGCGTCCCCTTCCTCCTTGGCCTTCGGCTGACAGCCCACCAGCCCCGCTGCCGCAACGGCGCTTGCCGCGGCGGCGCTCCACTTCACGAAGCTTCGCCTGCTCAGGCCCGTGCCTTCTGCACTCATGCAACCCTCCTTCTCGTAGAGTTCCCCCAACGTTCCCCATTAAACAGGCATTTCCCCGAAACCGCCATTTATTATCGATTACAAACTATTGAGATTTGTTAATGATGCCACGCTCCAAACGCCCCGTAGGGGCGGAGTCCGGACACAGAAAACGAAACGCCGCTGAAAAGGCCCGCCGGAAAACGCGCAATGCGGCGCGAAGCGGCCGGGCGCCAATCGCCCCGCAAGGCAGAAAAACCAAAAAAAGACCGTCACATTCCGCCTTCGTTCGTGTGTAATGGGCATGGGGGAAGCGCCGGCGACACGCCCCAAACCCATCCGACCCGACGAACCAAGGAGGCGAAACGTGTCTGCGCCGAAACGGCGGCCTTGCAAGGAACCAGAACGTCTCGTGCAAACCTATGCCGACCTCGTGATGCGCGTGTGCTACACCTATCTGCGCTCGACGGCCGACGCCGAAGACGTCTGCCAGGAAACGCTCTTGAAGCTCATATGCCGCAAAGAGCCCTTCAACGATTCCGGCCACGAGCGCGCATGGGTCATCCGCGTGGCGTCCAATGCCTGCAAGAACCTGCTTCGGAGGCGCAAAGCCCATCCCGAAGTGGAACTCGGTTCCATCGCCGAGCCGCAAGCGCATGCAGAACCCAGCGAGGACGCGCTCCGCCAAAGCGACAAACGGGTGCTCGACGCCGTGATGGCGCTCCCGCTCCCGCAACGCGAAGCGGTCTACCTCCACTACTACGAAGGTTACGGCACCCGCGCCATCGCTTCCATTCTGGAAACGACCGACGACGCCGTTCGCCAGCGCCTGAGCCGCGCGCGGGCACGGCTCAGAAAGACCCTGAAAGGAGACTACGATGACTTCCCCGCTTGATTCCTACAAGGCGTCGCTTGACGGCCTCGCATTCGACGAACGCGCGAAGTCCCGCATGGCGGCGAAGCTGGAATCTGCCGCAAGCCGAATCGAAGTCGAAGCCGAAGCCGCAGCCGAAGGGCGGGCCGAGGCGGCAACCGGAGCGCAAGCGGCAACCGGAGCGCAAGCCGGAGCCGCCGGCCAAGCCGCAGCGCCCGCGCGGTTCGTCGGTTTCCCGGAGCGCGCGGCGGCCCGCCGCCCCAGACGATGGCTCGGCGCCGCAGCCGCCTGCCTTGCCACCACGCTCGTCGTTGCCGGCGGAGGGGCGGCAGTGGCTGCGGGAGTCCTGCCCAACCCGGCCAGCGTGCTCTCGGACGTGTTCGGCGAAGCGCCGGCGCAAACCGAACTTCTGGACAACGTGGGCAGGCCCGTCGGTGCGAGCGCGACGTCGAACGGCGTCACCGTCACTGCCGACGCCGTGATCGGCGACCGCTTCAACTACACCATCGTGTATTCCATCGAATTCGAGGACGCCTCCGTGCTCGACGGCCTCGCCCCCAACGAAAACGGGCTGCTTCCCCTCGTATCCGACGCCTCCACCTGCATCGACGGCACCATGTCCGGCGGCGGAAGCTCCTACTTCTACGACGCCGATCCCAAAGACAACGCGATCCAGCTCGTTGAAACCATGGGCATCGAGACGCGGGACGGCTCGAGCATCGTCGGCCGCACGGCGCACTTCTCGATGGGCGACATACACGCCCTCCCCGACGCAGGAGAGGCCGTCGCCGTCGCGTCCGGCAGCTGGAGCCTCAAGTTCGAAATGAACTACGCCGACACCACCATCGACCTCCCCGCAGGCCAAAGCACCACTTGGCAAGGGTCCGGCGTCACGATAGACGCCGTGTCGGTGTCTGCCATCGGCATCGCGGTGGACTACACGATCGACCGGCAGATGGGCAGCTTCGGCCCCTCCGGCAAGATGGGCAACGAAGGACTGGCGGAGGAAAACGCCGTCATCGGGCTTCCCATCGTGGTGACCTTCGCCGACGGCACGACGTTCGACGCCACGAATGCAAACAGCGCCGCCACGAAGCAAGGCGACGGCACGAGCGCCGTCGCCAAGACCGCCACCTACGACCGCATAGCAAGCGTCGGCGACATAACGAGCGTGACCATAGGCGACGTGGCGATACCCGTCAACGCCGCATAGCACCCCGTGGCGTTGCGCGTGGCGCCTGCAGGCAGCCGCAGCCCTGCCGCGTGCCGCCCGCAACGCCCCTTCCCGCCATGAGCGGCACGCACCTCCCGCCAAGGCCCGCCGCCCGGTTCGCCGGACGGCGGGCCTTCCCATCCCAAACGGCGAATCCCGCCGTGCGGGCCAAGCGGCCCGGCGCGTCTGGGTCGTGGTAGAATTCTCGGAATCGCTTCGCACCCGACACAAGGAGAGCCCGTGCGCACCGAGAACGCCCCCGAGCCTGCACCCGCCCCCACTGGCGCCGCCCCTGCGCCCGCCAGCGCCAGCGGCCCCGCCGCCAATGCCGCGCGCGGCGGCTCCCCCGTCTCCCCCGACCCCGCACCCGTGGACGCCGCCGATCCCGGCTCCGCAGCCCTCGCGCCCGGCGGCTCCCCCGCCTCCCCCGACCCCGCCCCCGCGGACGCCGCCGATCCCGCCTCCGCAGCCCCCGCGCCCGACCCCGTCTTCCTCCAGGAGCAGCAACACCTCGCCTCCACGTATGCGCAGCTGCAGGAGATGGCCGCCGAACTCGTGCGCAAGATGGAGCGCACGAGCGCGGCCGCCGCCGAGGACAAGCGCTCGATGGCCGAGGAGCTCGCGCCCAACTTCGCCACGTATGCCGACGCCATGGAAACCTACGCCGACTTCGCGGCCATGAACCGGGTGATCGACGCATACAACCTCGCCCAGGACGCCGACGCCGAGCAGCTGGCCAAGATCCGCCTCCTTCTGGAACAACCCTACTTTGCGAAGGTCGTCCTGCGGTTCAAGCCGGGGCAGGACCCCAAGGAACTCTACATCGGCACGGCGGGCGTCTCGGACGCGTCGTGCCGCCGCCTCGTGGTGGACTGGCGCTCGCCGGTGGCCGAGGTGTACTACAACCAGGACCTGGGCCCCACCTCCTACGTGGCCGACGGGCACACCATCAACGCGGACCTCGAACTGCGCCGCCAGTTCGACATCGAGCGCGACCGCCTGAACGCCTACTTCGACACTTCGGTGGCCATTCAGGACTCGCTTCTGCTCGCGTCGCTTTCCAAGCGCCGCACGGCGCAGATGCAGGCCATCACGGCCACCATCCAGAAGGAGCAGAACCTCGTGGTGCGCCACGAGGACGTGCCCGTGCTGCTGGTGAGCGGCATCGCCGGCAGCGGCAAGACGTCCGTGATGCTGCAGCGCATCGCGTACCTGTTCTACCGCATGCGCGGCAGCCTGGACGCGAGCGAGGTCTTCCTCGTCTCGCCGAACCCCGTGTTCCGGCACTACATCGCCGGCGTCTTGCCCGACTTGGGCGAACGCAATCCCGAAAGCCTCACGTGGGACGAATTCGCGCGCGGCCTCTTGCCGGCCGGCCTTGGCAGCGGCAACGCAGACGTGCCCCTCTCGGCGCTCGCGCGCATCGACGCGGCCTGCGCCCGCTTCGAGTTCGAGGCGGGGGACTTCCGCGACATACGCGTGGGCGACGTGCGCCTGATCGGCGCCGAGGCCATCCGGAAAGTCTCGGACAAGTTCCACCGCGCGCCCGCCGGGCCGCACCGCGTCGCCCTCGTGCGCGAGGAGCTGCACGCGCGGCTGGAAGCGCGCCTCGCGCAGATGGCCGGAACCGAGGCGGTGCTCGACGAGATGGCCGCCCTGCCCGTGGACGAGCAGCTGCGCATCTTCCACGAAACCTACGACCCCGCCGACGAAAAGGAGGAACGCGCGCTGGCGCTGCGTTACGTGCGCGAGCGCTACGCCGGCGCGTTCTCGGCCGTGGAAAACGACGACTGGCTGCGCATCGACCGCATCGGCATGCGCCTTTTGCACGCGGAGGGCCTCGCCCCGCTGGAATGGCTGTACCTGAAAATGGCGCTCACCGGCCTGGGCAACCCGCAGGCGAAGTACGTCATGATCGACGAGGTGCAGGACTACACCGCCGCCCAGCTGGCAGTGCTGGCGCGCTACTTCCGCCGCGCGCACTTCCTGCTGCTCGGCGACCCGAACCAAGCCATCGCGCCCCACACGGCCACCTTCGACGAGGTGCGCGCCGTGTTCGCCGCCGCCCGCGGGCAGGTGGAGGAATGCCGGCTGGAAACCAGCTACCGCTCCACGCCCGAGATCACGCGGATGTTCGCCGCCCTGCTCGGCGACGGACAGCGCGCCCGCCTCTCGTCCATCCAGCGCGACGCGGAGCCGCCCTCCATCGCCGCCTACGAGGACGAGGGGGCCTACCGCGCCGCGCTGCGCGAAGCCGTGGACGCCGCACGGCAGGGCGCCGGCCTCACGGCCATCGTCGTCCCGTGGAAGCACGAGGCGAAGCGCCTGCAGGAGCTGCTGGGGGAAGGGGCGCCCGAACTCGCCGACGACATGGGCGCGCTCCCTGCGGGCGGGCTGGTGCTCCTGACGCTCAAGCTGGCGAAGGGGCTCGAATTCGACCAGGTCATCGTGCCGGACGCCTCCGCGCGCGTCTTCCCCGACGACCCGCTTTCCCGCCGGCGCCTCTACACCACCGTCTCGCGCGCCACGCGCGGCCTCACCATCCTCGCGCGCGGCGAGCTGACGCCGCTGCTGAAACGCTGAGGGGCGCAGGGGCGAATGCCGCATGCGCCCCTCAGCCGGTGCGGGCGCGGATGGGGTGCGCGGGATGCAAGGCCGCGCAGCTTCTGAAGCCCCGGGTGCCCCGTCCGCCGCGCCCGCCGCGCCGCAGGGGCAGGCGCCCGTCCGCTGCGTCCGCCGCGCCGCAGGCCTGCACGCGCATCCGCCCGCAGGCGCGGGCGCGATGCGCCGGCGGCCTTACGGGTTGCACCGGCCGCAAGGCTCGTAGCCCAAGGCTTCGGCCTCCTCCACGGTGCCGTCCCAACCCTGCAGGTTGGAAGGGTTCGCCTCGGCCACCGACGGGCATTCGGGAAGATGCACCCTCCGGGTGTTCGCGTTGAGAACATAGGCATGCCCGGCGGCGTCGAAGGCGTCCCCTTCGCCGGAGGCGCCCGAACCCGCGCCGCCTGCCTCCGCGCCCGCATCGCCCACGGTGCCGTCGGCCCAGTTGTCGCCCGTGGCGTAGTCGATGGCCACGCCCGGCTGGACGTTGTAGGCGTACACGTTGAAGCAGATGCCTGCACCCGCATCCTCCACCGACCACGCCTCCATGTGCACGCCGCGCGCCACCAGATCGTCCCCGTCGTAAACGGGCGTCACGCGCATAAGGACGTGGTTTCCCGTTGCGTCGATGTAGCCGGCGATGCGCTCTTCGAACGGGAGCATGCCCTGCGTGTTGAGGTAGCGCGTGCCCGTGACCAGATTGCGCTCGTTCGCGTCCTCGGCACTCAGGCTGTGGGCAATCAGGTGGCAGCGGTTGTACAGGCTTTCGCCGTCCACCCAGTCGTAGCGCGACGAATGCCAGCCGCTGGGATGGACGTCGCTGATGTCGCCACGCTCCCGCGTCGGCATGGTTTCGAGGCCCACACAGGCAAACGCCCCGGTCGCGCGCCCCAAATGGTCGAGCGGCGCGTACTCCTCGAACGCGCGGGACGCTCGCGCACGCTCTTCCTCGGAAAAACCCGGCTGGTTGCCCTCCACTTCCACGAAGGGTTCCCCCGCATAGGCAGGCACGTCTTCCAAAGAACGCCAATCGACCGCCTGCCCCGCGCCGGCCGGCTCCCGCCCCGCGCCCCCTAGGCCGGCGAAGCCTCCCCCGAAGCCGCAGTAGGCCGCCAAGCCCAGCGCGCACGCCACCGCCACGCCAACGACCGCGCGCACCACCACGCTTCTACGCGACGCCCGCGGCGCCCTTTTCGCTTTCGCCAGTCTCACGGCCAGACCCTTCGCTTCCCCTCCGTTTCCCCATGCCCACAACGCCAGACACCCCCGCAACCGACGAATGCCCCACAACCGGCGCGCGCGGCGGATGGGGTGCGCGGGGCGCAAGGCTGCGCAGCTTCCGAAGCCCCGCGTGCCCCACCCGGCGCGCGCCGCCACATGCACCAGCCGCGCGTGGCGCCCCGCAGGCCCGCGCGCATCCGCGTCCGCCGCCTGCGCGCGGGCCGCCACACGCGCCAGCCACGCGGCCGCAACCGCGCACACGCCCAGCATACCAGCTTCCGCCGCGCGACGCGCCTTCCCCGCGCCGGAATTGGGCAACCGGGAACGGGCGTCTTGCGGTATCATGCATGCGTGCGAAAAACCGCCCGCCCATCCGGGGCGGCAAGGAGGAAGCGCGAGAGCGCCCCCTGCAGGAGAAGCGCTTCGACAGCCCGTTGGCGCCGCCGCACGGCGGCAGAATGGAGACAGCCGTGATCAAAGACATCGTCACCGACGACGCCCTGCTCTCGCAGCCCTGCGAGCGCGCCACCGCCGAAGACGCACCCATCGCGCAGGACCTCGTGGACACATTGCTCTCCCGCGAC
This sequence comes from uncultured Eggerthellaceae bacterium, assembly GCA_904420215.1. GTDB lineage: Bacteria > Actinomycetota > Coriobacteriia > Coriobacteriales > Eggerthellaceae > CAJFUR01. The sequence goes on from CAJFUR010000062.1 coordinate 7,867, forward strand.
GACGCCGCCTGCCTTGCCGCCAACCAGATAGGCGCCGCCAAGTGCCTTTTCGCCTACCTCGACGAGAACGACCAGCCGCATGTGGTCTACAACCCCACCCTCAAGAAGGCCCTGCGCCCGTCCAAGGCCGTCGAAGCGTGCCTTTCGCGCGAGGGCGAGGCCAAGGTGACGCGCTTCGACTGGATCACCGTGACGTTCGAGGAGCTGGAAGACGGCGCGCTCGTGCCCCGCAAGCAGGTCTTCGAGGGGTGGACGGCGCAGCTCGTGCAGCACATGATCGACCACTGCAAGGGCAAGCTCGTCTAGGCGCGCCCGGCCGCACTTGCGCGGGGCGTCCGCGCCCACGCGCCCGGCTGCGTCCATCAGCCTGCGGCACGCCCGCCGAAGCCGCAGGAACACGCCACCGCCGCACGGCAGGCACGGGAAAGCACGTCCGCCCAACCGGCCGCGTCCCGCGCGCGAGCGCGCCGCGCGGCTAGTCCTCCCCCTGTCCCGCCTCGCGCAGTTCCTCGAACTTGGCCTGCATGGTGGGGTTGCCGCGCACGAGGCGCTTCACGGTGAGCGCTTCGGCCTTGTCGTTGGCCAGCCGCAGGTTGCGCTCCGACCCCAGCAGGTTCTCCTTGATCTTCTGCAGGTGGTCGATAGTCTTGTCTATCTCGTCTATGGCCCGCTCGAAGCGCTCGCTTGCCAGCCGGTAGTTGCGCCCGAACTTCTCCTTGAAGTCCTCCAGGCTTTCCTCGAAGTTCGTCACGTCGATGTTCTGGCGGCGCATGAGGGCCACCTGGTTCTTGTACTCCAGCGCGCCGAGCGCGGCGTTGCGCAGCAGCGTGATCATGGGAATGAAGAACTGCGGGCGGATGACGTACATCTTCTCGTAGGCGTAGGACACGTCCACGATGCCCTGGTTGTACAGCTCGCTTTCCGGCTCCAGCAGGCTCACCAGCACGGCGTACTCGCAGCCCTTGTCGCGGCGGTCCTTGTCCAGCTTCTTGAAGTGGTCCTCGTTGCGCTTGCGGTGCACCGACTCGTCGGCCTCGTTCTTCATCTCGAACATGATGGACACGACCTCCGCGCCCTCGTCGGAGAACTCGCGGTAGATGTAGTCGCCCTTCGTGCCACCGCTCGCGTCGTTGTCCTTGCCGAACTGCGCATTGCGAAACGCCGTGGCGCGCAGCTGGTTGAACGCCACCTCGCAGTGCTGCTCCAGGCTCTCGCCCAGCATCTTCACGGAAAGCCTGGCTTTCATGTCGCGGATGCGCTCTATCTCGCGCTCGCGGTCGGCTATGAGTTCGTCTTTGGCTTTCAGCTTCTCGGCAAGCTCGGCCTGATGCTCGGCGCGCAGGCGCTCGTTTTCGGCCCTGGCCTGCTCGCACGTCATGCGCAGCTCGTCGCGCTGCCGCTCGATGGCGCGCAGCTCGTCCTTGGCGGCGTCCTGCGCCTGCGCCGCCGCCAGCTTCTTCTCCGCGTCGAGCGAGCGGTCGAGCGCGGAAAGCTTCCCTTGCAGCTGCGCCATCTGGGCGTCGTGCTGCGCCGACGCCGTCTTGGCCGCCGCCTCCAGTTCCGCAATGCGCCGCTCGCGTTCGGAAAGCTCCCGCTGCAGGCGCTCGCGCACGTCGGCCTCGGCCAGCTTGGCCGCGTCCTTCTGCGCGGCCAGCTGCGCCGCAAGCGCGTCGCGTTCGCGGTCGGCCTGGGCCTTCGCGCGCGTCACGGCCAGCTCCACCGCCTGCTCGCGCTCGGCCTCCATGAGCTGCGCGCGCTCCTGCACGGCGCGGGCGAACTCCGCGTCGCGCACCTGCCGCACGATGTCGGCGAACCCCGACTCGTCAACCTTGAACACGGTTCCGCACTGCGGGCACTTGATCTCGTTCACCGGCAAACCTCCCTCGAATTCTTCTCCCGCCAACTCTACCACACCTTTCCCGCCGCCGGCGCGCAGGGCGCCCTTTGTGCTACCATGCTGCCTGCGCCCCGGCAGGGGCGCGAATGCAGGAGAGAGAACGCGAAGGAGGTGAGGCGCATGTCCAAGAAGCGCAGGCGCGCAAGGCGGACGCGGCACGCGGCGCGGCCGACGGGCGGCGCGGGCGCAACGGGCGCACGGGCGGCCGACGTGGTGTGGCACCAGACGCCCGAAGAAGCCACGCTGGCGCGCAAGCCGCAGTTCAACGGCTATGCATGCGGGCACGGGGCGCACGGCGACGCCAAGTACAACCGCGCGCGGGCCAAACGCGCATGGCGCGAACAGCTCGGACAGGAAGGGGCCTCTCGGGGCCCCTTCCCTTTTATGCGGAGGGCCGTGCGGGAGCCGCAGGCGCGCGCCGTTTTCCGCCGCGCGCTTCGAAATCAACGGTCTATGCCACCCGAACATGGCTCCGCCCTGCTGCGCGCCTGCGCCCATGCACCGGCCGGCCGCCGGCGGCGCCCCCGCCACCCGCCGCGCCGCGCGTCCCCCTGCTGCCCTTCCGGCAAGCCCGCGCCCCGCCAACGGCTACAATGGGCACGTTGACGATGAGAGGGGACGCATCCATGCAGACGGGAAACCAGCAGCCCGCCCCCAAGCGGGAAGGCCGCACCGCCGCGCAGCCGCCGCAGCAATCGGAGGGCGGCACCGGCGCGCAGGCGGCGCAGCAGCCACGGCCGGAGGGCCAGAACGGCGCGCCGGCTCGGCAGGTACGACAGCCGCAGCCCACGGGCAACGCGGGCGCGCTTCTGCCCATCGGCGTGTTTCTGGTGCTCTATCTGGGGCTGGGCGTGCTGTTCGAGTACGTGCTGGGCATTCCCATGGGGTTCTACAGCATCCCCATCGTGGTGGTGTTCCTCGTGGCGCTTCTGGTGGCGTGCGTGCAGAACCGCGCGCTCCCGTTCGACGACAAGCTCGCCGTCATGGGACGCGGCATGGGCGACAAGACCATCGTCACCATGATCCTCATCTTCATGGCCGCGGGCGTGTTCGTGGGCACCGTGGGCAGGGACAGCGCCGAAAGCGTGGCCTACCTGCTGCTCTCCGTCGTGCCGCCCCAGTTCGCCGTCGCGGTGCTGTTCGTGGTCAGCTGCTTCGTGTCGCTTTCCATGGGAACGTCGGTGGGCACCATCACGCTCATCGTCCCCATTGCCGTGGCGGTTTCGGCCGCCTCCGGGTTCGACTTGCCCCTCTGCATCGCAAGCGTGATGGGCGGCGCCATGTTCGGCGACAACCTCTCCTTCATCTCCGACACCACCATCGCCGCCTGCCAGGGTCAGGGCTGCCAGATGAAGGACAAGTTCCGCGAGAACTTCAAGATCGCGCTGCCGGCCGCGCTGGCCACGCTCGCCCTCATCCTCGTCCTGTCGTTCGGCGCCGACCTCGACGGCTCCGTCGTGCACGACTACGACCTCGTGCAGCTCGTCCCCTACCTCATCGTGCTGGTGGGCGGCATCGTGGGCATCAACGTGTTCGTCGTGCTGCTTTTGGGCATAGCGTCGGGTTCCGTCATCATGGTGGCCACCGGGGCCACGGCGCCCACCGACCTTCTGGCGAACATGGGCACGGGCGCCGCCGGCATGTTCGAAACCACCATGGTAGCCCTGCTCGTCAGCGCCATCTGCGCGCTCATCCGGGAACACGGCGGCTTCGCCGCCCTGCTCGCCGGCATCAGAAGCCTGTTCAAAAGCCGCAAGGGCGGGCAGCTGGGCATGGGGCTTTTAGTGGGCGCCATGGACATCGCCACGGCGAACAACACCGTGGCCATCGTCATGGCGAACCCCATCGCCAAGGAAATGGCACAGACCTACGGCATCTCCAGCCGCAAGACGGCATCCATCCTCGACACCTTCTCCTGCGTGTTCCAAGGCGTCCTGCCCTACGGCGCGCAGATGCTGGTGGCCCTGTCCGCCGCCGCAGAACTGGGATTTTCCGTGTCGGCCTTCCAGGTCATCCCGTTTCTGCTGTACCCCTTCCTGCTGCTTGCCAGCTCGCTTTTGTTTATCTTCTTCATACCCGACAAAACCTCGCGGGAATCGCCCACGCGGGCGGCGTGAGGTCGTATACTGTTTTTTCGCCGCAGGGCGGCGCAGGTGCATACGCGGGCGGAGCAAGCGGACGCGAGCATAGGCGCATCGCGAGCGCGAACTCGGCGGGAGCGACCCGCGCGCACACGAAAGGTGCCGGGCGCATGGCATGCGGATGCGGCGAGGACGCAGGGCGCGCATGGGCTCCACCGCGTGCGGCGGGCAGAACCGCAGACGCGGGCGGCCATGCGGCAAAAGGGTGCGCGGGCGCAAGCGACTCCGGCGGCAGAACGCCGCCGGGACAGGACGAAAGGCAGGCAATGGGCGGATTCTTCGGGGCGGCTTCGAAACGCGACGTCGTGATGGACGTGTTCTTCGGCGTGGACTACCATTCGCATCTGGGCACGCGGCGCGCGGGCATGATCTTCTGCGACGAGGGGGGCACGGGCTTCCAGCGCGAGATACACTCCATCGAGAACACGCCCTTCCGCACCCGCTTCGAAGACGACCTGCCCGGCTTCCACGGCAGAAGCGGCATCGGCTGCATCAGCGACACCGACCCGCAGCCCCTCCTGGTCCGCTCGCACCTGGGCACGTTCGCCCTCACCACGGTGGGCGCCATCAACAACGCCGAGGCACTGGTGGAGGCGTACTTCTCGGGCGGCGGCAAGCAGTTCATGGCCATGAGCTCGGGCGAGGTGAACACCACGGAGCTGGTGGCCGCGCTCATCAACCAGCAAGGCGACTTCGTCTCCGGCATCAAGTTCGCCCAAGAGGCCGTCGAGGGGTCGCTCACGCTGCTGGTCATGACCAACGACGGGACCATCATCGCGGCGCGCGACAGGCGGGGGCGCCTGCCTGTGCTCGTAGGCGAAGACGACGACGGGCACTGCATCTCCTTCGAGTCGTTCGCCTACCACAAGCTGGGCTACCGCGACGCCTACGAACTGGGCCCCGGAGAGATCGTGCGCGTGGACGCCGAAGGGTTCGAAACCATTTCCCCCGCCGGACCCGACATGAAGATCTGCGCCTTTTTGTGGGTGTACTACGGATACCCGAACTCCAACTACGAAGGCGTGAACGTGGAGGTCATGCGCTACCGCAACGGCGCCATCATGGCACGCGACGAGACCGCGCGCAACACCCTGCCCGACGTGGACTACGTGGCGGGCGTGCCGGACTCGGGCGTGCCGCACGCCATCGGGTACTCCTCCGAAAGCGGCGCGCCCTTCGGGCGGCCCTTCATCAAGTACACGCCCACGTGGCCCCGCTCGTTCATGCCCGCCAACCAGGACGTGCGCAACCGCGTGGCGAAGATGAAGCTCATCCCCGTGCCGGAACTCATACGCGAAAAGCGGCTGCTGTTCGTGGATGACTCCATCGTGCGCGGCACGCAGCTGCGCGGCACGGTGGACTACCTCTACGAGTCCGGCGCGGCCGAGGTGCACATGCGCTCGGCCTGCCCGCCCATCATGTTCGGCTGCAAGTACCTGAGCTTCTCGCGCAGCCGCTCCGAAATGGAGCTGATCGCGCGGCGCGTGGTGCAGGACCTCGAAGGCGACGAGGGGCAGCGGCACTTGGACGAGTACGCCGATGCCTCCACCGAGCGCGGGAAGTGTCTGCTTTCCAGCATCTGCAAGCAGATGGGCTTCGACTCGCTGGGCTACCAGTCGCTCGACGGCATGCTGGAAGCCATCGGCATCGACCGCGACAAGGTGTGCACCTACTGCTGGAACGGCCGGGAGTAGCGCGGGCGCGAAGGAGGCGCGGCGCCCTGCGGGACGCTGGCCGCCGCCCGCCCGCCAGCCGAGCAAGGGCAAAACCCGTTGCAGGCGGTATCCTGCAGCGTCTGCCAGAAAGCGGGACAACCAAGCGCCGAAGCGGCGAGACCGGCTTGCCGCTTCGGCGCTTTCCTCAAAATGGCAAAGCAAATATGCCATTTCAATATAAAAGTGGTAACTTTACTTTGCCACTTTTTCTATAAAGCGGTACTATTGCCTTGCCGCTTTCATAACCGCATGCCAAGCAGGAAGGAAAGGGCAGCCATGAACGAAACCATCCTCGCAACGCTCGGAGAATTCTCGCTCGCAGACTACCAGCCCATATTCCCCCGCAGTCTGGATCTGGGGGAGCCGCTTGAACCCAAGGCGGGAAATCTGGTGAAAGCGGTTGTCGGCATGCGCCGCAGCGGCAAGAGCTACCGCTTGTTCCAAGAGATGCAGGAACTGATAGAACGCGGCGTTTCGCCGGAGCGGATATGTTACTTCAACTTCGAGGACGACCGTTTGAACCCCGTCACGCCCCGAACGGGCGACGAGGTCCTGGAAGCCTTTCTGTACCTGCACCCCGAAGCCGGCGAGCAGGGACTCTACCTTTTCTTCGACGAAATGCAGGAAATGCAGGGCTGGGGCGCGTGGCTACGCCGCATCGTGGACACAAGGAAAACCACCCTGTACGTGAGCGGGTCTTCCTCGAAAATGCTTTCGAGCGAGATCTCCACCGAATTCCGCGGACGGGCGCTCGACTTCGAGCTGCTGCCCCTCTCCTTCTGCGAATACCTGCAGTTCACGGGAAACGCAACGGCGGCCGATTTGAAACGGCCCGCATTCGCGCAGGCCAAGCGACCGTTGCTGCAACGCCGATTCAAGGACTACCTGCGTCGGGGAGGCTTCCCCGCAACCCTCGGCCTGCCCGAAAGCCAGGCCATCGGGCTCCTGCAGTCCTACGTGCAGCGCACGGTGGCGGCCGACGTCGCAGAGCGGCACGACGTGGCACGACCCCGCCTCGTTTCGGCCTTCGCCCAACGCGCCTTGGAGTGCAACGGGAGAAGCGTGTCGATACGCAAGATCGAGAACGACTTCCGTTCCCATGGCCTTGCGACGAGCCGCGCCACGTTGGGCGACCTGCTTTCCTATTTCGAGGAAGCCTATTTGCTGTTCGTGGTGGACGAACGCAGCCGATCCTTCGCAGAGAAAAGCAACGTCCCCCCCAAGCTGTATGCGATCGACCCCGGCTTGGCGCGCGCCGTCAGCCGGGCCAGCGCAGACGACGAGGGGCAGCGCCTGGAAGACGCCGTGTATCTGGAACTGCGACGTCGCACGGTGGGCATGCGTCAAGGAGCCATCAGTTCGTTGCGCACGCAGGGGCACGGGTACGAGATCGACTTCGCCGTCGACGACGCGCTGAGCGACAAGCTCATGGAGCTTTACCAAGTATGCATGCGGGCCGACAACGAGAAAACCCTCGAGCGCGAAACCCGCGCCCTGTGGGAGGCCATGGACGAACGCGGCTTGGAGGAAGCGAGGCTCATCGTGGGCGAGGGCGAAGACCGCATCCACGAACGGGGGTCGAAGCGCATCCTGCAGACGCCCGCCTGGAAGTGGTTCGTGCAAGGACGCGCCGTCTGACTCCCGCCCCTCCTGGCCCCGCAGGGCGCCGCCCCCACGCGGCGCCCTGCGGCGGGCCCCGCCGCGGCCGATGTGCACCCTGCGGCGGGCTACAGCAGGTGGGCGCGGAGGTCTTCGGCGGAGGCGGCGGACAGGTAGGCGGGCGGGACGTCGAAAAGCGTCCTGCAGCCCGTCTGGCCCTCCCGGCTCATGCGGTGCACCGCACGCGCGCACGCCACCAGCACGCTGCCGGTGAATTCTGGGTTGGAATCCAGCTTCAGCGAGAACTCCACCACGTGGCGGTTCTCCCCCTGCGCGCCCGTGGCCCCCGAGCGGATGACCGAGCCGCCGTGCGGGATGCCCGCATGGTCGCGGTCGAGTTCCTCCTGCGACACGAACGTCACCGTGGTGTCGTAGTCGGCGAAGTAGTTGGGCATCTCCACGATGGCGCGCTCGATGGCTGCCTTGTCGGCGCCGTCCTCGGCCACCACGAAGCATTCGCGCGTGTGCTTCTGGCGCGTCGTCAACTGGGGGTTCTCGCCCGCGCGCACGGCCTCGAGCGCCGAGGGCACCGGAACCGTGTACTGGCGCGCGTCCGCCACGCCGTCGATGCGGCGGATGGCGTCGCTGTGGCCTTGGGAGACGCCGCGCCCCCAGAACGTGTAGTCGTTCCCCTCGGGCAGGATGCAGGTTGCATACAGGCGGGCGAGCGAGAACATGCCGGGGTCCCACCCCGCCGAGACGAGGGCCACGGTGCCGCCCTCCTTCGCCGCCGCGTCCACGCGCGCGAAGTGGTCGGGGATGTTCGCATGGGTGTCGAACGAGTCCACCACGTTGCACAGCGCGGCGCAGGCCGGCGTCTGCTCGGGAAGGTCGCGCGCGCTGCCGCCGCACAGGACCAGCACGTCGATGTCGCCGACGTGCGCCGCGAGGTCTTCCATCGCAAAGACCGGCACGTCCGCGGTGGCGGGCTGCACGTTTTGCGGGTCGCGCCGGGTGAACAGCGCCGCAAGCTCCATGTCGGCGTTCTGCCGACACGCCAGTTCCACGCCCCTGCCCAAGTTGCCGTATCCCACGATGCCGATGCGCGTTCGCGTCATATCCTGCTCCTTGCTTCCCGTCGGTGTCCGTTTCCTTGCGTTCGGCTTCCATGATGGACAAAAAGGCGCGCCCCGTCCAGCGCGAAACGAAAAATCAACAAACCGCGCCAGTCCCGCCAAAGCCGCAAGGCGCCGCAGGCGGCCGACGGGACGGAGACGCCGGCGGCGGCCGGAGGCCGGGCGCCTCCGGCCGTTCATGCGCCGTGCCGCGGTCCCGCATCCCCAGCCTGCGGCCTCATATTCCCAGCGAGAGCTGCTCGGGCTCGTTGCTGGGCGGCCAGCGGTGGCGCTTCATGTCGATGGTGTCCTCGTCTAGGAACGTGACGCCCTCGTCTTCCAGCAGCTTGCGCTGGTTCGCCTTGCCGCCGAAGGCGTAGGAGGGGGCCAGCGTGCCCTTGGCGTTCACGATGCGGTGGCACGGGAGGTTCCACGCCCGCTGCACGCGGCTCATGGCCAGCCCCACCTCGCGCGCGGCGCGCGGGTATCCGGCAAGCTCGGCAATGGTGCCATACGTGCACACCGTTCCCGGAGGCACCTGCCGCACCTGGGCGTACACGCGCTCGTAAAACGCCTCGTCCATGTCGATGAGGCCCGCCTTGCCGGTGCCAGCACCGGTGCCGGCCTGCGCGGTGTGCGCGCCGCCGCTTTCCGGTGCGGCGCCCGCGTGGCCGCCGTCCTCCGGGGCTTCCCTGAAATTCAATCCGCCAGCGCGCATTGCGCCTCCCTTTCGCTCCCTTGCGCCCGGACGCCGCCCGCCCGTCCGCAGGAGGGCCGTCCCGTTTCGCACGCCCGCAGCGCCCACCCCGCCATCCGGCTTTCGCGCCGCGCAGCAAAAAAGCCGCTTCGCGCCGCGGCGTTTCGCTTCATTGCACCTGCCACACCACGTAGGCGTTCATGGCCCCCGTGCGCCCGTCGGCGCGAAAGCACGCGGCCTCGCGCGCGCGGCCTTCCAGCGCCGCCGACAGAAGGTCCAGTTCGGCGTCGGAGAAATGATGGCAGTAGCGGAAGGCCCCCGGCCTGTTCTGCCAGCCCAGCACGAAGTCGCCCGCATCCAGCGGCGGCAGGCCCAGTTCCGCCGCCGCGCGTTCGTGCTCGGCGCGCGCCTTGGCGGCGAAGGCCGCGTCGTGCAGGAACCGCCAGAAGGACGCGACCATGTAGCCGCCGGGACGCGTCTGGCCGGCCAGCGCGCGCAGCACCGCCACGCGCCTATCGTGCCCGGGGACATGGTGCAAGAAGCCGAAAGCCACCGAAAGGTCGCAGGACGGCGCGTCCACCGCCTGCTGCAGGGAGGCGCCGCCCTGCAACGCGCGCAGCACGTCCAGGCCCTGGTAGCGCACGTCGGCCCCCGCAAGGGCGGCGCCCAAGGCGCGGGCGCCGGCCGCCGGGGCATCGGGGCCCGCAGCGCCGGCGGAACTCGCCCCGACGGCCACGGCCGCCGGAACGCCGCCCGCGGCCGCGGCCGCGCCGGGCGCGTCCAAGCCGCGTGCCAGCGCGTCGCAATTGTCCACCGCGTAGAACGTCGGGCGCAGGGGGTGCAGGACGAAGGCCGCATACGCCTCGAAACGCAGGTTCCCGCACGCCATGTCGAACACCGAAAGCGCCCCGCGGCGACGCGCCCCGTTCAGGAAGCCCCTGCGTTCGAGCACGTCGAAGCAGGTTTTCCACCCCGGCCACGCGCCCTGCCGCGTCTGCGAGAACGACGCGCCGTGCGTGCGGTAGAATGCGTTGGTCACCTCGCACAGCCTCTGCGCCGTGGCAGCGTCCATGAACCTCCCCTTCCCGCAAGATGCCCGCGCGGCCGCGGCACGCGCGCCGCGGCCCGGCCCGCAACGCCGCTCCGGCGTCGCGGCGTCGCGGCGCCCCAAGCCTCCCGTCGCCGCGCGCCACAGCCGCGGCAAGGCCGCGCTTCTCTCCAAACCTTCCCATAGTATAGAATGCTGTTTCCGTTGAGACCGATAGCGACACGCATATCGCCGCCAACAGCGTAAAAAGATCGCAGGCGATAATCAAGCCCCACGATACAACCTGTCGGGACGGTAGCATGGCCCCGGCCATACGGGACGATGAAGCGGCAAGTCGAGTGCAATATAAATATTTGCTATTTTTTATTGCATATCAATTGGCAATATTTTATAATATTTTCTTCGGCAGCGAGGAAAGGAGAGCCCGATGCCGAAGGAGATGGAGTCGAAGGAAGTGGTCAAGAGACTACGCAAAGAGGGCTGGCGGGAGGTGAGTGGAAAGGGGAGCCATGTCGTGTTCAGAAAGGACGGGGCCATGGTAAGCGTCCCCACCTCCAAACACGAACTCCCGATAGGAACCTACCGCAACATAGCGAAGGCGGCGGGCTGGCTGTGACCCGACACCGGACGAAAGGACAAGCATGGCTAAATTCATATACGACGCGATACTCACCCCCGAAGACGAAGGGGGCTACAGCGTCGAGGTTCCCGCGCTCCCTGGATGCTTCTCCTGCGGCAATAGCTACCGGGAAGCGACCTTCATGGCCGCAGATGCCATGAAGACGTGGCTAGCCGCTGCAATGCTCTGCGGCGACGCGATACCGCCCTATCGCAGGGAGGAGGCCCCCGAGGGGTGCGAGCGCGTGGCCGTGTTCGTGGAAACGGACGAGAACTACGTCGTTGACGGCCCCGTCGTGTCGGCGGCGGAGGCGGCGCGCAGGCTCGGCGTATCGGCAGGACGCGTCACCCACATGATAGACGCAGGCGTACTCGACGGCTACCGGAGCGGCAGGCGCACTTACGTCACAGAGGCGAGCATCGCGGCGAGAATGGCAGACGCCCCCGGAGCGGGTCGCCCCCGGAAAAAAGCGCTGCAGGCGTGACCGGCGATATCGCCGTCCGAAGCGATTAAAGGCTACAGGTGCTTCCCATGCTGGAAGAAGCCTTGGTTGAAATACTCGACGAACTGCGGGCCATGCCGCCCGCAGACGCCCGCACGCCCGCCGCTGCCGCGCCCGACGCCAGCGCGCCCGCCCACGCGGCGCCCGCCGCGCCCGACGCCTCCCCCGCCTGCGGCGCGCACGCAGCCCGCACTCCCGCCCCGCCCTTGGACGCCCGGCGGCTCGCGCAGATCGTGCGCAAGCACAACGAGGGGCTGAAACCCGGGCAGAAGCCCTGCTCCAAGAAGCGGTTGCTGCCCTTCTACCTGCACGTCAAGCAAGCCGACCCCGAGCGCTGGCACGCATGGGACGTCTCGCCCGCCTTGGAAGAGCGCCTTTTGCAGACCCTGCGCATGAAGCCGCGGCGCACCGCGTCCGGCGTGGCCACCGTCACCGTGCTCACGAAGCCCTGGCCCTGCGCGGGCGAGTGTCTGTACTGCCCGAACGACCTGCGCATGCCGAAAAGCTACCTTGCCGACGAGCCGGCCTGCCAACGGGCCGAGCGCAACTGGTTCGACCCGTATCTGCAGGTGGCCGCCCGCCTGCGCGCGCTCGGCGAAATGGGGCACGTCACCGACAAGGTGGAACTCATCGTGCTGGGCGGCACATGGAGCGACTACCCGGCGGACTACCAAGCCTGGTTCGTGCGCGAACTGTTCCGCGCCCTGAACGACGGCGACGGCGAGGCGGCGCGCCGCGAGGCCGAGGCGCGCCGGGCGCTCTACCGCAACCACGGCATCCCGAACCGCGCCGAGGACGCGGCGGCGCGCGTGGCAGCCGCGCAACGGGAGGTGTGCGCAGGGAAACTGACCTACAACCACGCCGTGCGCCTGCTCTACCAGGAAGACGCGGCGTGGCAGGCCGTGGCCGCGTGGCAGCGCGCCACGCTGGACGAAGTGGCCGCGCAGCACCAAGCCAACGAACAGGCGCGCCACCGCTGCGTCGGCCTGGTGGTGGAAACCCGCCCCGACGCCGTCACCCCCGAGAGCCTGACGCTCGTGCGCCGGCTCGGCTGCACGAAAATCCAGATGGGCATCCAGAGCCTCGACGCCGGCGTGCTGGCGCGCAACGGCCGCGCCTCCGGCATGGACGACGTGCGCCGCGCCTTCGCGCTCATGCGCCTGTTCGGCTTCAAGACGCACGTGCACGCCATGGTCAACCTGTGCGGCTCCACCCCCGAAGGCGACAAGCGGGACTACCGCCGCCTCGTCACCGAGGCCGCCTACCAGCCCGACGAGGTGAAGCTCTACCCCTGCGTGCTGGTGGAGGGCACGGGACTGGGCGCGCAAGCCAAGCGCGGCGCATGGCAACCCTACGACGAGGAAACGCTGGTGGACGTGCTGACGACCGACGTGCTGGCCACGCCTCCCCACACGCGCGTCTCGCGCATGATACGCGACATCTCGGCCCACGACATCGTGGCCGGCAACAAGAAGACCAACCTGCGCCAGCTGGTGGAGGCCCGCGCCGAGGCCACGGGGCAGCCCATCGAAGAGATGCGCCACCGCGAGATCGGCGCGCGCGATGCGTCCGACGCCGGCCTGGCGCTTTCCTCCGTGCGCTACCGCACCACCGTGTCCGAGGAATGCTTCCTGCAGTGGACAACGCCCGAGAACCGCCTCGCGGGGTTCTTGCGCCTGTCACTGCCGGACGCCGCCTGCGTGGAGGCACTTGGCGAAGCCTCGCCCGTGCGCCCGAGCGAGGCCATGATCCGCGAGGTGCACGTGTACGGCAAGGTGGCCGAACTGCACGGGGAAGGGCAGAACGCCCAGCACCGCGGCCTGGGGAAGCGCCTGGTGGAAGCCGCCTGCGAAATCGCACGCGCCGAGGGGTACGCTGCCGCGAACGTGATCAGCGCCGTGGGCACGCGCGCCTACTACCGCGCGCTCGGCTTCGAGGACGCCGGCCTCTACCAGCGCCGCCCCCTCGCGCCGTAGCGCGGGCGCCGCCGCGCCGGCCGCTCCACGCCAGAAACGCCACGGCGGCCAAGAACACCGCGATGCTTATCCACTGCGACGTGGAAAGCGGCCCCAGAAACCCGCGGTAGGCGTCGCCCCGCAGGAATTCCAGCAGGAAGCGCGCCGGCGCATAGGCAAGCGCCCAGTACGCCATGAGCCTCCCCCTTCCGCGCCCCCTCAGGAAAAGACCCAGCAAAACGAGGAACAGCGCCAGTTCCACGCCCGCCTCCACCAGCTGCACGGGAAAGCGGGGGACGCCGTTGGCGAAGGCGATGGGGCTGTGCGCGTACACCACCCCTCCCGGCCACTCCACGCCGAAGCAGCACCCTCCCAGAAAGCACCCCAGCCGGCCGATGGCGTGGAACAGCGGAATGCCCACTGCGAAAACGTCCACATGGTCGAGGACGCGCCCGCCGCGCGCCCGCACGAACAGGCATCCGGCCGCCACCGCCCCCACAAGGCCGCCGTAAAACACCGACCCGCCGAAGCATGCCGCCAGATCCGCCACCCACGCCGCGAAGCCATCGTAGGCGGCGTACGACCGCACGATCTCTGCAACGAGGGGGGCGTTCGTGGCGCCGTACAGAAGCGAGCCGCCCACCGCCATGCCGGCAAGCGCCACCAGCATGACGATGACCTCGTCGTCGGGGGCAAGCCCGCGGCGGCGCGCCAGCAGCCACGTGCACAGCATGAGCGCGAGAATCCCCGCGATGACGCACAGGGAATACGTGCCTATGTCCTTGCCGAAAAGCGTGACATTGGGAAACACGGGAGCCTCCTTGAAGCACGGCGCGAAAAGAAACGGCCCGCAATCGGGCCGTTTCGAACGCGGGCCGCGTGTGGGCTACGACAGGGCCACGCCGGCGGAGATCACGGAGCCGACGATGCAAAGCGCGCACGCCAAGGCCGACACGTTCAGCACGGTGCCGACGATGGAGCACACCAAGCCCCCGATGGCCATGCCCTTGGCGGAGGGGCAGCGCTTCATGCCCATGGCCGAAGCCACGATGCCCGCTATGCCCAGCACCAAGCCGATCCACGTGTAGACGAACGCGAACACGATGGAGGCGATGCCCAAAACCAAACCGCCAATGGCCAAACCCTTCGATTCCTGCATGAGGCCTTCCTTTCTTCGAGGCGAAACGAAGCCCGCCGAGCGGGCGGAGACTATGCAGGCAACCGCGCTTTCGCCCCATTCCGAACGGGAATGCCGAACGCAGGCGCCAACCGGCGCCGTCCCGCCGGCCCGCCGGGAAAGCGGCAAAAGGACGCGTGTCTGCATGGTGGCTCCATTGTAGCAAAACGAACGGCCCCGGCAGCCGGCAGCCGGCAAGCCCCGCACGGATGCCGCACCGGGGCGGCGAAGGCGGGTGGCACGCGACGCGGAGGGCGGCACGGAAGGCGAACGCGCAGACAGGAGCGGGCGCGTCTTTCGCCGCGTGCGCAGAAAGCGCGGAAAGCGCCCGGGCAACGCGCGACGCGCGCCGGCAAAGCGGGTACAATGCCGTTGGGAGCCCGCGCAGCCCCCGGCGCCCCGCCGCACCGCGGCCCTCGCCGGCCGGCACGTCCCGTCCCGTCGCGTCGCGGCCCGCACGCAGTGTCCGGCCCATGCCGGCGCCCCGTCGCACCGCGGCCCGCACGCAGCCACGCACCCCCAACGCCAAGGAGAACCATGGCCAGAATGCTTCCGAACCGCATAGCCCCCGAGGTCGAAAGCTCCGCCGAGAGGCGGGTCTTCGAGTGGCTTGCCAACGACCCCGCAGCCGACGGATGGACGGTGCTGCACTCCCTCGGCCTCGCCCGGCACGAGAAGCTGCTGTTCGGTGAGGTGGACTTCGTCGTCCTCGCGCCGGATTGCGGCATCTTCTGCCTGGAGGTCAAGGGCGGCCGGGTGGCGCGCGAGGACGGCGTCTGGCGGTTCACGAACAAGTACGGCGAAACGGGCACGAAGGAGCGCGGCCCGTTCGACCAGGCGCGCGAGGGTATGTTCGCGCTCATGCGGGAAGTCAAGAGGCACTTCGGCGGCGACCCGGCATACGCGACGCTCCTGTTCGGCTACGGGGCCATTTTCCCCGACATCGACTTCGACGTGGAAGGCCCCGACTACGACCCGCTGCAGGCGTGGGGGCATTCCGCCTGCCAAAGCCGCCCCATCAGCGATTTCGTAATGCAGCTGGCAGCCTGCACGCAGACGGGACAACAGCGGGTGTACGGGCGCGGGAACAGGCGCACGCCTCCCAGCCGCGAACAGGTGGACGCGATAGCCGAGATGCTGCGGGGCGACTTCGACCGGCCCATGCTGCTGGCCGCGCAGATGGACGAGGCCGAGGAAAGCCTCGCGCGGCTGACGCGCGAGCAGTTCCGCTGCCTCGACATGCTGGAAGGCAACGAGCGGCTCGTGGTGGAGGGGTCCGCCGGAACCGGCAAGACCCTGCTGGCGGTGGAGCTTGCGCGGCGTGCCATGGAGGGCGGCGAGAAGGTGGCGTTCTTCTGCTTCAACGCGGCGCTGGCGGCATGGACGCGCGAGCAGCTTGCGGGCCACGTGGCGGAGGGCAGCCACGTGGGCACCCTGCACGCCTTCATGGTGGCCCACGACGCGGGCGCGCCCGCCGCCTACGACAACGACTACTTCTCCCACGCCCTGCCCCGCTCCCTCGTGGCAAAAGGCGCGCTGCCGCAGGCTTCCTTCGACCGGCTGGTGGTGGACGAGGCGCAGGACCTCGTCACCGAGGACTACCTGCCCGTCTTGGACCGCATCCTGCGCGGCGGCCTGGCTCAGGGACGCTGGAGCTTCTTCGGCGACTTCGCCCGGCAGGCCATCTACCAGGACGAAAGGGACGAAGGGCGCCTGCTCGGGCTTCTGGGCGCGCACGCCCCGTTCGCTCGGGCGAAGCTGAGCCTCAACTGCCGCAACACCAGAAACATCGGCGAGCAGGCGCGGCTTCTGTCGGGCCTTGCAAGCGAGTTCCCGGAGGGCGCCGCCGAAGGTCCCCGCGTCACCTACCTCCTCTGGCGCAACGAGGACGAGGAGGCGCGGATGCTGGCCGAAGTGCTGACGGAGCTTCTGCAGGAGGGCGTGCGCCCGGACGACGTAGCCATCCTGACGCCCGGCGCGCCCGACCACTCCATAGCGGCCCGTTGCAGCCTGCCGGTCCCCGTGACGCGCGCGCAGGAGCCGGGGGCCGTGCGCCTATCCTCCATAGCCGCCTTCAAGGGGCTCGAAAGCCGGGCGGTGGTCATCGTGGACTGCACGTCGTATGCCAACTTCCGCCTCTACTACGTGGGCGTTACCCGCGCCAAGGCGAAGCTCTACATTCTGGAGAGCAACTCCGCCCACCGCCAGCGCGCCGCCCTTGCAAAAGGGCGCGCGCGGGAATAGCACGCGCCGACACCTGCGCGCACCCTCCATCCGCCGCGCGCGTTTCTGGGTTTCTTGGCAATTAGGCGCGCTGCGGGCCTTGCGCGCGGGCGGGCTTGCTAGAATCGGATGCACACAAGCTACGTATGCGAACGCCGCGGGCGGGAGTAGCCGCGGGGCGCGGGACGTGCGGGGCGAAAGGCTGCGCAGCTTCTGCAGCCCCGCACGTCCCGCGCCCCGTGCCCCGCGCACCCGACCAGCAAGAAAGGCCCGTTTATGCCAGAGTTCATTTACCAGATGCACCAGGCGCGCAAGGCGCATGGCGACAAGGTCATCCTGGACGACGTCACGCTGTCGTTCTTCCCCGGCGCGAAGATAGGCGTGGTGGGCCCCAACGGCATGGGCAAGTCCACCCTGCTCAAAATCATGGCCGGCCTCGAAGAAGTCACCAATGGCGAGGCGCGGCTCACCCCCGGCTTCACCGTGGGCATCCTGCAGCAGGAGCCGCCGCTCGAGGAGGACAAGACGGTCGCGGAGAACATCCGCCTCGCCTTCGGCGACATCCTCGCCAAGATCGAGCGCTTCAACGCCATCGGCGAGGAAATGGCCGCGCCCGATGCCGACTTCGACGCACTCATGGACGAGATGGGCAAGCTGCAAGACGAGATAGACGCCGCCAACGCGTGGGACCTGGACAGCCAGCTCTCGCAGGCCATGGACGCGCTGCAGTGCCCCGACGCCGACGCGCCCGTGAGCGTGCTTTCCGGCGGCGAGCGCAGGCGCGTGGCGCTCTGCCGCCTTTTGCTGGAAGCGCCCGACCTGCTGCTTCTGGACGAGCCGACGAACCACTTGGACGCCGAGTCGGTGCTGTGGCTGGAGCAGTTCCTGCGCACCTACCCCGGCGCGGTGCTGGCCGTCACGCACGACCGCTACTTCCTGGACAACGTGGCCGAATGGATCTGCGAAGTGGACCGCGGGCACCTCTACCCCTACAAGGGCAACTACTCCACCTACTTGGAGACGAAGGCCGCGCGCCTCGAGGCACAGGGGCAGCAGCAGGCGAAGCTCGCCAAGCGCATGGCACGCGAACTGGAATGGGTGCGCAGCTCGCCCAAGGCGCGCCAGTCCAAGAGCAAGGCGCGCCTGGAGCGCTTCGCCCAGATGGAGGCCGAGGCGCGCGCGGCCAAGAAGCTCGACTTCGCCGAGATACAGATTCCCGTGGGGCCGCGTCTGGGAACGAAGGTGATCGAGGCGCGCAACCTGCACAAGGCGTTCGGCGAGCGCATGCTCATAGACGATTTGTCCTTCACGCTGCCCCAAGGCGGCATCGTGGGCGTCATCGGCCCCAACGGCGTGGGCAAGTCCACCCTGTTCAAGATGATCATGGGGCTGGAGCCGCTCACCTCGGGCACGCTCGAGATCGGCGAGACGGTGAAGATCTCCTACGTGGACCAGGGCCGCGCGGGCCTCGACGCCGAGAAGACGCTGTGGGAAGTGGTGTCGGACGGCCTCGACTACCTGATGGTGGGCGACACCGAAATCCCCAGCCGCGCCTACGTGGCGAGCTTCGGCTTCAAGGGCTCCGACCAGCAGAAGCCCGCCGGCGTGCTGTCCGGCGGCGAACGCAACCGCCTGAATTTGGCCCTCACGCTCAAGCAGGGCGGCAACCTGCTCCTTCTGGACGAGCCCACCAACGACTTGGACGTGGAGACGCTTTCCAGCCTGGAGGAGGCACTTCTGGCCTTCCCCGGCTGCACGGTGGTCACCAGCCACGACCGCTTCTTCCTCGACCGCATTGCCACGCACATCCTCGCATGGGAAGGCGACGACGAGAACCCCGGCCGCTGGCACTGGTTCGAGGGCAACTTCGAGTCCTACCAGAAGAACCGCATCGAGCGCCTGGGGCCGGAGGCCGCGAAGCCCCACCGCCTGCACCGCAAGCTCACGCGGGACTAGGCCGTGCTGCCATGACGGACAGGATGCCCGCGCACCCCCGCGAAGCCGTGGGGGCGCGCGGCGAACGGACGGAAACCGCAGCCGCAAAAGCGCAGGCAGGCGCCGGGAAAGGATCCTGCGCGGAAGAGACGCGGCGCGGGGAGGGCGCATGCGGGGAAAGCGCGCGCGGAGAAGGCGCCACCTCCAGGCTGGAACCCCTCTACGGGAAAGACGGCCTTGCGCGGGTGCAGGCGTCCTGCGTGGCAGTGTTCGGGCTGGGCGGCGTGGGGGCGAGCTGCGTGGAGGCGCTCGCGCGCGGCGGCGTGGGCGCACTCGTGCTGTTCGACCCCGACACGGTGCAGGAAAGCAACATCAACCGCCAGGCCATCGCCTTCATGAGCACGGTGGGGCGCAGGAAGGCCGACGTCATGCGCGCCATGGTGGCCGACATAAACCCCGCCGCACGGGTGGAGGCGCACGCGCGCTTCGTCCTCGCCGCCGACGTGCCCGCGCTTCTGGACGGGCCGTGCGCCAAAGCCGACTGCATCGTGGACGCCATCGACACCGTGTCCACGAAACTGGCGCTGGCACAGGAGGCCGAACACCGGGGAATCCGGATCGTCAGCAGCATGGGGGCCGCCAACAAGGTGGACCCCGCCTGCCTGCGGTTCGCCGACCTGTACGAAACGCAGAACTGCCCCTTGTGCCGCGCCATGCGCAAGGAGGCGCGCAAGCGCGGCATACGCCATTTGCGCGTCCTGTATTCCTGCGAGAAGCCCGCCTGTGTGCGGGCGGGCGGCGGCACGGGGGCCGCGGGCGCGGCAGGCAACGCGGGCGGGGCGGGCCCTGTGCAAGCGGCCGCCGCCGCAGGCGGAAGCGGCGCTGCAGGAGAATGGGCGGACGGCGCAGGGGCTGCCCGCGCGCCGCGCGGGCGCACGGGCTTGGGCACGATGTCGTACCTGCCGCCCATCATGGGGCAGATGATCGCCGGCGACGTGCTGCGCACGCTCGCCGGCATCGGGGGTGAGGGAACATGACGCGACCGGGAAGCGGCGCCAGCGCGGAAACTCCGGGCGGCCTGCGCCTGTTCGACGCGCACTGCCACCTCGACTTCGCGGAAAACGCCGTGGAACTGGCGGACGGTCTGGCGCGCCGCGGCATCGGCGCGCTTTCGGCCACCGTGACGCCATCCGACTACGAGCTCGCCGCGGCCCTGCTCGCCGACTGCCCGAACGTGCGCGTGGCACTGGGGCTGCACCCCTGGTGGGTGGCCGACGGGCGCTGCGGCGAGGCGGACGTGGCGCGCTTCGAGCGCCTTGCCGCCAAGGCGCGCTTCGTCGGCGAGGTGGGCCTCGACTTCGCGCCCGCGCACGCCGACGCGCGGAAGGCGCAGCTTGCCGCCTTCGAGCGCGTGGCCCGCGCCTGCGCCGACGCGGAGCGGGACGGGCGCGCGGCCACACCGCCGCCCCATTCCGGCCCGCTCCCCGCCACGCCGGAGCGGGACGGGCGCAGGGTCCTGTCGCTCCATGCGGTGCGCGCAGCAGGAGCCGTCCTCGACGTGCTGGAACGCACGGGCGCCGCACAGGCGTGCACCTGCGTATTCCACTGGTTCTCGGGCACCTCCGACGAACTGCAGCGCGCCTTGGGGCTGGAGTGCCTCTTTTCCATCAACCCCCGCATGCTCGCCACCAAGCGGGGCCGCGCCTACGCGCGCGCCCTTCCCCCCGACCGCCTCCTGCTCGAAACGGACCTGCCGGCACAGGGGGCGGGACGGGCCGACGCGGCGGATGCGGAGTCGGCGCTGCAGGGCGCGCTTTGCGAACTCGCCTCGCTGCGCGGCGAAAGCCCCGCCGACCTGGCTGCATGCCTCGCCCGCACCGGCGCGCGCATTCTGGCGCTCCCGCGCGCCGTCCCGCAGCCACGTTGACGCCTGCCCCGCCCCGCGCGGGTGCGGGCCGGGCAGGGCGGCGGCGCTGGGCGTAAAGACAGGCGGGGCAAGGCCGCCCGCCATGGCCGCGCAAACCAGCCGCCACGCCCCCTGCGCGGGGCGAGCCGCGCCGCGCACCGGCGAAGCGGATGCGGTACAATGGCCGCGAAACCCGCCATGCGGCCATCGGCCCCGCAGCGCCGATGGCCGCCGGAAGCTGGAAAAGGCAAAGGAACGCACGCAGGAAAGACAAGGAGGCCACGCCATGCCCATGAAGGAACTGGATCCGAGCGCGCTTAACCGCAACGTCTTCGAGCTCATAGGAACGGACTGGATGCTCGTCACCGCCGGCGACGAGGACAAACTCAACACCATGACCGCCAGCTGGGGCGCGCTCGGCGTCATGTGGGGCAAGCCGGCAGCCACCATCTACCTGCGCCCGCAGCGCTACACCAAGGAGTTCGTGGACGCGCACTCCCACTTCACGCTCTGCTTCTTCGACGGGCAGTGGCGCAGCCAGCTGGGGTATCTGGGCAAGGTGTCGGGCCGCGACGAGGACAAGGTGGCGCACGCGGGCCTCACGCCCGCCTTCGGCGAGGCCGCTCCGTACTTCCAAGAGGCGTCGCTCGTGCTCGTGTGCCGCAAGGCCTACGCGCAAGAACTCGAGGAAGGCTGCTTCGTGGACCGCTCCCAGCTCGACACGTGGTACCCCGAGCGAGACCTGCACACCCTCTACATCGGCATCGTGGAGAAGGTGCTCGCGAAGGAGTAGCCGCTCCGGTCGGCGCTTCCGGGCCTAGTAGTCCTGCGCGGCGGGGCTGGCCATCCAGGCTTCGTAGAACGCCTCGTAGTCGTCGGCCAGCACGGCCTCACGGGCGCGCCGCATGAGGTCGATGAGATAGTGCAGGTTGTGGATGGAAAGCAGGATGCCGCCCAGCATCTCGTTTTGCTTCACCAGATGGCGGATGTAGGCGCGGCTGTGGTTCTGGCAGGTGGGGCACGTGCAAGCCGGATCGAGCGGGCCGAAGTCGCGCGTGAACTTGGCGTTGCGCAGGTTCATGCGCCCGGCGGAGCTGAACGCCGTGCCCATGCGGGCCGTGCGCGTGGGCAGCACGCAGTCGAACATGTCCACGCCCTCGCGCACCGCGCGCACGAGC
>CAJFUR010000063.1 GCA_904420215.1 uncultured Eggerthellaceae bacterium
ATCGTCGTGTTGGATGAGGGGCGAGTTGTCGAACAAGGAACCCACGAGGAGCTTATGGGCAGAAACGGAGTGTATGCCAATCTTTTCAATCTTCAACGGGGCAGTACCGACTGGCACATAGGGACGGTGCGAGCCTCCTGATGGGGCATCGGCTTCATTTTGAGCATCGCCTCCCTGGTCAAGGAACAGGCTTCGCCAATAGGCGAAATACCAAGGGTTCCTATATCGGGAGGAAAGATTTCGGCTTTTCGATGCCTGATCAAGTTTTCGATTCTAGCTTGTTTGCGTGTTGCTAATCCTGCTGACAGGTGCTTTTGGAGGGCGTATGGATAACCCGCTTGACGCTGTTTTTGCCCCAGAAACGGATACAGGCCGCGGGGGAGGCGGCCTGTATCCGGACGAGTGAAACGAGGAGAACTTCGGTATCACCAACGCGTACTTTACGCTCATTATTATATTTTGTCAAGAATATTCTTAGTAAAATATTGAACTTTTTTCGAAACCTTGCGTGCCGTCCTTGGTTTTCCCGCTTTTTTGCCGGATGTCCCGCCAAAAACGCCCGCCTGACGCATTGCCTGATATTATGGACACGCAAGCAAGCGTGCGGAGGCGCAGGGAGCAGGGCGCGAAACGCACGAGGAACGGGAACGCAGACGACGGGAGACCCCATGGCGAACAAATCCCTGGCCAAGCCCCACGAAGAAACGTGCATCCTCGTGACGGGGGGCGCCGGGTTCATTGGCACCCACACTTGCGTCGAACTGCTGGAGCAGGGATACCGCGTGGTCGTCGTGGACGACTTGAGCAACTCCAGCGAAAAGGCCATCGACCGCGTGCGCGCCATCACCGGCACCGACGCGCCCGGTCAGCGCGACCGCCTGACGTTCCACGAGGCCAACATTCTGGATCGCGCCGCGCTCGACCGCATCTTCTCCGCGCACGACATCGACGCCATCATCCACTTCGCCGCCTTCAAGGCCGTGGGCGAAAGCGTGGAAAAGCCGCTGGAATACTACTGGAACAACGTCGCCGGCACGCTGGCGCTGTGCGACGTGGCACGGGCGCACGGCGTCAAGAACTTCGTCTTCTCCTCCAGCGCCACCGTTTACGGCGAACCTGACTTCGTGCCCATCACCGAGGAATGCCCCAAGCACGAGGCCACGAACCCCTACGGCCAGACCAAGAGCATGCTCGAGCGCATTCTGACCGACCTCTACATCGGCGACAACGAGTGGAACGTGGTGCTGCTGCGCTACTTCAACCCCATTGGCGCACACCCCAGCGGGCTGATTGGCGAAGACCCGAAGGGCATCCCCAACAACCTGCTGCCCTACGTGGCCCAGGTGGCCGTGGGCAGGCTGGCCTGCGTGGGCGTGTTCGGCGACGACTACCCCACGCACGACGGCACGGGCGTGCGTGACTACATCCACGTGGTGGATCTGGCGCGCGGGCACGTTGCGGCGCTGGACTGGATGGGCGGCAAGGTGGGCACCGGAGCGCCCTCCGGCCCCGACGCGATACAGGGACAGCCCGCCGAGGACGGGTCGCGCCGCGGCGTGGGCGTGTTCAACTTGGGAACGGGCACGGGCTCCAGCGTGCTCGACGTCGTCCACGCTTTCGAGCGCGCCTGCGGCAAGCAGCTCCCCTACGAGATCAAGCCCCGCCGCGCGGGCGACATCGCCGAGAACTACGCCGCCTGCGAGAAGGCGCGCGAAGAACTGGGATGGACCGCGCAGTACGACCTCGACCGCATGTGCGCCGACAGCTGGCACTGGCAGTCGATGAACCCCGAAGGCTACGCCACCGCGCAGTAAGCGGCCCCGACCCGGCCGGTTCCGACGGGGCAGCGCACGCGCCCCGGAGCCGACACCGGCGCAGCGAAACGAACGGCAGCGAGATCGATTTTGCCGTTCCGGGTCCGGCGCGTAGCCACGGGCGGACGGACGCGTTGCTCGAGCACGTTACAGCAGGGCAGCCATGAACAGAGGGAGGTGCAGTATGCCATCGGCCTCCATGACGTCCTCGGCGCTTCTTCTGGTCCGAGTGATGTAGGCCGTACAGTTTTCTCTAACACACGCCAAAAGGCAGTTTCTCAAAGGGCGTTCTATACACCAAAAGGCAGTTTCTTTGGCATCAGCCACGGCATCGCTTGGATTCTGTTTCCGTAAAAACAAGGGCAAAATCGGGTCTGCTTCCGTAAATGTGGCGAAACTTGCGAACGGTGGCGAAAGTTGCAAAAGATGGCGAAAGTTGCGAACGGTGGCGAAAAATGCGAAAATCACACGTGAACCAACCGCAGGATCTGAAGAAGTGCTTTTCAAGGAGAACCGCACATGGAGCCTCGCAACCCCCACACTGCCATCAACCCTTTCACGCCGGGCTTCGGACAAGTGCCCGCCTATTTGGCGGGACGGGAATACCTACTCAATGAAATAAAAACCGCGCTTGCTTCTCCGTCTTTCTCGCCCGACCTCACAACGCTTTTCATAGGCGCCCGCGGAACGGGGAAAACCGCCCTGCTTTCATACTTGTCCGAATACGCAAGCGGCGTTGGCTGGGTGACCGTTGGCGTATCGGCCACCAGTGGCATGCTCGAAGACATCATCGAGGAAACGAAGTACCGCGCGAATCATTTACTGGAAACAACCAGCGGCCCAAAGATCAAAGAAGTGACCGCCGGCGGTTTCGGCATTGCGTGGGAAAACGTCTTGCAGCAAGAAGGCAACTGGCGCACACGCATGAACCAGATTCTTGACCAACTGGAAAAATACCAGGCAGGACTTCTTATCACGGTTGACGAAGTGAACCCCGCGGTAGACGAAATGATCCGGCTTGTTTCGGTGTATCAGCATTTCGTGCGCGAAGGCCGCCGGGTGGCGCTTATGCTCGCAGGTTTGCCGTCCATGGTGTCGGGCTTGGTCAGCAACGAGTACGTGTCTTTCCTGCGCCGTGCCCGACATCGCAAGCTCGATCGTATCCCCGACCATGAAATCGCCGACGCCTTTAGGCGCACCATAGAACAAAGCGAACGCACCGTGGGGGACGTCGCTGTCGAAAAGGCCACCCAGGCCATAGATGGCTTCCCGTACATGCTGCAACTCGTTGGCTTTCAATCGTGGAGGCGCAACCCGGCTAATACCATGGTGAGCATGTCGGACGTGGAAGAAGGCATACGCATGGCGAATGCCGAAATGCGCACGAAAGTTTTACAGGCCACCTACGGGGAACTTTCGAAGGGAGACATCCGGTTTGTGAACGCCATGCTCGACAGCTCGGACAGGCCGACCCTCGCCGAAGTGGCTTCCCACATGGGCGTTAAAAGCAATTATGCGTCGAAGTACAAAACCCGCCTCATGGAAGCCGGCGTTATTGGAGAAACGCCACTCAACACTTTGCGTTTCGAGCTTCCCCGGTTCGAGGATTACGCAAGGGAAATGAAGGAAGCCCTCTGAGCGGCGGCGAGGCGTCAAGAGGCGCGCTGCAGTTCTACTCCGAGAAAAGATGCGTATGCACCGTTTCTCGGAGTAGAACACGGTGCACGTATTGATCGCCGGGGTGAGCCAAGGAACAGGCGGGCGGCAAAAACGCGGCGTTTCCGCCGCGCGTCACGCGCGGGGCGGGCGGCGGGAATGCGCAAGGCGGCGCAGCAGGAGCGCCGCCAGGAGCGCGCCCAGCGCAGCGCCGAGGGTGTCCACCAGCCAGTCCACCGGGTCGCACATGCGGCCCTCCACGAAAAGCTGATGGAACTCGTCGGTCACGCCGTACAGGCTGACGCACGCGATTCCCAGCGCCACCGCGCGGCGCAGCGGCATGTGATGACGCAGGGCGTTTGCCCACAACGCCCCGAACACCGCGTATTCGCAAAAATGCGCAGCCGAGGAAACGACGTCCACGTCCGGCCCCAACAGGGCGGCCTGAAACTCGTGCAACGCGCGGTATATCTGCGAGACGATGCCCGTGCCGTCGTTCAGGCCGTCTCCGGTGTTGGCCGACATGAAGAAGATGAAACCTGCCCACAGCGCTACCAGAATCCATCCGGCAACGACCGCCTTTCGGGAAGCGAGACAGGTGCTATGGCGTTTCTCCTTCACGTTTCTACGCTTCCTCCTCTTTCGGCACCCACGCCTCCCCGAAATCCACTTCGCTGAACAGGGCGGCCAGCCCCGTGATCTGCTTCAGGCGCAGTATCTCGTCTTGGTCCATGCCCAAGTGCTTGGCAATCCACGCGTCCGAGCGGCCCAGTTCGTGCAGGTCGGCCACTATGTTGCTCATGAGGTCCACGCTGTGCGACCCGCGCGCCCTGTTGTGGCGGATCGTGCTGGCCATGCGGCAGTCCAGCGGCTTGTCTATCACCGAAACGGGCAGAAGGCCGCGCTCGCGCTCCCGGATGTCGGGGTGTTCCAACATGACACGATAGCGGTGGAACCCGTCCACGATAACATATTCGTCGGCCTCTTCGTCGCGATAGCACACGATGGGCATGGTGTAGCCGTCTTCCTTGATGCTGTCGTACAGCAGTTCCAACTCGGGCGGGGCAACGGCGTTCGGGTTGTAGGTGTTCGGCTTCACCTTCTCAATGGGAACGGCCACCACGTTGTACACCGGGCTTTCGAATGCCATCGCATGTCCTTCCTTTCCAAGCGGCTCCGCGGGCCGGGGCCAGGGTCGAGGTGCGGCCGGCGGCTGCACAGCCTCACAACCAGACCCCTCCAACCGCACGGCACCGCACCCCACACGCCCGTGCACCCGCGGGTCGCGCCGTCTCGCGCCCCGGCCCGCCGGGGCGCGAGACGCGCCCTTCCCCTCCGCTCACGCCGTGCCGCCCTTCACCACTTCCGCGTACTCGCGCTTGAGCGCATCGACGCGCTTCTTCTGCTCGCGCGTCAGCCCGAAGCCCATGAACCGGCACGTGTGGTCGTTCTTCAGAATGCAGTAGCACATGCGCTTCCAGCTGGGGATGTCCTTGGTGGACTTGATGTCGTCGGTGTGGTCGGGCAGCTCGCCCTCGAACACCACGCGGGAATACTTGTTGAGCGTGTAGTTCGACACGCCGTTGCGCCGGATGCGGTAGCCCCTGTCCAGCAGCTCGGCAATCACGTCTTCGCTCAGGCCGCCGCCGGTTTCGTACCAGAACTCGATGGAGGTCTTGAACTTGCGCACGTAGTTCTCCCGCAGGCGCAAAGGCAGCGTTTCCAGCAGGAAGAACGTGAACGACTTCCACGTGTGGCCCGCGGGGAGCGCAAGGTTGCGGTATCCCATAGCTTTCGTGCGGCAGTAGATGGACCCGAAGTTGGCTCCCTGCACCCGCCCCACCAGCTTCGCCCAGATTTGCGGGTCGATCACGCGGTAGAGGTTCAGGCTGTCCTTCGCGGAGTCGCCGAACGGCGAGGCCACGCGCATTTGGTCGGGCGTGAGGCCGGCCATGTGGTACAGGTCGTACAGGCGGTTGTAGTCGTATCCGAAAAGCGCATAGGCGTGCCACACGTCCGAAACCGACCAGTCGTACAGCGGGCTTGCGCTCCACACGTTCTTGAACTGCCCCGTTATCCAGCAGCGGCCCCGATAGCCGTGCTTCTTGTTGACGATGCCGCTGTAGCGGTGCAGCGACTCGTCGGTGCGCATGCCCAGCAGGCACACGGTCTTGCCGCCGCCGTGCGCCTTGCGGTACCACCTGCCGAACTGCTTGGCAAGGTCTTCCTGATGCATTTTGTAACGGTAGGTGGTCATGGGGTTGTTCTGCAGGTTGACGACGTAGGGCCGCTGCGGCATGGGGCGCACCCACGCCTGCTCCTTCTCGTCATCCCACGGGTACCAGAACATCTCGTAGCTGCTGAGCGCGGTGCGGGTGGCCATGGGCAGGCACACCCAGTAAGGCTCCACCTCGCCCTCGATGGCGTCGAACGTGCGCTCCACGTATTCGGTGGTGGCCGTGAACTGCGCCTCGAAGTCTTGGTGGAACACGCCGATGCGCTTTTCGGGAAAGTGCTTCCGCTGGAACTCCAGCGCCAGGTTCAAAAGCAGGCCGCTGTCCTTCCCGCCCGAGAACGAGACGTACACGTTGTCGAATTCCTCGAACACGAAGCGCAGGCGCTCCTGCAGCGCGGCGTATACGTTTTGCCCCGTGTATGCCTTGATCATGCCAAGCGTTTCCTGTTGATTCTCGCGATGTGCTCCTGTCGTGCGGCACCGCGGCACGCGAGCCAGCGGCGCGCGGGCTGCTGCGGCGCAGGCGCGGGCGGCAGCTGCGGGCTGCTGCGGCATCGGCGGGCCAGCCAGCGGCCGCCGCAGCGCACGATTGCCGACGGTGGGCTGCGTGGGCACGGGCGGCGGCGCGCGGGCGGCAGACCGCCAGCGAACTGCCAACCGCGACGCCGCGCCAGCGGGCCAACCGGCGGCCGCCCGCCGCCGGGCGCAACTCACCTGTCTACTAAGGTTTACCACAAAGATCATGCTTTGGGCACGCGCGCAAAAAGAAAACGGGAAAGGCCCGCTGGCTTTCCCGTTTCCCAAACTCCTTCGAACACGCCCGCTCACCGCGGGAGGCATGTACCTGCCGAATTAACGTCACAACCTCATGAACAGGACGTGGTCGTTGTCTTTCACGATGTCGGCCGCTTCTTCGGCATCCATGATTTGGATGCAGTTCGTCTGGCAGTGTTGCACGCACGAGGGCGCCTTGCCTTCCGCCATGCGGTCGGCGCACAGGTTGCACTGGTCGGTCAGAAGCGGAAAGCACGTGAACTGGTGACGGTCTTCGCCATAAGTCCACGGCCCCACCGTTTCCACCTTGATGCCCGTCTGGCCGGCGGGGAACTGGTTCTTCGTCTGGCAGGCCACCTCGCACGAATGGCAGCCGATGCACCAGCGCAAATTCGCCAAAAGACCCTTCGCCATGGCTACTCACCTTCCTTCACGGGGTATATCTTGCACAAGAGGCACTTGTAGTTGCACCCCACGCCGGTTTCGCCGGTGCTCCACGAAATGAGGTTGTTGATGTTGAGCTCGTCCACGTCGTAAAGCTTCTCCGGGTCGCCCTCGGGGTGCCACCAGCCGTGGTCGGTGCTGACCACGCGCGCGTCAACGATGGGCGTGACCTCGGCCACCCGCTTGGCGCGGGCCACGCGCCCCGTGTCGCCCACCGGGCCTTCCACCCACACCCACTGTCCGTCGCGCACGCCAAGGCTGGCCGCAAGGTCGGGGTGCATCTGAACGCTCGGCTCGGGATGCAGCGCGCGCAGCCGCGGCGACTGGCGGTTTTCGGAATGGAAGGTGCTGGGGCGCCGCGCGCCCGTGGTCAGGATAATGGGGTACTCCTTGGCCAGGTCGGGTCGCGAATAGGGGGTCATCGGCGGCTCCACGTAGCGCGGCAGCGGGTCTTTGCCCATAAACTCCAGCCCCAGCGATGAAAGTTCCAGCCGCCCGCTGGGAGTGGGGAATCCCACGCTGCCGTCTTCGCGCAGCAGGCCCTTTTCATGTTTGTTGTACTGGAAGGGAAGGTATCCCGGCGCAATGTCGCGCACGCCTTCGAAGTCCAGCCCCGCCGGCTCCAGAATGTGCGAGAACATGTCCTCCACCGTTTCCCACGGCCACGCCTCCGGGTTGAAGCGGCGTCCCAGCTCCAGATTGATCTCCATGTCGGAGCGCGTTTCCTCGAACGGCTGGATGGCGGCGTTGATGGTTTCCGCACGCTGCATGTTGTCGCCACAGCGGATGCCGTTGCGCTCGGCGAAGCTGGTCACAGGCAGGAAGAGGTCGCCGTAGGCCATGGCGGTGGGCGTCATGAACAAGTCCACGATCACGTTGAATTCCAAGTTGCCGAACGCTTCCTTGGTCTTTTCGTTGTCCACGCCGCCGCAGGCTATCTGATTCACCGTTTGGATCCACGATGCCTTGATGGGATAGTCTTCCGGCTGCTCGATCATGTGGTCGATCATCTCGTTGATGGAAGCCACCTGCAGGCCCACCTTGTAGAAGATGAGGTTCTCCGTGCCGATGCGCTTCTCTTCCGCGTCGAAGGAAAGCAGGTCGCGGCCCCAGCCGGTAATGTATTTCAGCAGTTCGGGCCCCACCACCATGGAGCCCGGCTTTTCGATGTTGCCCGTGAGAACGAACAGGCCGAGCACCGCACGGCTGCCGTCCACGCAGTCTTCGCGCTGGTCGAGCGCCACGCCCCACTGCAGGATGGCCGGGCTGTTCTCGGCCAGAAGGCGCGCGGCGGCCACGACCTTTTCCGCCGGCACCCAGGTGACTTCCTCGGTTTTCTCCGGCGTCCACTCCGCCACCATTGCGGCGAAGTCCTCGAAGCCGTGAACCCAGCAGCTTACGAAGTCCTTGTCGTAAAGCCCCTCCCGTATCAGCACGTTCGCCATGCCCAGGGCAAGCGCGCCGTCGGAGCCGGGACGCACCTGCAGCCACAGGTCGGCATGTGCGGCCAGCCACGTCATGCGCGGGTCCACCACCAGAAGCTTGCTGCCGCGCTGCAAAACGTCCATGACCCACGCGCCGTAGGCCCCGTCGGAATTGGCCACGATAGGGTTGTTGCCCCATACCACCGTCAACTTCGGCGCCTGCCATTCCGGGTTGCTGTAGCGGTCCACGAACTGCTGCGAGTAGTCGGCCAGCGGGAACAGCCCCTCGGTCATCATGCTGGCGAAGATGCGCGGCCCGAAGCACGCCACGTTGCTGAGCGAGAAAGCGTAGTTGGGCGAGCCGAAAGACCAGGCCAGACGCGATATGTAGGCGGCAATGTCGCGTCCGGTGCCCTGCAGGAACACCACGCTTTCCGCACCGTAGACCTGCTTGTACTCGTTGAAGCGCGCCTCCACCGTGTCAAGCGCCTCGTCCCACGTGATGCGCTCCCACCAGTCCTTGCCGCGGTCTTCCCGCGCGCGTTTCATCGGGTACCCGATGCGCCGCTCGTTGTTCATGATTTCGTCCACCGCAATGCACCGCGGGCACAGGCGCCCTTGGTTGAAGGGGTTTTCCGGGTCGCCTTCCACGCGCACGACCTTGCCGTCTTTGGAATACACCAGCACGCCGCATCCCAGATGGCAGCCCGGGGCCGACCACGCGCTGCCGCGCGTCACGTCCAAGTCGCCTTCCCGGTAGTGCACGGGCTTTGCATGGTCGAACGTCTTGAGGTCGGCGCCGACCGTTTTGATGTCTTGCGGGGCCACGGTCTTCCTCTCGTACAGAGGACCCGGGCCGCTCCACTTGCTCATGACTGCCTCCATTTCCCCGTTTTTTCGTCCTTGTTGGCCGCATGGCGGGCGCGCCCAGATTGCGCGGCGGAGCCAGCGCGCCGCGAGTCCAATGCGGCTTCTTCGCGCAGCGCGCCCAAGCCGCAGCCCGCCTTGCCGCGCCTTCCCCCGCGCGCACATCGCTTTTGTGCGGCGGCCCGCCCGCGGTGCGCCGCTCCCCCACAGCGGCCCGCGTGCGGCGCGCCGCTCCCCCGCGGCGGCCTGGCGGCCCTACCAGAGTTCGTTCGACTTCAGCGGCAGCACGCCAATGCGGCATTTCGCAACGCCGTCGATCAGCCCGTCGTGAACGCGCCCTTCGGTGGTGGCTTCCTGCGTACCCAGAATGGTGGTGATCTTGCAGGCGCCAGTGTAGTTGCCTTCGTCGTCGATCTTCCCGTCGGTTATCGGCGCCGTGGAACCCAGCACGGTGAACTCCCCGTCGAACGAGCCATCGCCGTTGCGGGTGATGGTGAGCTTGAAGTCCTTTTTGCCCATGGGCAGCTTGATCTTGCCTTCGTACACTTCTTCCATCGTCGTTCTCCTTTCGCCGTTCCGCCTGCCTTCGGCATTCCTTTCGCAAGTGTCTTGGTGTATTTTTTGAGACACTTGTATTATTGGTTTTATAATATGTCCGTGAACTGCGGGTGATAAGGATTCAGAATGAGTTATCTGCCGCATTTGCGACAAAATTGAAAAACTGTCTCGCTAATGGCCCGCCACATTGCGCACGACAGCGCGCCACAAGCGAACGCGGGCGAATGCCGAATGCGCGACGCCCAAATGCGGGTGACACGTGTGGTAGGGCACGCGGGCGCGGGGCGCGCGGGCGCAGGGCACGGCAAACTGCACGCCCGAAAGCCGGGAGGGGCGCGACGACGCAAGACCGAAAGGAAGCGAAACCGCCATGCCGGACATACGCATAACGCGCACCGACAACCTGTTGTGCGAAGCCATGGAGAAGCTCCTTGCCAGCAAGCCCTACGACGCCATTTCGGTAAGCGAACTGTGCAAGCTTTCCACCGTTCAGAGGGGCACGTTCTACCGTCACTTCGAAGACAAGAGCGACTTCTTCAAATACTACCTGAACACCATCACGGAGCGGCTGCTTTCAGAGGCCGCGGCCGAGGGAGAGGTTCTTGACGACTTGGAGCGCTACGCCAAAACGATGCACCTGCGCCTGATCGCGTTTTTCGAAGACCATCCCCGCTTCGTCAGGAATTCGCTGGGCGGAGACGTCTCCCTGTCCATTGTGGACATGGCGGTCACTCAAATTGCGAAGGGAATCACCGAGCGCGCCCAACGGCAGGCGGAAAACGGGGAGTGCCGCCTGTGCGTGCCGCCCGATTTCCTCGGGCGGTTCTACGCCGGCGGCATGATCCAGATTTTGCGGTGGTGGCTGCTGGAGGACTCCCCGCTGTCAAAGGACGAGCTGGAACGCCATTCGAACAGCATCCTTCTGCACTGCTTGGAAAAGCCCGGGGACACGGCATAAGCCGCCGCGCCGGGGCAGCCCGCAAGCCGCCGCAGCCGCGCGTCGAAAGCGCCGCGTCTCTTGGCACGCCTGACGCGGGCACAGGCCCGCCGGAGCAGCCCGCAACTCCGCAGCCGCCCCTCGCCCGCGGCCCCGCAGCCGTCCCCCGCCCGCATCCTTCACAGGGGCGCCTGTCGCCAAAGCCATGACCGCCCAGCCTACAGACACATTGCCATATAGAGGGGCAGATACACAATCCGACCCTCGCGCGCCAGGTCTTTCGGATACAGAACGTAGCATTCATTGCACTTGACGTCGTATTTTTCAAGAAAGCGGTCGAGCGACTTGTGCGCACGGTAGCCCGAGGACTTCACCTCCACCGGGCAGACCCTCTTGCCCCGAAGCAACAGGAAGTCCACCTCGTACTTCTTGGGCGACTCTTTCTTGAAAGGCTCCGAAGCCTTGGGGCGGCATTCGAACTCGTGAAAGTGCAAGGTATGCCCCTGCGCCACAAGCATCTGCGCGACCATGTTCTCCATGACCATGCCCAAATTCGCATCCAGCTTGTCGAACACCAAAGCCCGGTAAAGCGATTCGCCCAGCGCGGCCGCCGTCCCCATCGCGCGCGCCACAAGCAGCCCCGTGTCGGCCATGAACATCTTGAAGTTTTCCTTTTGAACATGCAATTCCATGAGAGCATCGGGAGCCGTGACGTTCGTGCACACGTTCACGATCATGGATTCACTCAAAAAGTCGAGCGAACTCACCAGCCGATCGTAGCGTGCGTTCTTGTCGATGGCGGCGTACTTGAAGCGCATGTTCCTGTTGCCCAGCTGATCGGGAACCGAGCGGTATATTGCGGACACCCGCCCGTTTTCGGCATTGTCGTATTTCCTTATGTCTTCGTCGTAAAGCGACAGAATGGCCCGCTTTGCAAAATCTATTTCCTCGAACGTGCCGCCGGCAACGTATTCGGCAACGGCCTGCGGCATGCCTCCCACCGCCATGTACATGCGGAAATCGCCCATGATCTTCCGATGGATGTCGGTGCCCAAAGGCTTTTTCGCGGCAAATGCCTCCCGTATCGCATCGGCGGTTACCGTGTCGCCTTTCGCCCACAGGAACTCCTCGAAGTCCATGGGATGCATGCGGATTTGGTATTCCTCGGAAGGAATGAGGATGCTGCCCGAATTTTCCCTGATCGATATCAGGGATCCCGTTTCGATGTAATGGTAGCGGCCGTCTTTCACCAGCTGCTTTATCGCCTGTCGGGCAAGGGGAAACAACTGGACTTCGTCGAAGACGACGACGGATTCCCCGCGCGGCAGGCTTTTTCCTTTGAGCAGGAAAAGGTTGCGAAAGAACGCGTCCAGATCGCCGATGTTCTCGGCGAAGTTGCGTTTCACGGCCTCGCTTTCCACCGAGAAGTCGAGCATCAGGTAGTCGCGGTACTCGACCTTGGCAAACGCTTCCGCCACCGTGCTTTTGCCCACGCGGCGGGCGCCCTCTATCATGACGGCGGTTTTGCCGTTCGAAACACGCTTCCATTCAACCAGTTTGTCATATGCTTTCCGGGCAAACATGCAAACCACCTTCTTCGCAGCCTCTACCTGCGTTTTGTACGAAAACGTGAAATGTTTTAATCCCATTATGCCCGAAAATGGAAAATGTTTGCTATACATTTTGCCCGAAAATGGAAAATGTTGGAAAGCTCGGCGCGCAGATGTTGCACTTGCGTGCTAAAATGCACTTCGTTCCCGCAACCTCCACCGCGCCGAATCCGGCAAAACGGCGGCCGAGCAGACTGTCCCACAAGCGGGGCCTGTATCCGCTAGGCGTGAGTTTCATGGAGCATCCCTTGCCCTATGAAAGAATCGAGCCATTCCTTACTAAATTTTCGGGCGAAACCATTGTTGAGGGCTGATTGCCATTGGAGGTGCAAGTCTTGAGGGCATGGACGCCACCCTGCCGTGCGACTGCGTGATCGACGCCTCCGACATGCTGGCCGACACGTCGCTGGCCGACCAGCTGGAAGGGGAGTTCGACGTGTACGCCATTGGCGATTGCGCCACGCCGCTCAACATTGGCAACGCCATCTCCACCGGCAACCTGACCGCCCGCAACTGCTAGCCTGAAAACCCCCTGCGCGCCGCCCGACCGGGGGCGGCGCGCAGAAACACGAGCAGAGACGCGGCCGGGTGGCGCAGGCGGGACGCAGGCCCTACCGCCCAAGGACGCTCCCTGCGGAAAGACCGCCGCTGCCGCCAAGGGAGTGCCCCCCGCGGGAAGCCAACCACCGCCTCCCGCGTTCGGCCAACTTGAATCCTACCGCTGCTTCCTCCCGTGTTCGGCCAGCTTGTTGCCCATGCCAATACCCAAGGCGGCGCAGCACACGCCAACCGCCGCGCAGATGCCCACGCAGGCCGCGCCGGAATTGAACACGCTACCCCCGGCGAACACCACTTCGCGCAGGCCGTTGCCCATGTAGTATTCGGGCGCCCACGGCACCACCCAGTCCTGCCAGAAGGCGGGCATGGCCTCGACGGGCAGGTAGGCGCTGGTCATTCCCAGCACCAGGATCAGCGCGCCAACGACGGCCGCCACGCGCCCGCGGATGCAGGCAAGGCCGCCGAAGAACGCCATCAGCAGGAACGACACCAGCCAGCAGTAGCCGGCGAACGGGCCGAATTCGACGGGCAGGCCCGCCACGAAAGTAATTACCCAGAACAGCATGCACACCAGCACGAGAGCGGCCACGGCATCGACTGCCAGCGAAGCCACGTAGCGCTTCGCCCGCACGCCCGCGGTTTCGCCGGCGCGCACCTTCAGGCCCATGGCCACCAAGGCGCCGGCCAGAAGCGAGCAGGTCAGAAGCGGCATGAGGATGACCATTCGCGAGAGCATGCCGCTCATCATGCTGGAGGCGCCGCCTTCCATGGCCTCGACCATCGCGTCGCCGATGTTGGTTTGCCCCATGGGGGTTTCCACTCCTTCGTCCAGCGACAACACGCCAAAGGGAAGATTCTTCAATTCCATATGCGCCGTGGGGTAAAACAGCAGGCTGAACACCAGCGGGGCCAGAACCATGGCCGCCAGCGCCAAGCTCACACCCCGTCTTCCCAATCCGTTTTTCATCAAACCGGCCTCCTCGCAGCGAATCGTCAGTTTCGTTTACCATATTGGACATAATGTCTAATTAAAATGATTGATGCTGGACGGTTTGTCTAAATAAAGGGGCGGCATGGCGCGGAGCGCAAGACCGCGCAAAAACCTTGCTCCTCCCAATTGCTCATGGTATCATGAATCCATGATTTCATGGATTTCAAGGAGGTTCGCATGGAGGCAACGGTCATCGGCACGCGCATTTCGTCATCGGGGCAAACCACCGTTCCTTCCTCCATCCGGGACGCCTTGCAGGTGGGCATTGGCGGCACCATCTACTGGTGCGCCGGCGAACGGGAAACGGCGCGCGTGTCTTCGAAGCCGTCCCTCGCCTCGCCTCCCCACTCGGCCGACGCCTCGCCCTCGGCGAAGCCTTGCGCCACGGGCGACAGGCTGCACTTATCAGGCGAATGCGTCAAAGACGCTGCGTTCCTTGGCGCACTTGACGTACCGGGAGTGGCCACACACGCGCCGGAAGCATCCGGGCCAAGCGAATGGCCGAGTTCCTTTTGGGCAACGCTTGGCGCGTTGGACGACCCGAGCTTCGTCGTGCCCCCCGAACTCGACTACGCCGACGACGCCGCGCGCCTTTCGTTCGACTGAAAGGCACCGCCATGTACATTCTCGATTCCGATGTCTGCATAGAACTCATGAGGGGAAACATGCCGGCCGTCCGCGAAGTGCTGGAACACACGTCCCCCCGTTTGATCAAGATCCCCGCCGTGGTGAGATACGAACTGGTGTGCGGCGCCCTCAAAAGCGCCCATCCGGAAAAGAATCTGCTGATCACCGAAACGTTCCTGGCTCCATTCGAAACGCTTCCATTCGATGCGCGCTGCGCCGTCGCCGCCGCGCGCATCAGGGCCGACTTGGAGTCGAAAGGACAGAAGATCGGCCCTACCGACCTCCTTATCGCGGGAACCGCCCAGGCACATGGGGGCGTGTTGGTCACCCGCAACACGCGCGAGTTCGCAAAGGTGGGCAATCTGGCCCTCGAAACGTGGGACGACATAGAATGGTGAGCGGGCAGAATGGCGAATGGGGCGCCTTCCGCATGCGGGCAACGGCGAAACGGACGGGGCGCCTTTCTCGCACGGGCAATAACAGAGCGATTGCAAGCCCCCGTTAGGGGCAGCCTTATTAGGGGCAGACAAGGGACCGGCATGGGAAGACCTGCGAAAGATTCCGAGGGGCCGAACGCCGTCGAACGCATGGAAGACGCGTTTTGGGAATGCCTGCGCAAGACGCCCTTCGAGAAGATCACCGTGCGCGACATCGTGGAGCGCGCCGGCGTGAATCGCAACTCCTACTACTACCATTTCGGCGGCATGTGGGATTTGGCCGAATCGTCGGTGCACGACACGATGATGCTGGAATTCGCCCACATGCTCCTTGACGAGAGGCTGACCGCCAAGCAGCTGATGGACGGCATCAGCTCGATGCGGGACGCGCCGGCGCGGTTCGGCAAGCTGCGCCTGCTTGCAGGGCCCAACGGCAACCAGAGGCTTCTGGGCATCGCCCGAGACGCCATCGTGGGGGAATGGCTCAGGATGTACGGCATTGCCGAAGCCGACCTGAACGAAAGCACCATGGCCGTCATAGAGTTCGTCTTCGGCGGAGTGGCCGCGCTGTGGGCGAGCAACCAGTTCGCAGACGTGGAACGGCTGGTGCACGCCGTCACGCATTCCGGGCTGGTGGCGCACAATCTCGAGGCGCTTCGCCAGGAACTCGCGGCCATCCAGCGCGAAGCCGAGCGGCAGGGAAAGCCCACCGCGCCTACGCCGGCGCCGGCGTAGGCGCCCACGCACAAGATCCGGCCGCATGCGTCAGAGATGGTGCAGCGTCGTCAACCTGCAAGCAACCGCCGGTCACGGCCCATCCGCCATCCCCTGCATGCCTCGCCGGCTCGAACGCGTACCCCGTCGCCGCTTCCGCTCCTGCCAGCCGCAAAACCCATGGCCCTCCCTACAGTCCAAACGCGCCCGAACGTTTTCGCTACAATGGTTTTTGCCGCACCCGGCCGCGCCCAGCTGCGCCGGCACCCAACCAGAAGGAGAAGCATCATGAAACACCGCGTGAAAGTGACCGTCCTCGAAACGACGGTGAACGAGGAACTGCAGAAGGAATACCTCGCAAACCCCGCAAGCGGCCCCTGCCCCTGTTTCAAACCCGGCGACGCCTACGACTTCTGGCGCGAACCCGACCGCGACGACTTCTACAAGTTCGGGCGGGGCTGCGGCACGAACGACGCCGGCGACGGGCAGGACTTCCCGTGCGCCGAGGCATGGGACTGCATCAGCCGTTACGTGTATTCCGGCCTGCAGGGCGGCGCCTTCATGCACAACTGGACGAACGACGACCGCGTCATGATAGCCTGCTACAACGACGGCACCCGCCCGGTGGTGTTCAAGCTCGAACGCATAGACGAAGCCGAAGACGAGGCCGACCGCGCCTATTTGGCCGCGAAGGACTTCTCCTGCGGACAGGAAGACGCCTACACCGGCTAGTGCCGAGAACGCGACACAAAGCCGCTGGCCGGATCAGCGTGCGGGCGGCATATCAGGCACCGGCATGAGGCACGGGCATCGGGCGGCAGCGGCAGCGGCACCCGATGCCCGCACCCGCGTCAGCGGCGGCGCGCTGCGCGGGCGGCCGGGCGCGCTGCGCGGGCGGCGCGCAGCTTCAGGGCCGCCACGCCCGCAACCAGCGCGGCAAGAGCGGCCGCCAGCGCAACGGCCAGCATCGGGCCGCCGTTGGCATCGCCCGTCTCCGGCAGCGTGGGCTCGGAGTCGCCCGCCGCGGGAACCTGCGGCGCGGCGTAGGCGTTCACGAACACCGGGCTCGCGCCGTCGGCATAGGACCACTCGGCCACCAGTTGCCCGGCCCCGTTGTCGCGCACGCTCACGTGGATGGAATACACCGCGTCGTCGTAGGTGACGCCTTCGGCGTCGCCTGCAATTTCCACCATCTCGTAGTCATGCTCGCCCGGCTCGGTGTAGCGGATGGCGTCGAACAGGACGCCTCCCTTCGCGTCGTTGGCCGCCGAAAGCACAACCGGGTCGTCCACCCCCTCGGTCACCTCGCGCAACTCGAAGGCGAACTCGCCTTCTTCAAGGCTGCGCCCCGTCAGGCTCTTGGAGGCCATGAGCCGCAGGCTCGCCGGGTTCGCCGCATAGGAGTTCTCGAACGTCACGGCATTGCCGTTGGCGCCGGCCACCTCCCACGCAACGCTCAGGGTTCCGCTGCCGCCGTCGGTTACGGTGGCCGTCACGGCATAGGTGGCCGTGTCGTATTTCACGCCGGCAAGCTCGCCTTGCACGGCACCCTCGGGCACCACCTCGCCAAGCGTGTATGCGTACACGCCCGGAGCCGTGAACGTGATGGGCTCGAAATCCACCGCGCCAGCAGCGTCGTTGACGGCGGTGTACGTGGTGCCGTCTGCGGCTTCGAGCGCAAACGCGAACGCGCCTTCCTCCAGCGGGTGGTCGAGCCCGCCGGCGTCGAGCACCTTGGTGACGGACAGGTTGCCCGCGCCCGTGGGCGAGCTGTCCACGGGGTCTACGCCGTAAACGTTGGTGAAAGTGAAGTCGTTGCCGCCGGTTGCAGAGGCGTCGGGGGCCTTGGTCACCGAAATGGTGCCGTCGCCGTTGTCAACCACGGTCACGACGACGGTCTTCGTGGCAACGGGATCGTTGTCCACGCCGTCGAACGCGCCGCTTTCGGTGATGGTGTAAGTGAACTCCTTCGTGCGTTGGCCCAGCCGCTGGACGTCGGCCTCGCCGTCGCCCGCGCCGTCGCCCCCGGCTGCGTCCGCATCGCCACCGTCGCCCTCGGCCGCGCCCGCAACGGTGCCCGTGTCGCCGAACACGCCCTCCATGGTGAAGGCGATGCCGCCGAACTTCACATTGCCGGCCGCGTCATTGGTCACCTGCGTGATGCCGTCCTCGGGCATCGGCGCGCCGTCGGAGCCGTTCAGCGTGAACGTGTACGCCCCGGCTATGCCGTCAAGCGTCGGCGGGTTGTCGCCAGACGCCACGGCCAGCGCCTTGCTGCCCGCAATCTCAAGGGAGAAGACGTCGTCGGTGCCATACACGTTCTCGAACGCCAGCACGCCGCCGCTGTCTGCCGGGTACACCACCCGCGCCGTCAGGTTGCCTGCGCGGTCGTCGGTCACTTCCACCACGATGTCGAACGACTGCGTCTTGGCCGTGATGCCGTCGTCGGCCAAGCCGTCGGTCGCTTCGGACACGGTGTACTGGTAGGTGTACACGTCCGCCGCGCCCGAGGTGTCCACCGTGGCGATTTTCGCTGCCACGTCGCGGTTGAGAGACGCGGTGGTGTAGGTCAGCTCGCCGAAGGCCACCGCTCCGGCGGCGTCGTTGGTGCCCGTGGCAACCACTCCGCCGGCAGCGTCCAACTTGTTGCGGACCTCGAACGTGAACTGGCCGTTTTCGAGCGGGCGGTTCTCAAGCGACTTCGTGGCCGCAATGCGCGCGTCGGCGTTGCCGCCCACCGTCACCTCGCCCGCGTCGTAGGCGTTGTCGAACGTCAGCGTCACCGGGCTTT
This sequence comes from uncultured Eggerthellaceae bacterium, assembly GCA_904420215.1. Taxonomy (GTDB): domain Bacteria; phylum Actinomycetota; class Coriobacteriia; order Coriobacteriales; family Eggerthellaceae; genus CAJFUR01. The sequence continues at coordinate 18,439 of CAJFUR010000063.1, forward strand.
CCGTTGCCGTGGTCGTGCGGCCCGCAGTGACGGAAGACCGAACCTCGCCGTCCACCTTGGTGGTCACCGTCAGCACGCCCCTGCCGTCGTCGGCCGCCTCGATGACCACGCGGTAAACGTGGTCGTCGTTGGCATAGCCTTCGGCCTCGGTGCCCACGTATCCCGTTTCGGCCACGGTGAACTCGTAGGACTTGCCGTCGTCGTCCAGCGTGAACACATGGTTCAGCGGCACGGCCACGGTGCCCATGCTTACGTTGGCCGCGTCTTCCGTGGCACCCAGCGTTGCCGCAACGTTCTGGTACGTCACCGGGTCGCTGCCGAAAAGCGCCTTGGCGTCGTCGCTCACCGGCGTCAGCGTGAACGTGAAGTCGCCGGCAGCCTGCGCGCGCCCGGTCATGTTCTTCGCAATCTGCAGGCCCACCTGGGCGTCGTAGTCGGCGCTGCCCGTGCCGTACACGTTGGTGAACGTGCCGTTTTCCACCACGGCCGTGGCCACCAGCTGCCCGGTGGGGTTGCCCTCCTGGTCGCGGTCGGTCACCGTCACGGTCACCGTGGCCACGTTGTCCTCGTCGTAGGCAATGCCGGGGTTCGCCGTGGCGTCGTCCACCACCTCGGTCACCGTGTAGGTGTAGGTGCCCGCCTTGTTGTAGGCAATGCTGCCGAAATCGAACTGCGCGGTCTTGCCGTCGGCTTCGGTGGGAGCGCTCACGGCAACCACGTCCACCACGTTGCCCTCCGCATCCTGGGGCATGGGGGTGTCCTCGCTGCCGGGCGTCAGCTTGAAGGCAAACTCGTACCCGTCGGTCCACGCATGCCCCTCGAACACCTTCGCAAGCTGGAAGCCGGCCACCGTGCCGTCCGTCCTGTCCGCCGTGTAGACGTTGGCGAAAACGAGGCTGGAGGCGGTCACGCCGTCCTCGAGCATAACGCCGGCGGTGTCCACGGTGGCCGTCATGGTGCCGTCGAGGTTGTCTTCCACCTGCACGGTCACAATGCGCCCGTCGGCATCGTAGGCAGTGCCCCGGACGGTGTAGCCGTTCTCTTCGGTGGCTTCGTCGGGCAGGACTTCCCTCACCAGGAAGGTGTAGGTGCCAGCCTTCTCGAACACGATGCCGCCCAAGCTCGCCTTGTGGCCGGCGGTGTCCTTCCCAATGGTGGCCTCGGCGGAGCCGCCGGCGCTCAGGTGCACCTCACCGGCGTCCGCGGCGGCCTGCGTTTCCTCGCCGTAGGGTTCCACGGAAAACGCGAAGCTGTCGGAGTCGAGCCACGCGCCGCCTTCGCGGCCGGTGAACGACTTCTCCACTTCAATGGACGTTTCTGCCGGCGCCGGCGCATAGGCGTTCTCGAACAGGCCGTCGTCCACGCCCACGTTCGCCACCAGCTGCCCCGTGCCGGGGTCGGTCACGGTCACGGTCACTTTCGCCTCGTGCGTGTCGTAGGCCACGCCGGCAACGGTGTAGCCGTTCTCTTCGGTTGCCGCACCGGGCAGGACTTCCTTCATCGTGAACGTGTAGGTGCCCGCCTTCGTGAAGGTCATGCCGGCAAAGGAGAACTGCTCGGCCTCGCCGGCCACAAGCCCCGTCGCACCCGCCACTTCGGCCGAGGCAGACGCGCCATGCGCTTGGGCAAACGTCTGGTCGCCCACCATGATGCTGCCATCGGAAGCGGCGGTTGCGTCGTCCGGCGTCAGCAAGAAGGAGAACCTGTCGGCATCCTGCACGTCGCGGCCGGTGAACAGCTTGGCGCCGCCAACCTCCACCAAGGCGGTGGGGTCGGCCCTATAGACGTTCTCGAACGCAACCACCGGGGTTTCGCCGGCGGGGAACTCGGTTGCTTCGCCCTGGTCGTCCGTCACCTTGGTAAGGGTGTGCATGGTGCCGTCGCCGTTGTCCACCACGGTGATGTCCACGGTGTACACGGTGTCGTCGTATGCCACGCCGCCGGCATTGCCCCGCACCTCCGTTACCGTGTAGGTGTAGGTTTTGCCTGCGTCGGTTTGGTCGAAGGCAAGGCTGCCCAGCTTGTTCATTACCACAGGCTGCCCGTCCGCACTGCCCTGCGGGTTGACGAACGAGGCGTCGCCTGCGGGCACCGCAAGTTTCTCGGGCGTGCCCTCTGCCGCGGCAATGGCGAACTCGAACTCGCCCTGCGCCATGGCGCGTCCCTCAAGCGTCTTCTGCACGTCCAGCGCACCGTGCGCGCCGTACACGGTGGAAGCGCGGTAGACGTTCTCGAAGCGGTTGGCGTTCGCGCCGGAACCGTAGTTCACCGTCGCCTCGAGCGTGCCGTCGTTGTTCGCAACGGTCACCGCCACCGTGCACACGTGCGTGTCGTAGGCGATGCCCTCGAAGGTGTAGCCGTTCCCCTCGGTTGCCCCGGCAGGCAGCGTTTCGCGCATCTGGAAGGTGAACGTGCCCGCCCGCTTGAACGTGATCCCGTCGAAGGAGAAGGGCGCCGCAGTGCCGCTGGCCGCCGTGCCGGAAACCTCGGCCATGTTGGCGGGCAGTTCCACGGCGCCGGCCTGAATGGCGGCCTGCGTTTCCGGGCTTGGTTCCAGCACGAAGGAAAACTCGTCGTCGGCCTGCATGTCGCGGCCGGTCAAAACCTTCGAGCCCTCGACGGAAGCCGTGGCGGGGGCAACGTTGTACTCGTTGCGGAAAACCTGCTCGTTGCCGGCAGTCTGGTCGTCGTCGCTGTACGTGGGCACGGCGTTGATGACAACGCCTCCGTCGTCCTCGGTTTCACTCACCACCACGCTCACCGTTTTCGTGCTCTTGTCGTAGGTCATGCCGTTGACGGCGGGCGTGGCTACCTCGGTCACCCGGTAGACGTAGGTGTAGCCCGCATCGTTGCCCGTGTATGCTATGTCGCCGAACACGAACCTATTGTCGCTGTTGGCAACCGTGATGCGCCCGTCCTGCGCGCCTGCGGGCATGGGCACGTCCGCCGCCTCGACGACGTCCGGGGCGTCAAGAGACCCGCCCTCGGTTTCGAACCCGCCCACCGCTTCAAGCTGCACGGAGAACATGCCGCTGGCAAGGTTCTTGCCCACATCGCCCGAGTTGTTCGCATACTCCTTGGTAAACAACAGGCTCACCGCATCGCCTGTGGCGGAATACGTGTTGGCGAAGGTGGCCACGTTGTCGGCAACGGGGGTTTCGCCCTGCACGCCCGCATCGTTGACAACTTGCGTCATGGCAGACGCCACTTCCATGGTGCCGTCGCCCGCATCGGTCACCGTCACCACCACGCGATACCGCGCGCTGGAGTAGTTCACGCCGAGAATCTGGTCGATGCCGCCAACCACCTCGGCAATGGTGTAGGTGTAGGTGCCCGGCGCCTCAAACTCCATGTTGCCGAAACTGGCCTGGTGCCCCGCAGCGTCTGCGCCAATGGTAACCCGCGTCTGGGCAGGCAGGGGCATGTCGGCCGCCGCAATGCTCGCGCCATGCACGTCCGTGCCGCCCACGGCAGATATCTCGAACGAGAATTCGTCGGTGTCGCGCCAGTCGCGCCCGGTGAAGTCTTTGGCCACCTGCAGGTATGTGGCGCCGTCCAGTTTCACTGAATCCGCGTGGTACGTGTTGACGAAGGAGGCCTGTGCCGTTTGGCCGGCCACGATGGCGCCCGTGTCTCCCGTGGCGTCCGTCTGCGTGTAGCCGGCGGGCATGGCGGCTTCGTCCTCGCTCACCGTGTAGGTTGCCCCGGCGGGCAGGCCCTCCACCTTCAAAGTCTCGCCGTTCTTGAGCGTGAACGTGCCGCCGTCGCCCAGTTTCCACGCGGAACCATGCGGCGAGCCGTCGCTGCCGTAGACCTGCGCGTCGAACGTCGCGCCCTCTTCGATGCCCCCCAGCCCGAGCGTGAACCTGAAGCTGGTGCCGTCGTCGCCGGCGTGTGCGGCATCCGGCAGCTCGAAGCCCTCGGCCGCAGCCAGCGTCTTGGTCACTTCGAGCGAGCCCGGCTGCTCCACCGCAAGGCGACCGTTGTTGCCCAAGGCCACGCTCACCATGCCGCCCTCAAACGAGGGAACGAAGGAGTTCTCCGCCGTCTGCGTGGAGTTCTGGCTTTTCGGCAGCGTGTAGGCACTCGGGTCGAGGGGTTTGGGCGTTCCCGCCTTGATCTGCCACTGTCCGTTCACGCGGGTCACCTGGTCGCTCGCCAGCCCGCTTATGGCAACCCACTCCGTCGCCGACGTGGCAACGCCGTTGGACACCGTCCACGTGGTCTTCTGATAGTAGTACGTGCTGCGGGTGTCGAAGGAACCCGCAACGGCTGGGCTGTCCTCGCTTTCAGCCGTGTAAAGCGGCGTTGCGCCGAAGTGGTAGAACTGGTTGCCTTCGGCCGGCTCGAAGCTGGCCGTGGTGAGCGCAGTGGCAGAGGCACCGGTGCCGCTGAAAGCGTTGGAATAGAAGTACGCCGACCCCGCGCCGTCGTTGTGCGCGTCAACGTAGCTTTCCAGCGCGGCATCGGGGTTGGCCAGGTCAACGCTGTCTTTCAGGCCAACCGAATAGAACACGCGCAGCGGGTAGGCCTCGGTGATGGAGCCCGTGCTCTCGTCGGCGTCTATGTCGAAATAGCGGACGGGGATGTTCGCGGCGGGAATTCTCACCGTCACGGTGTCGCCCGCGCTGCCCTCGCCGGGCCTGACGGTGACTTCGACGTTCTCGAAGTCGGCGTCGGGATATATTGCACTGCCTCCGAAACTCCCGGAGAACTGGTAGGTCTTGACGCCGCCCACCACTTCGGGGTTGGAGTCTTCCGGCTCCACGCGCGTGTTGGCGTACACGATTCCCTCGAAGGACTTCACCTCCATGTAGTCGCCCAGCACGTCGGTGAACGTGATGTAGCCGGAATTGTTGGCATCGGTCAGGCCCTCGCTCACCGTCACCTTGGTGGGCGCGCCGGACGAGGCGTTTATCTCGTCGGCAAGCCCCTCGAACACGCCATTGAGTTCGTCGGCGTCGGTGGCAACCTTGTAGTAGTCGGGGTTGCCCTCCGCGCGGGTGCCCAGCTGGTCGTACGCAGTCGCGTTCGGGTAGTTGCTGGAAACCGCGTTCATGAACTGGTTCGCGCGTTCCGTCTGGCCGGTGCCTCCCTGCGTTTCGGAGGGGTTGGCCCCCTCGAAGATGCCGATGGAGTAGATGGTCGTGCCACCGTCCTTCAATTCGCGCGCGGCACTAACCGCCGTGTTCGCAACGCTGGTGCTGAACGTGTTTCCTGTGGTGGGAACGCCGTCCGTGAAGAAGATGACGACGGTCTTCGCGTCGTCGCGGGCGCCTTCGTATGTGGTGCCCCAAGTGCCACCGATGCGATCGCCATCGATAACCGCCTGGGCGTATTCCATGCCTTCGCCGGCATCCGTGGAGCCGGCGGCGGTCAGGTTGCCCACCGTGCTTTTCAGGCCGTCGAACTCGAACGTGAAATCGCTGTGAACGGCGGCGGAGCTGGCATACGTGACCAGGGAAATGCGGTTCTGCTTGTCGTCGGCAAGGCCGGCGTTCTGCGCAGCCGTCACGTCGATGAAGTTGTTCACCGCATGCTTGAGCGCAGTGAGGCGGCTATCGGTTTCCTGCGTGTAGAACTGGACGTGGCCGGCGTCGGCGTCTTCGGCGCTGGTCTTGGGAGCGACGGAAACCCATTGCCACCCGCTCCGGTACCCCCAGCTGCCGTTCCGTGCATTGTACGTCACTCTCTGCCAGCCGGAGCCGTTCTGAATGTAGTACGTTCCGGAAGTCGCGGCGGGATACGCTTCGGTGTACGTGTATCCCGGGCGCTGACTGCCATCCATGCCGTAGCCCATGGATCCGGAAACATCCAGCACGAGCACGATGTCAAGCGGCGTGGTAACGGAGGAACTCAAGGAAGATGCGGAGGAAAGCGCGGAAAGGGAAACAAGGAAGTCGGCGTCGGGATCCTTTGCAACCGTGATGCTTTCGGAAGATCCGCCGGTCAGCGTCACATCGCCCGTGTTGACGCTCTTGTCGGTCCAGATGCGGCCGACGTTTTCCGTTGTCGTGCCGCCTACCGTGGTTTGCCACGTGGCGCGCGTGTCGGGGTCGGCAACGGCTTCGCCATCGTCAGCCAAGGCGGTTGTGGGAAGGAACAGCGTCGCTGCAAGAACCAGCGACAAAACCGCCAGCGCTAATGACTTACATGAAAGCCCCCCCCCCCGTGAGGTTATTTCTGCCGGAAGCCTGCGGCGCGCATGCCGCCGAGGCCGGCATTACCGCAGGTATCCTGCCGTGCTTTCCCGTTTTTTCCATGGTGCTCACTTCCTTGGTTCCGTGCTTTCCGTGCTACGTTTTTGCTCGTTTTCGATGAGTTGCACGCAAATATAAGCGTGGCACTCCACGATTAATAGCCCAATATAGCAATCGGAAAAAGAAATGTTAAGGGAAAATGTCAGAAAAAAACGGTCTTGTGTCAGTTTTCACCCATGCCGGCACGTTCGGGCGTCCGTTGGCAGGCAAACGCCCAGGCTTCCCTCGATGAGCGCGTTCTGGGCTTCGGCAAGTTCGTCCACGGAAAGGGGGAAGTCGTTGCGAACCCACCAGAACACCAAGTTCGCCATGCCGCCCGCGCAGTACAGCGAGGAAAGCGAGGGCTCCACATCGGCCTCTGTGGGGCATTCCCGCCGCACGCGCTCGATGAACTGGGAAAGCGAACCGCTCAACACTTCCAGGAAGCGCCAGTCCAGTTCGTTGAGAACCAACTCGCGGTAGAACACGCGGTCGTCGCGTATCCTTTCCAGCATGTGCCTCATGAGGTCGCGGGGACGCGCCTCGCCAGACAGGTCGAGCAGCTCATGCTGCTTGCACAGCATCGCGTAGTCCAAAAGCGCAAGCTTGTCTTGGAAGTGGGCATAGAACGCCGCGCGGCTCACCATGGCCGCCACGAACCGCCCCGAAACGCTTGACCCGGCGCTCCTGCGCCCCGGCCGCTTCGACCGGCGCATTCCCGTGCAGCTGCCCGACCTTGCCGGACGCGAGGCGATGCTCAAGGTGCACGCCGCCAAAGTGAAAACCGAGCCGGACATCGACTACCACGCCATCGCGCGCGCCACGTCGGGCACCTCGGGCGCCGACTTGGCGAACATCGTGAACGAGGCCGCGCTGTGCGCCGTGCGGCTGGGCCGCACCACGGTGTCGCAGGAAGACCTGCAGGAAAGCGTGGAAGTGGTCATCGCGGGGCACCAGCGCAAGAACGCCGTGCTCACCGACAAGGAAAAGCGCATCGTGGCGTACCACGAGGTGGGGCACGCGCTGGTGGCGGCGCGCCAGACCGATTCGGCGCCGGTTGCCAAGATCACCATCGTGCCGCGCACGTCAGGCGCGCTCGGCTATACCATGCAGGTGGAAACCGACGAGCACTACCTCATGAGCAAGGAAGAGCTGCAGAACAAGATAGCCACGCTCACCGGCGGGCGGGCCGCCGCGGAAGCGCCAGCATGAGCGACCCCATGAACATCCTCCTTTCGACGGACGGGAATTACCTGCCGCACGTGCGCACGCTGCTCTGTTCGCTGCACGTCAACAATCCGGGCGAGCGGTTCAGGGTGTACCTGCTGCACCGCGCCTTGGAAGACGACTCCCTTGCCGGCCTCGCATCCGACGTGCGGCACTTCGCCATGCACCACCTTCGCAGCGCCGGCGAAATCGACTTGGACTGGGTCATGGAACACACGTCCATCCTGCACTTCTGCGGCAAGGAAAAGCCCTGGCACGAGCGCTACCGCTACCGTTTCGGCGTGCCGTACAAGCACTACCAGCACCTGACGCGCCGCCTTCTGCAAACCGCCTAGGCCCGCCCAACCCCAACGGCGCGCCGCGGACCTTCCGCCGAACGCGAGTTCCCCGGCCCCGATGCGGCGGACTTGCGTGCCATCCCGCAAACCCCTACGGCGCCTATGAGAATGCCGGCTGACGGCATGCCCGTCTCACGCTGCCGAGGAAAACGCGGACAGGGGAAGGGAAATGGAGCAAATGGCCAATTTCTTCAGGGAGGCCTTCGGGGGCACAACCGAGAACGCACGTTGACGCCGGCCGAGAACCAGCCAAGGGAAAGGCCGGAGACAAACACATCGGAGTTCTTGAAAGCAGGCAGAGCGGCAGTTGCGTTGGCGTTTACTTTCCGTTTACCGCGCGATGGTATCTTCCCGAAACGATGGTCCGACAAGGAAGGGGCGATGCTGGACAAGAGATATGGGGCCATGGATCGTTTCGGACGGGACAGGAAAGCGCCGAAGCACGCATGCGAAGGCAAAGGCCGGAAGACCGAGAGCGCGGCTCCGCTCTGCGGGAGCCTCCTCCGCATGTTTGCTGCCGTTTTCGTCATGCCCGCGCCCGTGGTGGCCCTCTGCCCCGCACTCGTTGCGGCACTCATGGCATGGGTGTTCTTTCTGGGGAACGAGGCGAACCCGCTCTCCTACGCGGCCTACGCCGTTTCGGTCTGGGCCGCGGCCGTGCTGGTTGTCGCCTGCGTGCGCGGCAGGCTCGTCCAAGCCGTGCACGGTCTTTTGCACCGGAACCGCGCCATCGGGCGCATCGTGGACGACAGGGACCGCCGTTTTGTGGTGGGAGCCTGCATCGGCTTGGGAATAGACGTGCTGTGGGCGGCGGGCAACCTTGCCTACGGGGCATGGACGTCCTCGCTTTGGAGATGGCCATGATGTCGCCTCGTCATGTTGTCGTCCCAAGGGCGTTCTTCCACGACGCGCCGCACTTCAGCGGCAACGCCCGCCGAAAGCAGAGCGCGTCAGAGAATTGAGACAAAAATGCCGCGTCCTCTGGCACAGTCCCCTTGCGTCAGGAGACTTACGCCCACGATACGTTCTCGGGGCGGGCGCCCAGTTCGAAGTGGTACTTGACGATGCCCAGATCGACCTTGGAGAAAAACCCGCGGCCGGCCTTTGCCGCCACGCGGCCGTGTTCGTAGCGCAACGTGAACTTCTGCTGGTTCATGGCGGTGGGGGCAAGCAGGGCGCATTCCACTCCGCGCCTGAACCAATCGGGGGCTTGGGCGACATCGGGACTCACCTCCTCCGGCTCCTTCACCGGATGACCTTTGCCTTGCGTCTCGCCGAAACCCAGCGAAACGACGATGACGAGCTTCTGCCCGGGATTCACGCAATAGGCATCGGGAACCTTCTTGAACGTCATGCCAACCCAGCAGGTGTTCAGCCCCAGCTGCTGCGACAAAAGCACGAGCCTTTCCCCGTAGTAGCCGCTCTTTTCCTCGAGATCGGCGTCGTTTTTGTCGCCGACGACGGCGATGTAGTTCCGCACGCCGGAAAACTTCCCGTACTTCGCCATCATCCCGCCGAACGCCTTCGGCTCGTTGGCGACAAGCTGCATGCTCAGCCCGCTTTCGCCGTTGCACTGCCCGATGGCTTCCTCCAGCGCAGCGACATCCTCTTTTCGCAAAGGCTTGTCCAAGTAAGCGCGAACGGAATGCCGCTCCCGCACAGCCTGCATGATGTCCATCATCGCCGCTCGAACCACCTTTCTTCGAAACGCCTCGGCGCATCCCCGGCCTCTGGCATCGCCGACCCGTCAATGCCCTGTTACGAGCCCGAAGATTTCGGTAGATATTCTTTCGAAAAGCGCCTAGGCTGTCCTGCCCCTTCAACATGAATAGCACTGCGTTTTTCGTTCGGTATTTAAGACCTAGTTAGCACCTTCCATATTCCTGTTTTTCTCGAGCCTTCTCGCTCTACCATACCTTTTTTTCGAAGGGCATTCGAAATGCGATACACCTTGCTTTCGCTAAAACCGGTGTTTTGAGCAATTTCCGGATAAGTAGCCGAGGGATTCTTCGCCATAGCGTCAAGAACAGCTGTCTGATCAGTGTCCAAGGTTATCTCGTCAATCGGTGACGAGATAAAAGACGAGATATCCGATTTACCTGATTTACTCCCCTTGCCAAGTGGCAGGAAAATACTGGACCGCTCGGGATTCACCCGCTCACTGAGCACAGGCTTTCCGTAACCAGCAGACATCCATTTCTTCACCATATTGGGAATGCCGCCGCCTGCACGTTCGCCAATATTGATAAGGGAAAACATTTTCATCATCGTCTCATTGCGCGGATCGGAGTTTCCCCCGATATAAGCGTCTTTTATGTCTATGCGGAAACCACCGGGGTTCGAGAGATGCAGCCCGTCCTCTTTCCACAAGAGAACCACGCCACGACGTTCGTTGTAATCCGCATTCGTGAGGCAATTCGCAAGAGCTTCGCGCAACGCATCGTGCGCTTCCGTTTCGTCAACGCGCAGGCTGTTCTCGTCGAGCTTGAAGGGAACGTTGATGGCTTGTTTCATGTTATTGAAGACGCGCCTATAGAAATCGAAGACGTTTCCCGACCAGCTATCGTCCTGCGAGGTAATCCGGCCCTGCCACCTTTCATCGGTGCCGAGTTCTTGGCGATAGTCTAAGAAGTAGTGCGGAAACTCCGCCATAATTCGCCATTCTTCCCCGAACATAAGCAAGCCCGCACTCGTTGGATGAACCTTTCCGTCACTCCCAGCTTTTGCCGCGCCTATTCGGCAAAGGAACTCCTCATCGGGCAAGTCGGTCCACGCATGCGTGCCATGATGAAGTTCGTAGCTTCTGCGATACGAGCCTATCGTTTCCGAAAACAAATCGTCTACTGTCAGGTTTTCATGAATGCGAGCATCGACAGATTCGTCCGACGCGTCTCGATACATCGCCTGGACCTCATTTGAAGCACAGCGGTAGTCGCCCTTGTGGTCGCGCCTGTATGTTCCCGTAACAGGATTGCCGTTCACATAAACCGGTCTCGAGCGCCTGTCGGCGCGCGGGACCTCTATGACAATCAACTCTTTGCCATCGACACTCTCGATACGGACATCTTTGTCCGCCATTATGCAGTATGACAGCTTGTCGGTGCTGTGAGCCGCGTTCCAGAAATCGTCGAGCATCTTATCGGCATCACGAAGCCCCACGGCTTCCAACGTGCCGTCCTTGCGCTCCCTCATCCCAAGCACGATGGCTCCACCCTCCGTGTTGGCGAATGCGGAAATGGTCTCCCAAACGCTCTGGGGCAAGCCGCCTTGGGCGGCCTTGGCTTCAAGGCGGTTGTTCTCCGTATAAGTTTCGAGTTTGGCTAACTCCATGCAGCGACCTTTCTAGTTCGCTCCATTTTACCGCCCAGCGCACCACCTTGGCACCCTGCGTTTCCAGTTGCATGACATCGACGCAGCGAACGACCCGAAGCTTATCGCTTCCGCACTTCCTCGTGGTAGAAGTAGTTGACGATGACCGGCGGGGCATCGAAGGGGCGGCGCACGGTGTCGTCGTTGCGCACGTAGTCGAGTCCCTCGCGGGCGGCCCAGACGCGAATCTCGCCATCGAGCGCCTGCCAGTAGGAACGGTCGCCCTTGCGGTAGATGGCGTCGTAGAGAGGCACGAGATCCGGATGCCTCTCCGCAATGTAGCCAAGGATGTCGGCCTTGAAGCCGCCGCGCAGATTCAGGTTCTCCAGCCACACCAGGTTGCACGACGCCCGCGCCGCCTCGATGATGGCGGTCACGTCGGTGATGCCGGGGAAGATGGGGGATATGAAGCAGGTGGTGCGAATGCCCGCATCGTGCAGCTCGGCCATGGCAGCCAAGCGGCGCTCGATGCTTGCGGCCTTGTCCATGTCGGCGCGGAAGCCCTCGTCCAAGGTGTTCATGCTGAACCCCACGCGCACGCCGGGCAGCTGTTGCAGCAGGTCGAGGTCGCGCAGCACCAGGTCGCTCTTCGTTTGGACGGACACCTCCACGCCGCTGCCCACCAGCTGCTCCAAGAGCGCACGGGTGCGCTTCCAGACGGCCTCCTCGAGCATGTAGGGGTCGCACACCGAACCCAGAAACACCTGTTTGCCGCGATATTTTCCCCCGCTGGCCAGCGGCTTCCACGTCTTCGCGTCCACGAACTGCCCCCAAGGCTCGTCATGGCCCGAAAAGCGCTTCATGAAGCTTGCGTAGCAGTAGCGGCATGCGTGGGAGCAACCCACATAGGGGTTCGCCGAATAGTCGCACACCGGCAGGTTCGACTTCGACAGAATAGACTTCGCCTCTATCTCGCGCACGTCCACGAAACGCGCCTCCTTTCCATGGAAAAACCCGCCGCAGAGCCGCAGGTTCCGCCTTCGGGCCTGCGGCCCTGCAAGGGGCACACGCCCCGCCCTAGGGCCGCGCCGGCGGGCGTTTCCGCTGGCAGCGCAGGCAGTAGTAGCTGCCGCGACCCCCGATTTCCATGCGCCTCACCGTGCTCCCGCACCGCAGGCACGGCTCGCCCGCGCGGCCATACACCTCCACGTGCTCCATGTTGTGGAACACTTCGCCCATCCCCTCCCGGTATTCCTCGGGCGTCATCGCGTTCACGGCCACGCTCGACTCGATCACGGCCCGCGCCTCCCGTGCCAGCCTGTTCCAAAGCCGCGCCGAGAGGTCCTTGCACCGCGTGTCGGGGCGAATGCGCGCTTTGAAAAGTATCTCGTCGGAGTAGATGTTGCCAATTCCGGCCACCACGGACTGGTCGTGCAGCGCCTCCTTGACGGCCTTGCTGCGGCTTCCCGCCTTTTCCTTCAGATAGCTCCCTGTGAAAGCCGCATCGAGAGGCTCCGGCCCCAACTTGGCCATCCCCGTCACCGCATCTTCTTCCCCCGGTGCAAGGTACCAGAACCTCCCGAAGCGGCGGGGATCCACGTAGCGCACCTCCATGCCGTCGGAGAGCCCCATGACAAGATGGGTGTGCTTCTGCACGGGAAAATTGGCGGGAAGAACGAGCAGATGCCCCGTCATGCGCAGATGCAAGACGATGGTTCCCCCGTCCCCAAGCGCCATGGTCAGGAACTTCCCGCGCCTTCCCATGCCCACGATCTCGCGCCCCTCAACCGCCGACGCAAACCCATCGGGGCCCGGATGGGCGACAATTTGGGGCTGGGCGATGGCAACGGACGCCACCCTGCGCCCCCTCAACTGCGGCTCGAGAACCCTTCGCACCGCTTCCACTTCGGGCATTTCCGGCATGGCCTACCACCTCGTCTCCAGCGAGGTCTGAAAACCTTCGCCTTTCCAGCACCCGAAATGGAGGTGTCCCTTCACATCGGCGGAATACTGCCTCGGAAGCGCCTCGGCCGGATCGGGATGCCCGATGCCGACGAAGCAGGGGATCATCCATCCGCCGGGCACGCCCAGCGCCTCCCTCACCACGTCATGCTCTTTGTTGAGCGGTATGCGCAAAGAGCAGCCGAGTCCCTCGTTGGTCGCGGCAAGAAGCATGTTTTCCACCACGCACCATGCATCCGCAAAGGGGTTGAGCTTGCTGACCCATTCGGCGTTCAGGCGATTGCAGCGAAAGAGCGGCACGACCACCCACGGGCACTCGACGAGCATGGTGTATTGGTAGCGCATCGCATAGACGTACATCTCTTGGGAAAGGTTGAGGTTGCGTCCTTCGTAGCGACGCTCGTCGAACCGCGCCACGACGCCCTTCGCGTACTTGAACGCCCGCTCCTTCTCCTCGCGGCTACGCAGGACGACGAACTGCCAGTTGCGGTTGTGGTCCCACGTGGGCGCCTTCATTCCCGCTTCCATGACCCGATTCACGCTCTCGAACGGGACGTCCTCGTCCGTGAACTGCCGCACCGTGCGCCTCTTGTCGATCACTTCGTTGAATTCCACGGCGCGCTACCATTCGTTCCAGTGGACGTTCTTGGCCACGGTGGCCTCAACCTGGGCGGGAACCTCTGCGTCGGGGGCGGGATGCCCCAGCATGACGAGGGCCGGCAGCTGGTAGTCCTTCTTGGGCTGGATGAGCGCGGCAATCTGCTCGGGCTCCTTCTTCACGGGGATGTGCACCACCGAACCCAGGCCCTCAGCCGTGGCCGCCAGCAGCATGTTCTCGATGACGCACCACGCCGCGCCGAAGTCGTTCAACGCGTAAGTACCCTGCGGCCCGTCGAGGGCATACTTGCACTTGAAGTAGGGCAGCACCACGGCCGCTGCCTCCTCGATCATGGTGCGCTGGCGCGGGAAGGCGATCTTGAACATCTCCTGCTGGGGCGACTTCGGCTCCTTTACGCGACACGGATAGGGCTTCACGATCTGCGCGAGTTCGTGGATGCGGTCGCGGTCGGCAAGCACCACCAGCTCCCAGCGCCGCTGATGGTCGGACGACGGCGCCGCAAGCCCCGCCTCGAGCACGCGCTCCAACACCTCGCGCGCAATGGGCGCGTCGGTGAACTGCCGAATGCTGCGCCGCCTGTTGACTGTCTCGTAGAATTCCATCGTTGCTTCCTTTCGCTTCCTCTGTCTTCCCGTTCGCGCAGCCCTATGCGCGCCCGCGAGATCTCGTTTTCCGGCCGCGCGCACCCTCTCATGTTTGCGAATCCGGCTCTTTCGCAGAAGGGCCTTCCTGCACAGCCTTTCCGAACAGGCCGTATATCGCGCTTTTCACAGATCCTCCTTTCTAGTATCGAACCGGCTACTCCGGGTCGCGCTCGTTCGTATTTTGCACGAGCGCCTTCAGGTTCTTCGTGAAAGTGCGCGAGAGGGCCACCAATTGCTCCTGTTCCTCGGGCGAAAAGAGGGCCATCGCGTTGTCCTCCGAAAGCGTGATGTGGCGCACCGGGTATTCCGCCCACGCGCGCCCCGCCCCGGTCAGGCGCACCACTTTCGCGCGGGCATCGGATTCGCTTGCCGCCAGCTCCACCCGCCCTTCGGCGAGCAGCTTCTTCACGATAAGGCTCACCGTCTGCTTCGAGTGGTGCACGGCGTCGCAGATCTCGCGCTGCGTGAGGCCGTCCTCGGCGTAGTAGAGCGCGTTGACCACCAGCAGCGTGTTCATGGTCATGCCGCAGCTCTTCGCGAAAGCGTCGTAAAGGGCGAACTGCTCGTCGCGAAACTTGCAGTAGAGGAAGGCGTTGCGCCGCGCCTGCCTGTCTGCTTCGTGCATGGCCGCCCTCCTCGCTCCTGTCGCTCTCGGTTTTTAGTCAAATAATTGACTTAATTATGCGGAAGGGTGAGCGCCGTGTCAAGATGCGCGCCAACGAGAAGCCGTGAAAGCCGGCGCAGCTCGGCAAAGCACCCGGCAAGGCAGCCGGCAAGACAACCTGCCAGAAAAACCTGGGGCCACTGTTTCTGATTTCAAGCACATTCCGGCAAGGCTGGCTATAGCCTATGTCCCATGAACAAGACGGCTATCAGAAACAAGATCGGCAT
>CAJFUR010000064.1 GCA_904420215.1 uncultured Eggerthellaceae bacterium
GCGCAGCGAGTTTTCCAGCACGCGCTTGACGCGCGGGGTGAAGGACAGATGGCCGGAGACGTCGGTGTCCTCGTCGATGGAGACCACTTGGCGGATGGCTTGCACCACCGCGTCGTACTTGACGTTCAAGCGGTCGAGCGCCTGGGCGGCCAGGCCGTCCTTTTCCTGTATGAGACCGAGCAGGATGTGCTCGGTGCCCACGTAGGGCTGATGAAGCGAGCGGGCTTCGTCTTGAGCCAAGACAAGCACCTTGCGCGCCTTGTCGGTGAACTTTTCAAATGACATGCTAGCCTCTATTCTCGCAGAGTCGCCATGGTTTCGCATCATCTTAGCACTCCTGATGCGAGAGTGCCAATTCGTCGCCTGCCGTTACACGCCCGCTCCACAAGTGCCAGAGCCTGCGGGAATGCACCGGTGGGACGCCACGGCAACGGGCACAGGCCGAAAGTGCCGGGCGCGGCGGGCACCGGGGCGGCGGGTGCGGACGCGTCGCGGCGGGTGGGCGCGGCAGCAGGCAGCAGGGCCGGGCACGCGCGGCGCGAGCCGCAATGGGCGAGCGGGTTGCCGCGCGCGGGCGCGGGGCGGCGGGGCGCATGCGGGCGCAGGGCGGCGGCAGCCCGCCAGCAGGTATCCTACCATGGGGTGCGGGCGCGCGGCGACGCGGCGCCAAACGACACCGAACGTGCGCGCGCCTGACGCGCAACCGAAACGTTGCGGGAGGGGACGCTGTTGCAGCCGAGCGAAATCAACCCCGCGCCCCACGCCGCACAACGCAGAAAGCCGCCCGGGGCCAAGCCCGGACGGCCTTCGCATGCAGGTTCATCGTTGCGCCTTTGCGGCACGTCACTTCGCCGCCGCGCCTTCGTGACGCGGCATTTCGCCGCCGCGCCTCCACACGCCGCAGCGCTTCGCTGCCGCACCCCTGTTCGTCGCAGCGCTTCGCTGCCGCGTCCCCGCTCGCCGCAGCGCTTCGCCGGCGCATCTCGCAGTGCGAAGCCCTGTTGTGGCCTCGTCTGGTCTTCTAGTACAGTTTCGCTCCGGCGGGAATGCGGTCGTCCACCATGAGCAGGTTCAGGCGCTCCTCGGGCTGGTCACCTTCGCCCGCCTCCCCGTGGACGGCGCTGATGACCATGCCGCACGAATCGATGCCCATCATCTTGCGCGGCGGCAGGTTAACAATGGCCACGAGCGTCTTGCCCACCAGCTCCTCCGGCTCGTAGTAGGCATGGATGCCCGAGAGGATGGTGCGGTCCTCCCCCGTGCCGTCGTCGAGCGTGAACTGCAGCAGCTTCTTGCTCTTGGGAACGGTCACGCACTCCTTCACCTTCACCGCGCGGAAGTCCGACTTGCTGAACGTGTCGAAGTCCACCTGCTCTTCGAACAGCGGCTCGATGGCCACCTTCGAGAAGTCCGGCAGCGCCGGCGCGGCGCACGTGGCGGCACTTGCGGCACACGCGGCAGTAGCCTCGGCAGCGTTCGCGGTGCCGGCGGCAGCAACGTCAGCCTCGCCAGCGCCAGCGTCGGCAGCAACCGCGCCAGACCCGCCGGCCGCGCCCCGCCCCGCCGCCCCGCCTGCGGGCGACTCGCGGCGCATCGTCGGGTAGATGAGCACGTCTCGAATGCTCGGCGCGTCGGTCAGCAGCATCGCCAGACGGTCGATGCCCACTCCCACGCCGCCGGCCGGCGGCATGCCGTACTCCAGCGCGCGGATGTAGTCGTCGTCGTAGCCCATGGCCTCGTCGTCGCCCAAGTCCTTCGCCTCCACCTGCTTGCGGAAGCGCTCGGCCTGATCGACCGGGTCGTTCAACTCGCCGAAGGCGTTGGCGTACTCGTGTCCGCAAATGAACAGCTCGAAGCGCTCGGTGAGGTTCGGGTCGCCGGCCTTCTTCTTCGCCAACGGCGACACTTCCAGCGGATGGTCGATCACGAAGGTGGGCTGGATAAGCTTCTCTTCCGCCACCGCCTCGAAGATTTCCGCGATGAGTTTGCCCTTGCCCCACGCGCCGTCGGCATGCCCGCCGTTTTCCTCCAGAATGGCAACCAGTTCCTCGCGCGTGCGCTCGAAGCTCACCTCGGTGCCCGCGCCCTCGGTGGCCAGCTCCATCATGGTGGCGCGGCGCCACGTGCCGCCAAGGTCGATCTCCTGGCCCTGATAGGTGATCTGCAGCGTGCCGCACGCCGCCATGGCCGCGGCTTGAATGTAGCCCTGCGTGAGTTCCATCATGCCTTCCAAATCGGAAAACGCCTGATAGGCCTCCATGGTGGTGAACTCGGGGTTGTGGTAGGGGTCCATGCCCTCGTTGCGGAACTGGCGCCCGATCTCGAACACCTTCTCGAAGCC
>CAJFUR010000065.1 GCA_904420215.1 uncultured Eggerthellaceae bacterium
CACGATGACGGCGGGCCCGGGCGTCATCGCCATGTGGTACGAGCCCAAGAAGCGCGGCCTTGCCAACGGCGTGTGGGGCGCCAACGTGGGCTTCGCCATGATGATCGTCACGCTTTCCGCCACGCCCATCATGGAGGGCGGCGACTGGACCCGCATGTGGATTTTCGGCCTCATCGGCGCCGTCCTCGCGTTTCTGCTGGTGATCGTCTTCGTGAAGGCGCCCGCCGCGTCTGAGCGGAAAGACCTTGACGAAATGGCCGCCCTGGCGCAGGACGACGGGGAGAAGCACGGCGTGCTCTGGGGCTACTTCGCGCCGCTGTGCCTTTTGAGCGCCGTCATGTTCTTCCTGGTGGGCGGCTCCACTGACGCGTTCAACGCGTTCACCATTCCCTTCCTGAGCGTCGAGAACGGCTGGAGCGAGGCGTCCGCGAACCTGTGTGCCACCGTGGCCTCTGCCGGCATGCTCGTGGGCGGCACCGGCATGGGCGTCATCCTCGCCCGCGTGAGGGACAAGGGCATGCTGCTGTTCATCGACATGCTCGTGTGTGCCATCGGCTTGTTCGCCTGGTTCAACTTGAGCCTCGGCGTCGTGGAAACGTGCGTCATCGGCTTCGTCATCGGGTGCTTTCTGGGCGGCGCCCCCACCGTGTTCTTCGCCATGGCGCCCGAGGTGGCCCGCTCGCCCAAGACCGTCGGCGCGGCCACGGCGGTGGTGGTTTTGGGTCAGAACGGCGGCACGCTGGCCATTCCCGCCATCATCGGCGTCGTGCTGGACAACGCCGGCTACGGCGCGGCGGCCATGAGCATGGGCATCCTCTCGCTTGTTGCCTGCGCCGTGTGCATCTTCGCGTTCCGCCGCCTGTACCTGCGCGACTACGCGAAGCGCGACGAGCGGGAGTAGCGGGCGGCAGCAGGGCTGCGAGGCTGCAGGACTGCGGGACTGCAAGGCTGCAAGGACGCAGGACTGCGGAGCCGTAAGGCCGCAGGACCGTTCCGGCCGCCCGTGGGCGCCGGCCCCGTGCGGCCGGCGCCCCTTCCGCACGGGAGGGGCGTGCTCTGGCGGCCCGGGAAAGGGGGAAGGCGTGAGGGAGCACTGCTACCCGTGCCAGAACTGCGGGAAGTGCCATCCCGCGTTCAAGCGCGGCCTGTGTCCGGCGTGCATGCACGAAAACGACGGGTCCGCCAAGGCGTGCGCGGCGTGCGGCCGGCCGCTCCCCGTTCCCGCCGGCCTTCCGGCTCCGCCCGAAGCCGGGGGCGGCGGGGTGCGCCTTGCCGGTGCGCGCCGGTGACCCGCGGCTCGGGGCCCAACGCGCTCCCGAGCCGCCCGCGCCTGCTGCCGCCTGCGGCCGCCCCGCCCCGCGTGCATTTGCCGGGGAAGGGGCGCGCCTTGCCGGTGCCGCCGCGGCGCGCATGGTGTATGATGGTGCGACATCGATGATTGGGGGGCACGATGGTTTCTCGCACGGCGCGTCAAGGTTCCGAAGTGCAGGCCGCGCTTTCGGGGGAGGGGCTTGACGAGCCTCCCCATCGCGACATGCTCATCGGCAGCAGCTCGGTGTGCGTGATTCTGGGCATCGCGGCCTTGGCGACGTACTGGGCGTGGATATTCTCCCTTTTCCATGCCAACGTGCTGAGCCCCTTCGACGATGCCGATCTGGGCCTGTACCTGGCGCTCTGCGTGATCGTGGCCGGAAGCTCGGCGCTCAGCATGGTGGCGTTCGTGCTGTTTGGCTTCCGCTTGCAGCACGTGGTGGACAAGGCGTGGTTTTCCGGCGTTCTGGCCGCGTGCTCGGCCTGCATGGGCGTTCCGGCTCTGCTGGGCGCGTTCGGCTTCCCCTTGGGCTTCCCGGCCTCTGCGGCGTTCTGGGTGGTGGGTGCGCTGGCGTCCTCGTTCGTCTACCTCAAAACCGGGCCGTTCTTCGTGTGGCTGCGCCGCGCGAAGCTCATGCGCTGCATCGCGGTGGCGTTCCTGTCTGCGTCTATCCTCTACCTGCTGGCCTTCTTTCTGGATTCGGTTGCCGGCATCGGCCTGATCATGGCGTTCCCCGTGGCCTCCACGCTGTGCTCGCAGGCCGCGAACCGCCGGATAGGCTTCGGCTGGCCGTTCGTCGCCGCGCCCACGCGCAGCGCGTATGCCAGGGCGGTTTCCGCGCGGGCGCGCGACTTGGCGCCCACGGTGCCCCGCACGCTTCTGTACACGCTCATCTTCGGCGTCGTTTCCTACACGGTGCTGAACTTCGCCGTGGCGGAGAACCTGGTCGCGTTCATCGGCGTGTCCATTCTGGTGTCCGCCGTCATTTTCGCCATCTTCGCCCTGTCGCAGGAGGCGGAAATGGACTCGGACCGCTACCGGATGCTCCTTCTGCCCCTCATCGCCATTGCCGTGCTGCCGTTTCCCTACGTGCCCGACATCTACCGCATCTTCTTCCTGGCGCTGGTGGTGTTCGGGTTCACGTGCTTCGACGCCATCACGTGGGGCGACCTTGCAGACGAGATACGCGACCGCAAGCTGCCGGTGTACGTGTCCTACGCCGTGCCCACCGTGGGCAATTTCGTGGGCATCTTCATTGGGTGGGGAACGGGGGCGCTGCTGCACGCCACCTTGGGGGATGCGGGGTTCGACACGGGGTTCGCCGTCTTCTCTATCGTGATCGTCATTGCGCTCGTGGTGTTTCTGGTGGGCGACATCATCGCTTTGGAAAGGAGCGCGGCCGCCGAGCCGCACGCCGACTCGTTCATGGAGAAGTGGAAGTCGGTGTGCGAGGGCATAGCCGACGCCCACGAGCTGACGAACCAGGAGCGCAAGATCTACCTGATGCTGGTGCGCGGGCGCAACCAGCGCTACATAGCCAGCGAGCTGGTCATTTCCCCGCACACGGTGAAGACCCACACGTACCACATCTACCGGAAGCTGGGCGTGCACTCCCAGCAGGAACTCATCGACGCCGTGGAGGCGAAGCTGTAGGGCGCGCGGGCGGGGGCGCCGGGGCGAGCGTGCTGTGGCTCGTGGGCGTGGAGCGCCGGTGGCTGCGGTTCGCGGGCGCCGGCGCGCCGGGGCGGCTGTGGCGTGCGGGCGCGGGGCGCCGGCGGCGCACGTGCGCTGCGCCGCCGCGCCGCCGGCCGAGGTTTGCGTTTCTTGCAGGAAGGCCCCACCCGCGCGGCGGGCGGCGCGGGAAAGCGCTACAATGATGCCCCGCCTTTCATCAACGGCACAGTGCGAAGACCACCCGCGCGCAGGCGCCCCGCCGCGCGTGGGACACGTGTGAGGAACCACCATGCCCATCGACATCGACACCCTGAACGGACCGCAGCGCGAGGCGGTCACCACCACCGAAGGCCCGCTGCTCGTGCTGGCGGGCGCCGGCTCGGGCAAGACGCGCGTGCTCACGTACCGCATCGCGAACCTCATAGAGAACCACGGCGTGGCGCCGTGGGAAATCCTCGCCATCACGTTCACCAACAAGGCGGCCGCCGAGATGCGCGAGCGCCTGGGCGGCCTCGTGGGGCCGCGCGCCCGCGGCATGTGGGTGTCCACGTTCCACAGCATGTGCGTGCGTATCCTGCGCGCCGACGCCGAGCGGCTGGGCTTCACGCGCAACTTCACCATCTACGACACCGACGACCAGAAGCGCCTGTACAAGGAG